>NZ_JBSGYT010000059.1:0-49459 GCF_053610645.1 Streptomyces sp. NPDC054883 | reverse complement strand
GTCCTGCGCTTCGCTCCGGACTGGTTCGGGGTTCCGCTTCGCTACACCCCGAACGGCCCGCTCGGCAGGCCTGGGTGACCCCGTTTCACGGGGTCCGGGCCTTCGGCCCGTTGGGCGGGTCGCTCCGCTCCCCGCCCTGGGGTCCTTCCGGCTCCGCCTCCAGGACAAGCCCGCTCCGCGGGCGGCCGGTTACAGGGGCGGGGCTGTCCTCGGTCGGGATTGCCTGCCGGCCGTGTTGCTCGGGGTCATCCTGCCCTGAACTTCGGCCTGCTCCAGGGAAAGCTCTCGGGGAAGACTTCGATCTTCGTTGTGCCTGACAGGACACCGACCAGGAAGGCCACGATCCCGCCGTCGAACCTGTCCCATTCAGGGCCACGCGCCTCGCTCACCACAAGCGGCCAACGGTCGGGCTCCTCCAGGGGGTCCCGGAGCCAGAAGACCCAGTTGCCGTTGTCCGTCCCGCAGACCGGGACCATCAGGTTCCGGTCCCCCGGGAGTTCATTGCCGTGACGCTCCAGGACGCGGAGTGTGAGCTGGGTGGTCTCGATTTGCGAACGGAGATCGAGAGTGGGGAGCGGGGAGATGGGGCTGATGACGGTAAGGAACTCGCCGAACAGACCGGGCGGATAGACCTCGGACAGCTCCTTGTAGTCGGCGGGGAGCCCGAAGCCCAGGCTCTCTTCCAGTACAGCCCAGTCGACGGCTTCCCCTGCACGGCGACCCGGAGGGCACATCCGGATGAGTGAGTCCAGCAGTGCAGACACTTCAGCTCCGATCGCGTCAGCCACGCACGCCAGCAGGACGGCGCATCCGTGTCAGTGCCAGGCTCGTCTGGCACGAGTACAGTCTCCAGTATGCATCACGCCGGATGTGATGCGTGTAGCTGTGTAGGATCCCGAGGAAACTTCCACCCCTCCCCTGGCGGTGTTTTCGCCGCTCTGTTTTCCGTGGAGTTCCGTATGCAGAGGTCTGGTGACATCGTGCTGCGTCCTCATCAGGAGGAGGCGGTGGAGGCGATTGTCCGTGGGCTGGATATTCCTCCGGGGAAGCGGATCCCGGAGGCCGGTCTGCGGGCCACGGTGGTGGCGGCGTGCGGGACCGGGAAGACGTTCATCGCCGCCGCGGCGGCGCTTCGTCTGGCCCGGCAGGGACGGGTGTTGGTGCTCCTGCCGACTCTGGATCTGCTGACGCAGACGGCCCGGCAATGGAGGATCGCCGGACACACCGGACCCGCGGTGGCGGTGTGCTCGCTGGAAGACGACCCGACCCTGTGGAGCCTGGGGGTGCGCGCGACGACGTCGGCGCCGCAGCTCGGGCTTTGGCACGGCCGGGGCCCCGTCACCGTCTACGCCACCTACGCCTCCCTCCCGGTCCTGGCCGAAGCCCACGAGGGGGCGTACGGCTTGCCGATGGACGTCTTCGACCTGGTGGTCGTCGACGAGGCGCACCGGACTTCGGGATCGGCGGGGAAGGCGTGGGCGGACATCCACCACCAGGAGGTCATCCCGGCCATGCGCCGGCTGTACATGACGGCCACCCCCAGGATCTGGAAGGAATACCCTCCACGCTCGCCGGCGGAGCAGGAGCTGTACGAGGCGCAGGTCGAGGTCGTGGACGAGGAGACGGCGGGCCGGACCCGGCGGGTACGGGACCGGCTGCCGCGTGAGCTGGCCTGCTCGATGGACGACGAGAAGGTGTTCGGGCCCGTCGTCTACGAGCTGTCACTGGCGGCGGCCATCTCCCGGGGCCTTTTGGCGAAGTACCAGATCGTCGTCGCCGAGCTGACCGACCCCGTCGTCACACCGGACCGGCTCATCGGCGAGGAGCGGTACGAGGAGCCGCTGCGGGGACAGCGGCTCGCCGCGACGCAGACCGCGCTGCTGGAGACCATGGCCGCCTACAAACTGCAGACGACGATCACCTTCCACCACCGCACCATCGAGGCCGAAGCCTTCGCCGCCGGCCTCCCCCGCGTCGCGTCCCGGCTCCACGCCGTGGATCCGGCCCGGCACCCCGAGCGAGTGTGGGCGGGGTGGCTGTGCGGGGAACACGAGGGCGCGCACCGGCAGGCCGTCCTCGGCGACTTCGGGCGCAGGGCGGGGCGCGCCGTGCTCAGTAATTGTCGGGTTCTCGGTGAGGGAGTCGACATCAGGGCAACCGACTCGGTCGCCCTGATCGACCCGAAGGGATCGGCTGTGGACATCGTCCAGGCCATCGGACGGGCCCTGCGCCAACAGCCGGGACAGGGCAAAATGGCGACGCTCATCGTTCCGGTGTTCCTGGCCGAGGACGAGAAGCCGGAGGACATGCTTTCCTCGAATTCGTACCGCCCTCTGATTCGGGTACTGGAAGGTCTTCGGGCGCACGATGAAAAGGCTGTGGAAATGCTCGCCATTCCACAGGAACCCCGGAAACATGTCGTCGACCCGTCGCTCCCGGTCGGTCCGGCACCCGCCGAGGGCGAGCAGGAAGACCGGCTGCTGCTCCGGTTCGCAGCCCCACGCGACCCCGCACTGATCGCCAAGTGGATCAGCTACACCGTCATCAACACCGAGCGGCAGGACTGGCGCCGGGGCGTGGAGGCCGCGTACCGCTACCGGGAGCGGGAGAACCACCTGGAGGTGCCGTACGACCACACCGAGGGTGCTTACCCGCTCGGGCGCTGGCTCTCCGACCAGCGGCGCACGTACCGGGCCGGGCAGATGACCGGCGAGCGGGCCGCCGAGCTGGAAGAACTGGGGATCGTGTGGGACACCACCGACCAGGGGTTCGCCGAAAACCTCGCCGCCGCCCGCCACTACTTCGAGCTGCACGGGACCCTGGCCGCCCCACGGCACGCCACCGCCCTCGACCGGGCGCTCGGACAGTGGTTGACGAACATCCGACGCCCCGGCGGACTCGGGAAAGACACCCAACGCGCCCGCCGGCGAGCCGCCCAACTCGCCGCCATCGACCCCGACTGGAACCCCCGTGAACACGGGTGGACGGTCGACTGGCAACGCCACTACGCCTACCTCGCCCAGCTCCTCACAGACGGCGCCCGGCTCAACGACGTCGTACCCGGGATCACCCTGCACGGCGACGACGTCGGACGCTGGCTCACCACCCAACAACGCGACTGGGACCGGCTCAACCAGGAGCAGCAGCGAAGGCTCGGCAAGCTGGGCGTGAAGCCGCAGAAGGCCAGACGGGCAAGGAAGGCCCCCGCGAGGGCCGCCGTGGCATCCGGGCCGGGCACGGGCGGCGGGGCGTTCCAGAAAGGCCTGCAAGCCCTCACGCAGTACATCGCACGGGAAGGTCGCCTGCCGGGGCGCGGCGTCGTCCAGGCCCTGCCCGACGGGACCGAGCACCGCACCGGCATCTGGGTCATGAACCAGCAGCAGCGGCGTGACCGGCTCGACGCCGAACAACTCGCATCCCTCGCCGAACTCGGCATCCACTGGGCCCGGTAGGCACGGGGGCGTTGAACGCGGTCGCGCAGCCCTGGGAGCCGTAAATTTCGTCCGAGGACGGGGGGATTGCACCCCTGTGAGTAACCCACCGCGAGGGTGCGCCGAAAGGGGTTGTAAGCGCGTGCAGTCCCCACGTCCGGACCGGCCGGTGATGACGACGAGTGCTGGAGGCCGTGGGCTTGCGGACTTCCTTGACTGTGGGGTCAGCCGTTGGCCTGGTCCACAGCGGGCTTGATCTGCTTAGCCTGGTTGACCATGTCCTGCGTGATGGTGCCGCCTGCACCAGCACTGATAATGCCGTCCGTGAGGCTACCGATGACAGGAAGCTTCTGAAGAAGGTCGCCGTGGCTGTCGAGGATGCCCATAGCAGTTGTCCTTTCGCCGTTCTGGTATGTGCTCCCTCCTGCCCTACCCTGCCGGTCGTGCGGTCCGGCCCGTGGGGAGCCGAAACAACCCGTATGCAGCAGGCCCCAAACCCGGCGTCGTCGTCACAATGGCCGGTGATGTACCGCAGTCGGGTGTCGTCCCAGCGGTGGGCCCAGACAATGAGGGCATCGCGACCGTTGTCAGGGGCAGCCGCAGATCCAGGAGCCGCAGGGGTGAGTTGGACGCACACATCCCGCGGGGAATCCCTGCGTGAGCCCCCTATTGCGCCCTTTCGTGCGCCTGGCCAGATGGCGGGGCGGAGTGATCGTTTCCCCGGTGAACGGCGGCGGCTGTCCGGGTGAGGGCGGGTCCCGGCCCGTTCCGCTGTGTGGAGGGCGACCGGTACTCCATGGTCATCGCAGGGGGCAGCCCTGCCAGAGGAGATCGGGAGATCGCTCGTGCCAGAGCCGTACAGCAAGTTCGGTGACATTCTCATCGGCAGTATCAACTGTCTGCCGAGGGACTCGAAGAAGCCGCCCTTCAACGCACCTTCCACCATCGTGCACAAGTGGGCTTTTGAGGCCGTACGCAAAGGCAAGTTGAAGGAGCAGCGGGCCGGCTTCGACGTCGTTGCCACCCGCGCTGACATCGAGAAGACCCTCAAGCTGGAGGACGCCTACACCAGGCTGGCCGCGGAGACCAAGGGCCACTGGGCCGGCAAGGACTTCGACAAAAGCAACGTCAGCGTCGTCCACAACTCCATGCGGGACAATCCGGAGAAGTTGTCAGTGCAGGAGGCCGTTGAGTTTGGTTTGCTCTACGACCCGGACATGTTTGTGGCTGCCATCATGGTCGCGGACGCGGCGCGCAAGCAGCCGGTGGCGTTCGTGGGGGATTTGGTGGGGGTGGCACCGCACCTGACGGCGACGCTTCCCGAGGAGGGCGAAAAGACCATTGAGTACAGCGAGACGACGACGGTCTCGGTCTCGCAGAGCACCCAGGAAGGCTGGGAAGTCGGCCTCACCGCCGAGGCCGGCGTGAACTTCAAGGGCGGCGAGGTCAAGCGGTCCCTGTCGGTCAAGTGGGCCAAGACCACGACGAACACCACCGAGGTCACCAAGACCCACACGGAGACCAGCGGCATCACCATCCCGAAGAACGAATGGGCCAGGATGGACGTCAGGCTGTGCGCCGGCGTCTATGAGGGCTGGCTCGCCTTCCACAACCGCCGCACCGGCAAGATCGAGATGTATCCCGTCCGGGGGATCGTTCACGTTCCCGGCTTCGTCTCGCCCGTCGCCGTCTACCGGATGAGCGCCCCCTCCAACGCCTTCTCGGAGATCGAGCGCGCTCTGATCAGCGAATACAGCCGAGTGGGCACCGCACTGGAACAGGCCGCCGTGGACGTGCACAGCGACGGCCAGTACAGCGCCCTGGCCGTGGAACACGCACGCCTGGAAGCAGCCGTCAGCGCCATGTTCCCCGCCTGACCCCACGACACTCCGCATTTGCCCGCCACACTCGCCGAATCGCCTGACCGGGTCGGGCGCCGTTCCAGAATCCTGGAACGGCCGACACCCGGTTCAGGTGCGCGGGTAGTCGTGGCCCGGCGGCGGGTACTCCCGGCCGGGGAGCTCGGTTCCCGCCGTCACCGCGTACGCCCCGCGCCCCTGGCCGGTGCGGCCTGCTGCCGGCGGGCGGGAACGGCGGCTTCCGTCGGGGCCTGCTGTCCGGGGGCCGCGGCGGCGGGCGTGGTGGTGGAACGGGAACGGGCAGCCGCCGGGGAGACGCGGACCCGGGACGCGGGCGTGGCCGGCGCCGAGGGCGGTGTCGTCAGGGAGTGCAGGGTCGCGTCCACCAGCCGCCCGACCGTGGTGGAGGACGGGCCGTCCTTCCAGGAGGTGTCGGCCTGGAGGCGGCCCAGGTGCGCGCCGAGGAGTGCGGAGCCGCCGTATTCGCGGATCTGATCCATGCGGTGGGCCAGCAGGGGCCACTGGCGGGAGCCCACAAACAGGTTGCGTCTGGGGCAGCGCAGCGGACCGAATCGCCGGTGAACGCGCCCGAAGGGCGCCCGGCGATTCGCCCGCAGGGCCCGCCAGGGCCCGTAGGGCGGCGGGCGGGCGTCGTGTGGCACCCCGGGCCACGCCCCAGAAGCAAAAGGCCTGGAACGGTCCCTTCAGACCCTGCTGCGCCCCATCCCGCCGCGCCCCGGACTCACCGCTCCCGCGGACAGATCACCTGCCCCGTCCAGGAGCCGCTAGGCCTGCGGCGGTTCACCACCAGGCGCTGACGCCGCCTTCCAGGTCTGCCATGTTCGCGGGCTCGCGGTCGTAGTCGTCCAGGCGGTCGCACGTGCAGATCCCGCCGTCGTGGATGTGGTGCGATCTCCCGTGTTCTTGTCAGTACGCGACCTGCACGTGTACCGCCCCATGACAGCGACAACCGCCCCGAACACCACCCCCGCGTCAGTGACGAGCACGCCCCCCGGTCACACAACCGGCAGGGACACACCTGACTGACGACCCGTCACTGCCACCATCCCACTGACGCCAAACCGGCACATCGCAGCTGCGGTTCGGCGCCCACCGCGACCCGGTTAGGAATGGGCAAACCCATGACAGCCACCCGCCCTGCTGCTACGCGGCTCATGGCAGCAGCCTGGTCACCCCATGGCAGCCAAGATCCGCTGCCGGTACACGGACAGCACCAGATGAAAACCCAGGACAAGCCCAGGGCCAACACGCCAGGATGCAGAAATGAAGAAATGCCTGTTCTGTAGCCGGTCAGCGCCCGAAGTCAAGATGACCGGTGAACACGTCCTCCGGCGTGAACTCATCAACCAAGTCCTTTGGGGAGCACCAAAGTCACGAACTGAAACAGTCACCCGTTCCTACCCCGACGGAATCCACGTAGCCATGTCTCGCGAGATTCCCCAGTCCATCCTCAATCAGACGCTCAAGGATGTGTGCGGCAACTGCAACAGCGGCTGGATGAACGACCTGGAGAACCGCGCAGAGAAGACTCTGGTTCCCCTCCTCCGCGGCCAGCACACGCACGTCAGTGCAGCCGACGCCGAGGTCCTCGCCACCTGGGCGGCGAAGACGGCCATGGTCAGAGCACGCGTCGACGGAGATCCCTATACGGTCCCCGAAGACCACCGCACCCACATCATGACCACCAACACACCACCAGCGAACCTCACCGTCTGGGCAGTCACCTGCGAACCGCACCCGAACGCCATGTCCCGCCACCGCAGAATCGCCCTAGATATCGCCGAGCCCATCACGGAGACAGATCCAGAAGGCGACACCTGGGTCATCGGAGTGGAAGATCGCCAGTCAAAAGGCCACATCACCACGATCGTCATCAACCACATTGCGCTCTTCATCGTCGAAGCCGATTCACCGAAGCTGCACACAGAACTCGTCATGAAACTCGACCCCACCAGTACCGCCCCTACCAGACTCTGGCCCGAGCCCCAAAAATTCGACTGGCCAACCGCACCAATCCTCACACCCAACGAGATAGACGCCACCAGCGGAGGAACACACTCGCTCCCCAGCGCGATCACCCGCTGACAACCAACCGCTGCCACCACCCCACCTACTCACAGGCGAGTCGCCCGATGGATCACTTGCCCGTGGAGGGAGCGAGGGGGTTGTCGGAGAGCCTCGCGGGCAGCCAAAGGGCGTGATCGCCCAAACAGTCATGCCTGAGTCTGACCGACCTTCAGCAGGGATCTGCCGTGTGGGTCCGCTGAGCAGAGAGACGACTGGTCCTTGATGTGCCGGCTCGCTGCCCGCCACGGCCAGGAACCCAGCTGGCTACTCGGGCACTGGCGGTGGAAGAACCACCAGCCTCGACATCCTGGTGGCGCGCTTCGCGCGGACGCGGAAGTCCTGCTCAGTCCGGTAGGCCGGGCTGTGGTGGCAGGATTGTGCGGGGTCGACGAGGAGACGCTCAGGCATGCGCTGCCGTCCTGGGGCAAGGATGAGGACGGGTTCTCCGCACAGGAGGAGACAGACGCCCCACACGCCCTCTGGCGCGCCGGCGGGGCTGTCATAGGGCCGGTGGCGTTCGGCTGCCGACCAGGTACGGCACGGCGCACCGGGCAGCCGGTTCGCGCGGTTCGCTACGCCGAACGCTGCGAGCGCACGCGGCACGGCCACTGGACGCTGACGCCGACCAGCAGCTGGAGGACCTCGACCTGCGGAGGGTCTCGGAAGTCGTCGGGGCGCAACAGCGGTGGGGTGGGGTGTCCCGCCGGGCGCGCCGGGCCGGAGTGGAGCCGGCGGAGGTGTTCAGTATGGCGCGGGCGGTCGTGTGCCGGTGGTGGGAACACTCCCTTCACCGCGAGCCATGGCTGGTGTTCCTCCGGGTGGGGGGTGCGGGTACCGCTGCCTGGGCGGGCGGCGCTCCATGGCCCACAGGACCGTACGGGCGGTGTCCACTCTCCACGCCCCGCGGGGGCCGCGGCTGTCCAGTGCTGCCCGCTCTCGTCCACATCCGGGGACGCCGGGCGCGTGACGCCGGTGCCCGGTACGGGAGTCGGTGTCGTACGGTCCGTACCGGGCATCGGGCTCGCGGGCGCCCTTCGGTCAGCGCAGGCGGGTGACCCGGGTCGTGAAGGAGGGCTCGGCCAGCTGGGTTCCGAGCGCCACGGGGACGTGCTTCGCGCCCTCCCCGGTACCGACCGTCAGGACGCCGACCTCAGTTCCCGCCTTCGCGGCGTGCGGGGTCCCGGACACGCCCGGCCGCAGGACCAGCTGCAGCTGCTGGCCCGGTACGCCGATCACGTTCAGGTCCTTCGTGGCCACCAGCGGGGTACGGCCGCCGAGGCCGTCGTCCACGTGGCCGACCGTCTGGCCCTTGCGGACGACCGGCGCCGAGTCGAGCGCCTGCCGCACCGACTCGATGATCTTCTCGCTGTTGGCCAGGACGAGCTTCAGGCTGTTCTCCCCGTTGTGGTCCGGGCCGTCCGCGTGCTGGTCCATGAGCGTGCCGAGGATCAGCGGGGTCTCGTCGCCGACCGACTTGTACGCCGCCCACACCAGCGTGCCGCCCGCGGGGGTGCTCGACCCGGTCTTGATGCCGCTGACGCTGAGGCCGTCGACCGAGAGCAGGGTGTTGTTGTTGGGGAACGGCTTGGACAGCCCCTTGATCTCGGCGCTCGGCAGGGCGACCACGGCGCGGAACGCCTCGTCCTTCATCACGGCCTCGGCCAGCTTCAGCTGGTCGGCGGCGGTGCTGACGGTTCCGGCGTCCAGACCGCTGGGGTCGGTGTACGTGGTGTTCTGCATGCCGAGTTCCCGGGCGGCGGCGTTCATCTTCCCGACGAACGCCGCCTCGGAATCGGTGCCGGTGTCCCAGCGCGCCAGCAGCCGGGCCACGTTGTTGGCCGACTTGATCATGAGCATCTTCAGCATGTCCTGCTGGCTGAACTTCGCCCCGGCGACGAAGCCCTCAATCCGGGACTCGTTCTCGGAGGTGCCGTCCGCGACGGCCTTCGCGTCGACCTCGATCTGGGGGCCTGCCTCGGTCTTGCGGAGCGGGTGGTTCTTGAGGATGACGTAGGCCGTCATGACCTTGGCGACGCTGGCGGTGGGGACGGGCTTCTGCTCGCCGAAGGCACCGATGTCGCCGGAGCCGGGGACGCGTACGGCACCCTGGCCCTTGGCGGGCCACGGTACGGAGAACTGTCCGTCGAGGGTGTGCGTCTGCTCGGCTGCGACGATCCGGGGGGCGGGCAGCGGGCGCAGCAGCTGCCCGCCGATGGCGGCGCCGGCGAGGAGCAGGAGTATCGGGGTCCAGATCTTCACGCGCCGGACGACGGTGCGGCGCGGGGTCTCGGGCGAAGGCGGGTTGTTGGTGAGCTCGGCCAGCAGATCCAGCGGGGGTCGCGGCGGGACCGGCACCTCGCGGGTGCGCTCGACGACGGGGTGCGGCGCGGGCCCCTCCGGGGCGGGGGCGGCGGGTGTCGCGGCCGGGTCCGCGGTCCCCGCCGACGTACGGGCAGGCCCCCCGGGCCGAGCCGAAGCCCGGCCGGTCCCCGGGCCCGCAGCCGGGCCCGGGGCGGGGGTCGGGGTCCGCCCCGGGGCCGTGCCTGGAGTCGGGGTCCGGATCTCGGGCGGGGTGGTGGGCGTGGCCGAGGTCCGGCCCGGGGTGCGGTTCGGCGGTACGACGCGTGGCCGAGGCGCCTTCTCCGTCGGGGCGCCGAGGTCCTTCAGGGCCACGAACTGGCTGGTCCGCTCGGCGTCGGCCTCGTCGTCCCGAGCAAGCCGGTCTTCCCGGCCCGCATCGTCGTCCGGACCGGCTGCCTCTGCGGACTCCTCGGCCGCCTCGTCATGCTCGTCGACTGCGCCATCCGCGCCGACCGCAGGCTCGGGCGCGGCAAGGCGTACGTCCCCGCCGCCAACCTCAGCCTCGGGCGCGCCCCCGCCGCCGGCTACCGCGTCGGACTTGGTCACGTCCCCGTCCGCGGCCGCGGCCCGGGGGTCAGATACATTCCCACTGGTGCCCTCGGCACGGGCCTCGGATGCAGGCCCGCCAGCCGCAGGTTCGGACGCGGGTGCATCCCCGTCCGAGGCCGCCGCCCTCTTGGTCTCGGGTACGGCCTCGCCGATGGCTGCCGCGGAAGGGGCGGATGCTGCCCCGTCGTTGGCCTCGGCACCGGACGCCGGTACGTCCCCCTCCGCGGCCGCCGTCCTGGGTACGGCCCCGCCCGTAGCAATCACGTCGGGCTGTGCCGCCGCAGCCACGGGCGCGGTCTCGCCGGCCTCCGTC
The DNA here is from genome assembly GCF_053610645.1 of Streptomyces sp. NPDC054883. Taxonomy (NCBI): domain Bacteria; kingdom Bacillati; phylum Actinomycetota; class Actinomycetes; order Kitasatosporales; family Streptomycetaceae; genus Streptomyces; species Streptomyces sp. NPDC054883. The sequence continues at coordinate 38,858 of NZ_JBSGYT010000059.1, read as the reverse complement.
TCGGCTTCTGACCTCGCCGCCGATTCGGCCAGAGCTCCGTCAACGGACCCGATCTCCGTGGCGACCTCGAGCCCGGTCCCGGCCTCCGTCTCGGCGTCCGTGGAGGCCTCCGACTCGGCTTCTGCCGTCGCCAGGGTTGCGCACGGCGTGCCCTCCGCGAGTACGGTGTCGGGTGCGTCAGCCTCAGCCACGGGTTCGCCCCGCGAGCCCTCGTGGGGCTCGGCGTCCCGAGCGTCGTCAGCCTCCGCCTCGTCATTCGTCCGAGCGGCCGCTTCCAGCCCAGCCTGCACTGCGGGTTCATCCCACGAGCCCTCGTCGGGCTCCGTGTCCCGAGCGTCGTCAGCCTCCGGCTCAGCCTCTGCATTCCCCGCCGGTTCGGCGGCTGCGGCCTCGGCGGACCCGGTCTCGGCGGCTCCCTCGACCTCGGCCTCCGCTTCCGCCTCGGCGTCCGACTCGGCTTCTGCCGTCACCACAGGTGCGCCCGGCGTGCCCTCCGCGAGCCTGTTCTTCCGCACGGCATCAACCTCGGCGTCTTGGTCCGCCTCCACCTCCGCCACAGTCCCGCCCCGCTTGCCCTCCGCGAGTGCGGTCTCGGGCGCGTCCGCCTCAGCCACGGGTTCACCCCGCGAGCCCTCCTTGGGCTCGGCGTCCCGGGCATCGTCAGCCTCCGGCTCAGCCTCTACCTTCGCCACCGGTCCGGCGGACGCGACCTCGGCGGACTCCGTCTCGGCGGCCGACTCGGCTTCTGCCGTCGCCATGGGTGCGCCGTGGGGGCCCTCCGCGAGCGCGTTTTCCCGGGCGTCGTCAGCCGACGCCTTATCCGGGTCCGTCCTCGTAGTGGAGTCCGACGTGGGCCGGGGGGTGTCGCCCGGGGGTTCGGGAGGCGTGTTCTGCGTTCCCGAGAGCTCGGTCCCTTCCGTCTCCGTAGACTTCGGAGTGTCCGGGGAACCGCCCGCCACCGCTACCGCCTTCATCCCTGCCCCGCCTTGCCACTCACCCCCGGCCAACCCGGCCGGTTCTTGCCGATTCCGTCAGGCGGGGCCCCGCAGAGCCCCGCTGACCGGCTAGATGTACGAGGTTCCCGGTTCGTTCCCGCGACCCGATCCTGTGACAGTCCGGTCATACTCCGGCCGGGCCGAACGGGCCCGTCCGGTTCAGACCGACGGTGGAGTGCGGCCGGTCGCGGGCATGCCGCCGTCCCGGGCGTGGTCGGCGAGGGCCTCGTGGGTCAGGTGCAGCCCGGCGCGCGGGACGTCGTCGTGCCGGGCGGGGTGGGCCTCGCGGTGGGCGAGGTCGAGGGCGCGGGCCTGGTCGAGGTCCGCCGTGAACTCCTCGTCCCGCAGGGCGGCGTCGAGGGCGGAGGCGGTCGCCCGGACGAGCGGCGCGAGGGCGCGCAGGGCGGTGTCGGGGGCGCCGAACGCACCGGATCCGCCAGGCAGGCCGGATGCACCGGATCCGGATGAGCCGGACACGCCGGATGCGTGACACTGAGCGTTTTCAGCGTTGCCTCTCCAGGGTGAGGACGGCGGCGGCGATGGGGGTCATCCGGTTGGGACTGCAGCGGGCCCGGCGGAAGATGCGCCAGGATTTCAGTCGCGCGACACTTCGTTCGACGGGTGCTCGTGCCCTGACAGGGCCCGGTTGATCGTCCGCTGGGTCGCGGTGAGGTCCTGGTGTGGAAGGCGTCTGATCGGTGTGGTGACCCAGGAGCCGGCCCCGATGTAGGCGCGGTCGGCGAGGACGGGGACGCCTTGGCGTTCGCAGATCCGGATGATGCGGTGGGTGCGGGCTGCGGTCAGGTCGTGGGTGCGGCCGGGCAGTGCGGGCGAGATCCACAGCAGCTTGCCCGTGGGATCGGTGACGACCTGCAGGTTCACGCCGTGGCGGCGGTGCTTTTGGGGGAAGCCGGCCCGGCTGTCGCCGACCCGGTCGCACTCGGCGAGTGTTCCGTCGAGCAGGACGTGGCCGGGATCGGCTTCCCGCAGGACCCGCAGTAGGCCGGGCGCCCGGCAGCGGCGGTCACCCTCACGGGTGACGATGAGCATGGTTACCCAGGTCGAGTGAGGCAGGATAGGTAACCAACGAGGCTCCTGCGCTGATGAGTTGAGACGTCGAACACCTCTCTCAACGGCACAGGAGCTTCGTGCGTTGCGGGACGCCGGCCGGTCACCCGATCAGTGGCCACTCTGAAAGAGCTCAGTGTTCCTGCTGCCGGGCAACAGACGTTCTCGAAACGCGGCTACAAAGCCAACCCAGCGAAGTTGCGGCGCCTCGGGGACCTCGTTGAGGTCGAGGTCCAGTTCCTCGTGGAGTTCTCGGGCGAGTGCTGCCGGGATCTCCTCCATGTCGTTGACGAGGCCGCCGGGTACGGAGTACTGGTCTCCGGCAGAGCGGCGACGGTGGATGAGACACATCTGGCGGCCGTCGAGGATGACCGCGCTGGTGCGTACGGGCACGGCGGGCGTGCCCGTACGGGTCTCAGCCTGCACGCTCACGCCAGGGTGATGCCGCGAGCGACTGCGGCCGCGTTGTTCGCTGCCAGCCACCCGGCGGTGTTGCCGGTGTCCCAGCACGTCCCGACGTGGACGCGGCCCGGCGGTCGGCCGGCGCCGATCTCGCGCTCGACCAGCCACGCCGCCGGTGGCCGTCGCCGTGCTGCGGCGGCCTCGGCCTTTCGGCCGCGTTCACTGCGCACGAGCCCTCCGGTGATCACTGAGCGAAGAGAACTCCACGCGCGTGCCCGCCTTCACGGCCGGGATGACATCCCACGGCAGCCAGCACCATGCGCCGGTTTACGCGCGGGCGCCTGGCTCATGGCCCCTCGGCTGACGATCAGCACGGCGGCATCCCCGGATGAGGCCCACCGCCACGACCATCAGCACGATCACGAGCAGATCGGGCCCGTAGGAGACCTCTATGGACCCCGTGGCGCCCGGGTGTGGGCGCACCTCGATGGAGCCTTCCGGGACGATCTCCGCCAGCATCCGGTGCACCCAAGCCAGGACTGCCCCACCGGCCACGCCTACTGCCAGCAGAGCCCCGGCGCTCATACCCGACCGGCGACCAGCACGCCAACAGCCCCGCACCGTATCCAGCGCCCCAATGACCAACGCAATCGCGAGCGCACCGGACGCGGCCATCCAGGCCCCGGCAGCAACCGCGCCCAGCGCCGAAGTGGCGAAACCCCTAGGCCCCCGCCCCGTCAACGCCGTCACGGACCCCTCCGGCGGGGCCATGCCCCATGCCAGCAGCCAGCTCACTCCGCCCAGGACCGCCAGAGCGGCCGCGCCCCACGTCCACAGCATCCCGGCGCCTCGGCACCCGCTTCGCATCCCCACCGGTTCCCCCCAGACTGCCTCGCTGCGGACGTCAACCTACCAATCGGTAAGACGTCCATCTGCGGAGAGGCCAGACTGGGAGGCGGTGGGTGACCGCGGACCTCTACCTTGCCGCCACGCTCGTCACGCTCCGTATGCTCATCCGCCGCGCGACCAGCCGCTACCGCTGGGACACTCGCCCCACGACCCGACGCCTCAAATGATCCATTTGCCGGTCGCTCTCAGTTGCCGATACCCGCGCTGCCGACTCCGGCGTTGCCGATTCCAGCGCTACCGATCCCGGAGTTGGCGATGCCGGCGTTGCCCAGTCCCCCGTTCGCCTCACCGGCATTGCCCACACCCCAGTTGCCGATACCGGCATTGCCTACGCCGGAGTTACCGATACCCGAATTGCCGACACCCCCGTCGGCGCTTGCCACGGCGGCGCCGCCGAGGGTCATGACTGCGGCGGCACCGACGACAGCCGCCATGCGGAGAAGATGAGCACGCATCACTACATACCTCCTGTTTTCCGACGATTTCTTTACATCTCTAACATGCTGATCCCTCAAAGGCCGGACACAATCAACCGCACACACCCAAGTGGCTCACGGCAGGCGTCCGTGGGAGTCGCTGAACCGGCCGGCGGCCGTCGGCACGTGCAGTGGTCCCGTAGGACCGGGCCACCCGCTCAGCAGGCCCTGGGAGAAACCCGCCACCTCCGACCGGCTCACCCCGGCCTGGTCCGCCGGGGGTTCAGGAACATCCGCGCTCACCTCGCTCGCCCGGGCCTGGTCGGACGGCTGAGGCCGTCGAGGCATCTTGGCGGTCGCTCCTGCCCAGCGGGCAGTGGAGGCACGCGGTACACCTGATCCGCTCGCCCGGGCGCCCCCGTCCGAGCATCGTCTCGCTGCTGGAGGCTGCCGCCGCTCAACCACGCCAACGGGCGGTTCAAGGTTTGCCGACGCAGTCCCTTCGCCGTGATCGGCGGGGTCGAGAACGCCGAAGAGGCTGTGGCCCTCGTGCGCGGCCTGGAGCGGGGGCTGCGGGACGGAAAGCCGGCGTGGACTTCCACCGTCCCTCCGGACAGGCGCCTCCGAGCAGAACACCGCCGGCGGCGACTTCGTCGCCGCCGGCGGAATCTCACGCCGCAGCCCTCATGAGCCGGCCGTACAGTCAGCGCCCGGAGTCTCAGCGCACGGTGGTGGACGAGCGGGCCCGGTCTTCGAGGAGGGCCGCCAGTGCTTTGCGATCCACCTTCCCATTGCGGCTCAGGGGAAGGGTCTCAAGGACCACGCAGCGGCGTGGAATCTTGTACTCCTCGATCTGCTCCTGCATCCGTTCGAGGACGGCCTGGGGTTCCAGGTCGGTGACCACGGCAAGCAGCGCCGACTTCTTCCCGGACGGCGGGAGGACGGCGGCGGAGACGACCTCCGGGATCCGGTGAGCCGCGGCCTCCACCTCGGTGGCACTGACCCGGAAACCCCGCTCCTTGTAGAGGTCGTCGCGACGACCGGAGAAGTACAGGTAGCCGTCTTCGTCCAGCCGGCCGTAGTCGCCGGTCCGCAGTTCGGGGAAGAGACCGTCGCGGAGCGGGAACTTCTGCTGGTTAAGTTCGGGACGCCGCCAGTAGCCGGCCATGACGTTCGGACCGCGGACCGTGATCTCGCCGATCTCACCGGCCGGCAGTCTGTTGCCCTCTTCGTCGACGGTGAAGACCTCGGTGCCGGGCAGCGGCAGACCGCATGATCCGGGCCGGAGCAGGTCACCGTCCGGGGGCATGATGGTGGCGCGTTTGCACTCGGTCAGTCCGAACATCACCTGCCCCTTCAGCTCCGGGATCGCCGCGCGCAGGGCGTTGAGCGTCTCGGTGGACAGGGCCGCACCGGTGTTGGTGACGAGGCGCAGGGCGGGTCGCCGCGAGGCACGCTTGAGCAGCCAGGCCAGTGATTCGGCGACCGAGGGTACGGCCGGCAGTACGGTCGCGCCGCTCTCCAGGAGGTTGCGCAGCAGCGCCGGCCCGGCTTCGGCGGCACTGCCCAGCACGATGTGGGATCCGCTGAGCGCGCCGAGGAACAGTTGGTAGAGCCCGTAGTCGAAGGACAGGGGCAGCGGACAGTAGACGACGTCGTCGGCGCGGTAGTCCAGGACTTGCTGGATGGCCTGGGCGGCGAAAACGGCCTGTTGGTGCGTGCTCACCACGGCCTTGGGTGCCGAGGTCGTGCCCGAGGTGTAGATCAGGGACAGCGGGTCGACGGCGAGGGGTGCGGGCAGCATCTGTGCTGAGTGCGCCGGTGTGGCCGGGACGGGGAACGCCCGTGCCTGTACCTGGGGTGCGGTGACTGCGTTGATGCCCAGGGCGCGGACGGTGTCCAGCACGGACGCGCCGTCGGCCACGACCAGGGTGGGTTCACAGTCGCCGAGGACATGCTCCAGCGGTGCTCCGACGACCTGCTCGTGGAGCACCGTGTAGACGGCGCCGACGCGCGAGGCCGCGAAGACGAGTGCGGGCACCAGTGGGCTGGGCGGCAGAGAGATGACGAGCCGTCGTCCCCGGGAAACACCCTCGGAGTGGAGCCATGCGGCCAGCCGCAGACTCGCGTCCCGTAGTTCGGCGTACGTCGCGGTCGAGCCGAGCCGGGACACCGCGGGGCGGTCCGGCCACCGTTCGGCGGCCGAGTCCAGCACATCGTGAAGTAGGGATATTTCAGGCATGGGTCAACAATCCTCTGAATGCGGGTAAGGGCGGACGGTCAGGGAGTTGCCACGGCTCCCAGCTGTGACAGGAGGCCCAGGCCGTCCGACAGCACCCAGTACTCGGCGATCTTGCCGTCCTGCAGGCGCACGATGGACATTCCCGCATACCGCACGGGGGTTCCCGGCTCGACGGTCGCCGCCGGAGCTCCGCCGGCATAGGTACCGGTCACCGTATAGCCGCCGGCCACGTAATCGCCGTCCCGGATGGGGCCGGGGTCGGTCGTGAACCGCACGTCGTGGAGGAGCCCACGAACGGCCCCGACCCAGTCGAGGAGCCCGTCCCGGGTGGTGATCCGATTGGAATCGGGGAAACCCAGGTAGCGGGCGAGTTCGGCACTGTGCACCGTGAACTCGTCGGCGATGAACTCCGCGGCGTCCGGGAAGTCCACCTCGCCGTTCCACAGATCGACGAACCGCTCGAAGAGGATCTTTCCGGGATCCGTCTCCTGGCCGGCAAGGGCGCTCATGCGGAGGCCTCCGTCCTGGTGGCGGGCTGGGCCGGCGTCTCCTGGGGCGCGGTGACCCGTACCCCGATCAGCAGGGGCAGGATGGCCAGGGCGCAGACCCCGCAGAACGCGCCGATGACCGTGAAGGAGAAGCTGCCCTGGAGGAGGGCCGCCGCGATGCTGGTGGCCAGCATCATGCCGGTGTACTGCGCCGAGCCGTTGAGGGCCAGCGCGGTGCCGCGCATTTCCGGGCGGAGCTCGCTCACGAGGGCATTGAGGGCCGGCTGCCCGACGCCGACGGCGGTGCCCCACAGGATGAACACGACGAGCACGGCGACGAGGTGCTTGCCGATCAGCGGTACGGCGGTCACCCCTGCGGCCGCCACCACTGCGGCGACGACGAGCACACGGCGCTTGCCGAGCCGGTCGGCGATCCGTCCGCCCAGGAGGGCGCCGGTCATACTGCCCGCTCCGGATCCCATGATCGCGAATCCGGTCTGGGCCTCGTTGAAGTCGAAGCGCTCGGCGAAGAAGATTCCGATGTTGGAGAACATGCCGTACAGGGCGGCGCTCCACAGCAGTGTCGAGCCCAGAACGCACAACAGCGCGGGTGTGGTGACGGCACGTCGGATCATGCCGAGGTAGCCGACCACCGGGTTGCCCGGAGCCCGCTCCTGCGGGTCCTTGGGAGCCACGGCCGGCAGCCGCAGGAGGACCATCAGGTAGACGGCGGCGGCGACGACCGCGACGGCGAAGAACGCGGCGCGCCAGGTCATCAGGTAGGCGAGGTAGGAGCCGAGCGGTACGCCGAGCACAGTGGAGCTGAGCAGGCCGGCCACGACGATGCCCATGATCTTGCCGCGCTTCTCGAACGGGAAGTTCTCGGCGATCATGGCGTAGACGCTCGGCATGATCATGGCCGACCCGAGGCCGGCAACCGCGCGGCTGACCAGGATGAGGGTGAAGTCGCCACCCAGGCCGGTGAGCACGTTGGCCAGAGCGAAGATCACCAGACCAGTGCAGAGGATCCGGCGCCGTCCCAGGCGGTCCGACATGGCGCCGCACAGAGGTGCCACGAGGGCGAAGAGCAGCGCATAGGCACTGACGAACAGACCGCCGGCACGGGCGGCGGTGTTGGTATCGGCCGCGATCTCGGGGATCAGCGGCACGGTGATCATCGAGTCGAGGCCGACGAGGAACGCGCTGCACACGGCGACGGCCAGCACACGGCCCGGCAGGGCTGTGGCCGAGGTGGGGGTGGTCATGAGGAAAGTCCTTCGTTCATCTTGCTCAATGCCCGGGTCACACCCGGGACGGAGGGGCTTGGGCCGGGTCCTTCGTGGGGGCGGCCTCCCGGGCTCTGCGGCGTGCGGCGGCCGGGGGAACGACCGCGGTGCCGACGGCGCGGCAGACCAGGGTCGGCTCTCCGGACGCCTCGGCTCTGGTGGGCCCGAGGTCGTAGCGGGCCTCGATGGTCTTGTGCGCGGTGAACTCGACGGTTCTTCGCAGTCTGCCGCGGGCGATGAGCCGTGCGGTGGCCTCGATGAAATCCCCCGCGTGCACCGGAGCGAGGAATTCCACCCGCTGGTACTCGGTGAGCAGGCCCTCGTCGCCGTCGCTGCGGATGGTGATTTCGGTGACGAGGTCCCCGAACAACTGCAGCAGCCGGGCGCCGTCGACCAGGCTGCCGCCGTAGTGGACGTCCTGCTGGCTCATGCGCACCCTGAGGGTGGCGCTGACTTCCTCAGGCATTGCCGTTCCTCGCTATTCCGATACCCGCTCGTGAGCGGGCGATCTTCTGTACGGCGACCCGGGTGGCCACCGCGGCCTGGCCGGGGCCGAGTGTCGGGTCGTCGTCGGGGGCGCCGCCGATCGCCACGGCGACAACGCACTCGTTCTTGTGGGCGATGGAGACCGCGATGGTGCCGAGTCCGAGCTCGGCCGCCCGCCGCGCGGCCGCTCCGGCCAGCCGGACGACGGGGGCGGAGCGGTCGTCGCGCAGTACGCGGACGTGCGCGGGGCTGATTCCCTTGCCGAAGCCCGTACCCAGGACCTTCAGGACGGCCTCCTTGGCGGCGAACCGGCCGGCGAGGAATTCCCTCGCCCGGCTCGGTGACAGCGACTGGGCGAGCGCCAACTCCTCCTGGTCGTAGGTGTGCCGGCGGAACCAGCCGCGGGTGTTCAGCCGGTCCAGTTCACCTAGGGCGAGCACGTCGACCCCGATGCGCATCTCGCGTCCGATCCTTTCGTCTGGGCGTGGTGGCCCCTGATCCGCTGGTTCCGCTAGGGCGTGGCGACGGCAGCGGTGGTGAACAGGGCCAACTGCCCACGGCCGGAGAGCGGGTCGACGTCGCAGAGGACGACCTGCCGGTAGTCGCTCTGCCATGTCCGCCAGTGCTGGGCCAGGTCCAGCCATACGCTGGTGCAGTAGCTGCCGGACGGGACCCGGTGGACCTGCGCCCCGGCCTCCGACGTCTGCTCCTGGACCCAGGGGCCCAGGACGAGCAGCGTATCGGCGCCCCCGTCCGTGGCCAGTTCCTTCAGCCGGGCCGAGGTGGCCTCCGCGTCGGGGAAGGACTCGACGCCCCCGACCTGCAGACCTTGGCCGCCCTCGAATACGAGCAGCGCGCCGGAGTCCACCAGGTCGCCGGAGTCCACCAGGGGGTGCGGAGTGGGCAGAGTGGTCTGCTCCAGCACCGCGAGCACCGCGCGCTCGGACCGGCCCCCGCGCTGGTAGGCGGAGATGATCCGCAGCGCGGTGAACGGAGCGGCCAACCCCTGTTCGCTGATGCTGAAGCTCTGCGCACCTCCTCCGAGCAGCATGTTGAGGTGCGAGGCGACCGCGGTGAAGGGGTGCACGTCGGGCAGCGCGTGGGTGACGATGACCAGGTCGGCGGCGACGTCGATGTCCTCGCCGCCCACCAGCCGGTCGACGAGGTCCTTGTGGAACACATTGCGGCCGTCGCGCAGCAACTGCTCGTCCACGGTCGAGCCGAACGGCTCGACCAGATCGCGATAGAAGCCGAGGATGGCCTGGTCCTCATGGAAGGCACGGCCGTCCGGCGCCCGTACGACGGATGATGCGGCTACGGTCGTCATGTCATTCACCCGCGTCCTGCGGCTCGGGGCTGATCCGGCGCAGGTACTCGGTGAGGGTGCCGATGGACTGGAAGTCGTCCATGTCGAGGTTCTCGGGATCGATGACGATCTTCATGCTGTCCTCCAGCTCCATCAGCATCTCCATCACGGAGGTGGAGTCCAGGTGCAAGTCCTCGAAGAGACGGACGTCCTCGGTCAGACCGGTGACCTCGCGCTCCAGTACTTCGCCGAGCGCGGTCTCGACCTGCGCCACGATCGTGCTGTTGTCCATGGTCATGCTCCTTGTGGGGGTGATCAGAAATCGATGAGTCGTTGCTTGCCGAGGAGGTCCTCGACGGTGTCCCGGCTCCGCACCAGGCGGGCCCTGCCGTCGTGGACCATGACCTCTGCGGGGAACCCGTGGCTCAGGAAGAGCCCCGGGGAGGCGGAGGGGCCGTACGCGCCGGAGAGTTCGACGCCGATGAGGTCGCCGGCGGTGACGGGAGGGAGCGCCACCCGCTTGCCGATCACATCGTTGGGCGTGCACAGCGGGCCGGTGACCGTGTAGGTGCCGACGGGCTCCTCGGCGTACCGGGTCAGCGAGCGGATGGGGAAGTTGCGCTTGACGAAGCTGCCGACCCCCACCGCGGCCATGTGGTGGTTGGTGCCGCCGTCGGCGACGACGAACTGTTCGCCCATCGACTCCTTCACGAACAGCGCCCGGGTGACGTACGTGCCGCACGGAGCGGTGAGATAGCGGCCGAGCTCGTTGATGAGGCGGCACTCGGGGTGCCGGTCGAGGAACTCCGTGACGGCCTCGTTGATCCCCTCGGTCAGTGAGGGGAGGTCCAGCTCGGTCTCGTTGTCGAAGTACGGAACGCCGAAGCCCCCGCCGAAGTCGACGGTCCTGAGCTCGATACCGGTCTCCTCGGACAACGACTCGGCCATTGCCAGGATCTGCCGGGTGTTGTGGACCAGGTCTTCGTGGTTGAGGAAGCGGGTGCCCATGTAGGCGTGCACGCCCATGACGTGCACCCGGCGCAGCCCCTTCAGCAACCGCTGCGCCGCCCGCACCTCCGCCTCGTCGATGCCGAACTGACGGGGCTTGCCACCCATGGCCAGCCCCGATCCCTTGGTGCGGAAGCCGGGATTGATGCGCAGCATCACCGGCAGCCGCTCGCGCCCGGACGCGACGGCCAGGTCGTCGAGTGCTTCGAGTTCCTCCAGCGACTCGCAGACGACGGCGTGGAGATCGGCGGCCACGCACGCTTCCAGTTCGGCGCGGGTCTTGCCCGGCCCGAGGAAGATCGTGTCCCGCGGGGCGATCCCGGCGCGACGGGCCGTTTCCAGCTCGGCCAGCGAGGAGACCTCGGCTCCCGCCCCGAGGGTGCCCAGGAAACCGATGATGCTGATGTTGGGATTGGCCTTGAGGGACAGGAAGATGTCGACTCCGGGGTGCATGCGGGTGCGCAGCCCTTGGTAGACGTCCCGCAGCACGTCGGTGTCGTAGAGGTACAGCGGCGTGCCGAACTCCGCGGCGATCTCGGAGACGGGCAGGCCCTGTACCCGGAACTCGTCGGCGTTGGTCATGCCGTGCCCCCGGTCGGGTCGGTGTGCTGATGGGTGATCACCATGGCGGCGAAGGTGGCGCCGAGACCGACCGTGGCGAACAGGTAGTTGCGCCCTGCTGTCAGGCGGCCGGCGTCGCGCAGCGTGGTGTAGTTGAGAAACACGTCCGAGGCGAAGCAGTGGCTGTAGCGCTCGACGTTGTCGAGGAAGACCTGGGAGCGGTCGATGCCCAGTTCGCCGATGGTCTGGCGCCAGGACTGGAGGTTGACGTTGTGCGGGATGATCAGGTCGATATCGGGGAGGGTCATCCCCGCCTGAGCCACCGCTTCCCGTACGACCTCGGCCAGCACCGGCGCGTAGAACTTGCTGACCTCCAGCGACTTCTCCTCGTCGAGGAGCATGGCCGCCGAGAACTCACCCAGGGTACGGGTGGCGTACGAGCGCACCCGGTCTCCGCCGCCGTCGAGCGTCACGAGGCAGGCCGCTCCGGCGTCGCCCATGATGGCGACGTCGGGGATGAGCTGGATCTGAGGCGAAAACGCCTGTTCGCCGGTGATCACCAGGGCGTGGTCGCCCGGTCGGCCCTCCGCCCTGAGCAGTTCCGCGGCGGTGTCCACCGCGGCCATACCGCTGGCACAGTTCTGCTGACTGAGGGCGAATGCCTCGGCATCGGCCAGCCCGAGCCGGTCCTTGATCTCCTGGGCGGGGCTGATGTGCGCCGGCGCCACCGCCTGGGTGGTGTGCGCGTAGACGATGTACCTGATCCGTTCCCGCACCAGCGGGTCGGCCGTGATGCGTCGCGCCGCCGGCAGCACTACGTCGAACAGGTCGAGTTCCTGGTCGAAGCGGATCTCCTTGAGCCCGTGGACGCGCTCGAAGAGCCGGAGCTTGGTCCGGCGCAGGCCGAGCCTGTCGGCCAGCTGGCTGATGGGCACGATCCGCTCAGGTGTGAAGGACTCCACGGCCTCCAGTGTCGTGACGGGCGCCGTCATCGTGCTCTCCAGGTTCGTCGGGCAGGTGGGCAGGCTGGTCCGGCTCCGCTCGGTGGCTGTCACCTCGCACCTCCCCGGTGGGTCAGGGCAAGGGCAGTGAACGTCGCTCCGGCACCGACCCCGGCCATCAGGTAGTGCCGGCCGGCGACGAGGCGTCCCGCGGCGCGGAGCGTCGCGTAGTTGACGAACGGGTCGGCGGCGAAGCAGTGGCTGTAGCGTGCGATGTTCTCCAGGAACACACGGTCCGCCGGGATGCCCAGCTCGCCGATGGTGTTGCGCCATGCCAGCATGTTGACGTTGTGCGGGATCACCAGGTCGATGTCCTCCAGGGCGAGTCCGGCCTCCCGCACCGCCCTGCGGATCACGTCGGCGAGCACCGGCGCGTATGCCTTGCCGTACAGCGCCGCTTCCTCCGGGGGCAGCGAGATCAGGCGCGCGTACTCCCCCAAGGTGTGGCTGACGTGGGAAAGGACGGGGTCGCCCGAACCTGCCGCAGCGATCAGACACGCCGCGGCGCCCTCTCCCATGAGGGCCGTGTTCGGCACCTTCTGGATCAGCGGCGAGTACGGCTTGTCACCGATGACGAGCAGAGCCCGGTCGGCCGGGTCGCCGTCGGCCAGGAGCCGGGCCACTACCTCGACGGCCCCGAGCCCACTGGCGCAGTTCTGCTGACTGAGGGCGAATGCCTCCGCGTCAGCGAGTCCGAGTGCGTCGCGCAGCGCGGTGGCCGCGTCGAAGCCGGCGGGCGCGACCTCGTGGATGGCGTGCGCGTAGACCACGAACCGGATCCGGCGCGGGTCCCGGAGGCCGTCCACGACCTGCCGGGCCGCCGGCAGGAGCAGGTCGAACAGCGATGCCGTGGGGTCCTGGTGCAGGGTGTGCAGGCCGTGGACCTTGCGGAACAGCGACATCTTGGCCCGGCTCAGGCCCAGCGGCTCCGACAGGCTCTCTATGGCGACCCGCCGGTCCGGCAGATGGCTCTCCACCCGTTCGAGGGTGGCGATCGGAGCGGTCATGACCGTGCTCCGTCCCGGTCCGTCCCGGCGAGGACCGAGTCCAGCCAGTGTGTGACGGCCTGCGCGGTGGTCCCCGCGTGCTCCGCCAGCATGGTGAAGTGGTCGCCTGGGACATCCACCGTGGTGTCCGCGAGCGGCCAGCGCGGCCGGTCGTGCGTGCCGGTGCGTTCCCCCGCCCGTACGAGCAGGGTGGGCACGGACAGCCGCTGCGGAGTCCATCCGTCGAAGAGCTGGATGTATCCGCCCATCGCGATGAGCCGGTCGTCGTCGAGCCACTGGCTGCTGTGTGCGTCAAGCATCTGGTCGGCGACCATGGACAGATCACTGATGTCCAGCGGGCTCGCCAGGGTGTCGATCAGTACGACGGACCGCGGGGCCGTGCCCTGTTCGGCCAGACGCTGGGCCACGGCGTGCGCGATCCAGCCGCCGGTGGAGCGGCCCAGCAGTACCAGCGGCCTGCCGTCGGCGAGTCGGGCCGCGCCTTGGGCCAGCAGGTCGACGAGGGCCGGCAGCGAGGCCGGTAGCGGCTGGTCCGGGGTGAACCCGGGAAGCGGCGGGACCGAGACCGCGCGGCCGCCGATGTGCGCGGTGAACTGGTCGTACTCCTGAGGCCCCGAAATGGCGATCATGGACGGGAAGCAGACGACGACCGGCGCCTGAGCGGGGCCGGACGCCCGCGGGAACGACGGCGGTTGAGCCGCGTCCGCGAAGCGCGGACGGATCCCCGCCGCCGACACCAGCAGTGCGATCGCCCGGTCGAGGTGCCCGCTCTCGTGCGCGGCTCGGAAGAGCGAGACCAGGGTGCCCGACGGCGCGGCCGGTGCCGGCGCACCGGGCGCGAGGGTGCCCAGTTGGCCGAAGACGTGCTCCGACAGGTCGCCCACGCTGGGCCGGTCGAAGACGACGGTCGCCGGCAGTCGCAGGCCGGTCGCCTGGTTGAGCGCATTGCGCAGCTCCAGCGAGGTCAGCGAATCGAAACCGAGGTCCCGGAAGGGGGTTTCGGCGTCGATGGCGTCGACGTTGCTGTGGCCGAGCACGGCGGCGACGATGTCCTGCACCGTGTCGGTGACCGCTTTGAGGCGGCGGTCCTCGGGCAGCCCCGCCAGCTTCTCGCGCAGGGACTCGGCCGAAGCCGCCGAGCCGCCGACGGCGGACGGGAGGGCTTGCGCCCCGTTGCCGGCGCGGCGTGCGGCGGTCTTCACGAGCCCCCGCAGCAGCGGCGGCAGGGCCTGGCCGGAGGTGCGCAGGGCCTTGCGGTCCAGCCGCACGGGCACCAGCGCGGCGGCGGAATCCCCGCATGCCGCGTCGAAGAGCTCCATGCCCAGCTCGGCGGAGACGGGCAGGACGCCGTAGCGCTCCATCCGCTTGAGGTCCGCGTCCTGCAGCGTGTCGGCCATGCCACCGGTGGGCTCCCACACGCCCCAGGCCAGCGCTGTCGCGGGCAGCCCGCGCCGGGCACGGTGGTGTGCGAGGGCGTCGAGGAAGGCGTTGCCGGCGGCGTAGCTGCCCTGGCCCGGGCTGCCGAGGGTGCCGGCGACCGAGGAGAAGAGCACGAAGGCGCCCAGGTCCATGTCCTGGGTCAGCTCGTGCAGGTGCAGGGCGGCATCGACCTTGGGGGCGAGTACCTTGTCGAGCCGCGCGGGGGTCAGCGAGGTCAGGATGCCGTCGTCGAGCACACCCGCCGTGTGGACCACGGCGGTCAACGGGTGTTCCGCGGGGATCGCTGCCAGCAGCTCGGCGACGGCCCGGCGGTCGGTGACGTCGCAGGACACGACCTTGGCGCTCGCCCCCAGGCCGGCCAGTTCGGCGACCAGGCTTTCGGCGCCTGCGGCCTGCGGACCACGACGGCTGACCAGCAGGAGACGTCGTGCCCCGTGTGCCGTCACGAGGTGGCGGGCGAGCAGCGCACCGAGCCCGCCGGTGCCACCGGTCATCAAGACGGTGCCCTGCCAGGCGGCTCCGGGTGAGTCGGTTTCGGCAGTCGATACGGTCTTGGTCTTCAGTCGCGGCGTCAGCAGCACGCCGTCGCGGACGGCCACCTGCGGTTCGCCCGTGGCGAGGGCCGCGGACAGACCGGGGGTCCCGGGACCGGCGGTGGCGTGGTGGTCGTGGTCGACCAGGACGAAGCGCCCCGGAGCCTCGGACTGGGCCGAGCGGACCAGTCCCCACACGGGAGCGGTCGCCAAGTCGGTCACGTCGTCCTCGGCGCCGGCGGCGATGGCCCGCCGGGTGATGAGGACGAGCCGGGCGGGGCCCTCAGGTCCCCGGTCGAGCCACTGCTGTAGGAGGGTCAGCACCTCGCCGGTGGTGGTCCTGACCGCGGCGGCGAGGTCGTCCGAAGCGGCCGGGACGCAATCCACCACCGTTGCCCCGGCGTCGACCGAGTCCGAAGCGAGGGCGTCGAGCAGCTGCGCGGGAGAGGCGAAGTACCGGACGCTCTCCTCGACGGCCGAGGTGGCAGGAGCACTGACCGGTGCCCATTCGACCTGGAACAGCGCGTCGTTGAAGGTACGGCGGCCCCCACCGATCCGGTCCCCGGCGACTTGACGGGAGACGAAGGATTCCACCGAGGCGACGGCGTTGCCCTCCTGGTCGGCGACGGTCAGGGCGATCGAGTCGGGGTTCTCGCGTGAGAACCGCACGCGCAGGGAATCGGCGCCGACGGCGTGCAGCCGTACGCCGTTCCAGGAGAACGGGAGCCGGCCCACGGCGTCGCCGTGGCGTATCCCGTCCCAGGCCAGGGCGTGCAGGGCCGCGTCGAGCAGCGCCGGGTGCAGGCCGAAGGCGCCTGCCGCGTCCTGCTGGTCGGCGGACAGCGCGACCTCGGCGAACAACTCGTCGTCCCGCTGCCAGACGGCGCGCAGCGCCTGGAAGGCCGGCCCGTAGGAGAAGCCGATGTCGGCCAGGCGGTCGTACAGGCCGTCCAGCTCCACCTCGGAGGCGTCGTGCGGAGGCCAGTCCGTCAGCCCCTCGGGGGCCGCGGCGGTGTGGGAGAGGGCCAGCCAGCCGGCGGCGTGGCGCGTCCAGCCGCTCTCGTCCGGCCCCCCTTCGGGAAGGGAGTGGAGTACGACCGCGCGGCGGCCGTCCTCCTCGGGCGCGCCCACGGTGAGCTGCAGGCGGACGGCGCCCTGTGCGGGGAGCACCAGGGGCTCCTGGAGCGTGAGTTCTTCCACGACGTCGCAACCGACGTGGGCGCCGGCCCGGTTGGCCAGTTCAAGCAGCGCGGTGCCGGGTACGAGGACCGTGTCGTGGACGACGTGGTCGGCGAGCCACGGGTGTGACTGCTGTGACAGCCTGCCCGTGAACACCACACTGTCGTCGGTGGCGATGTGGGTCACCGCTCCGAGCAGCGGATGCTCGGCGGAGCTGAGACCGACCGAGGTGATGTCCCCCGCCGTGGTGGGCTCGTCGAGCCAGTAGCGCTCGCGCTGGAAGGCGTACGTCGGCAGGTCGACGCGGCGTCCGCCGAGACCCCCGAGGACCGCCTGCCAGTCGGGGGCGACGCCGTGGACGAAAAGCTCGGCAAGCGCGGTCAGCACCGCCGCCGGCTCCGCACGGCCGCGCCGCAACAGTGGTACGACCAGGGCCTGACGCTCGTCGCCGAGGCACGCCTTGACCAGGCCGGAGAGCGTACCGTCCGGGCCGATCTCCACGAAGGTGCGCACCCGCTCCGCGTAGAGCGTCTCGACGGCGTCGCTGAACCGCACGGGGCGGCGCACGTGCTCGACCCAGTAGCCGGGGCGGCACAACTCCTCGGCGGTGGCGAGCGCTCCGGTCACATCGGACACCAGGGGGATCTGCGGCGCGGAGAAGGACAGGCCGGCCACCAGTGCGGCGAATTCGTCCAGCATGCCGTCCATGTGGGGCGAGTGGAACGCGTGGCTGACCGGGAGGTCCCTGGTCCTGCGGCCCTGATCGCGGAAGTGTCCGGCGATCTCGGCCACGACGTCCGCGTCGCCGGACAGGACCACGGACTGCGGACCGTTGAGCGCCGCGATCGATGCGAGGTGCTCACGGCCGGCCAGGGCGGCCAGCGCCTCGGCTTCGGTCGCCTGAACCGCGGTCATCGCGCCGCCGCCGGGCAGCGCCTGCATGAGCCGGCCGCGGGCGGTGACCAGCTTGGCCGCATCGGACAGGGACAGCACTCCGGCCACGTGGGCAGCGGCGATCTCGCCGATGGAGTGCCCGGTGACGTAGTCGGGGCGAAGGCCCCAGGACTCGGCGAGCCGGTAGAGCGCCACCTCGACCGCGAAGAGCGCGGGCTGGGTGAATTCGGTCCGGTTGAGGAGCCGTTCGGGGTCCTCCTCGGCGAAGAGGACTTTGGTAAGCGGTACCTCCAGGTGGGCGTCGAGGGCATCGCACACGGCGTCGAAGGCATGGGCGAACGCGGGGTGTGCGGCGTGCAACTCCCGTCCCATCTGCAGCCGCTGGCTTCCCTGGCCGGTGAAAAGGAAAGCCGTGCGGCCGGTGTTGCGGGTAGTGCCGCGTACGACGTGGGCCGCGGAAGTACCGGCCGCCACGGCTTCCACGCCGCGCAGCAGTTCGCCGGCGTCGCTGCCGATGACGACGGCGCGCTGTTCCATGGGCGTCCGGGCGGTGGCGAGGGTGAGAGCGGCGTCCGCCGCGTGCTGGGCCGCGAGCGCCGTGTGGAGCTTGGCCGCCTGCCCGCGCAGGGCTTCGGCGCTGCGGGCCGAGAGGATCCACGGCACCAAGGCGCCGTCGACGGGCGCCGGCACGGCTGCCTGCTGCGCCGGCGGTTCCTCGATGATGACGTGGGCGTTCGTACCGCTGATGCCGAATGAGGAGACACCGGCACGCCGTGGCCGGCCGGCCCGGGGCCAGGGCACCGGCTCGGTCAGCAGCCGTACGTCTCCGCTCTCCCAGTCCACGTGCGAGCTGGGGGCGTCGACGTGCAGGGTCTTGGGCAGCCGTTCGTGCTGCATCGCCTTGACCATCTTGATGATCCCGCCGATGCCGGCGGCGGACTGCGTGTGCCCGGTGTTCGACTTGAGGGAACCGAGCCACAGGGGGCTTCCCCCGCGTCCTTGCCCGTACGTGGCGAGCAACGCCTGCGCCTCGATCGGGTCGCCGAGCTTGGTGCCCGTTCCGTGGCCCTCCACCGCGTCGACGTCGGCCGCTGTGAGCCCGGCGGAGGCCAGGGCCTCCCGGATCAGCTTCTCCTGGGAGGGCCCGTGCGGGGCGGTCAGGCCGTTGCTGGCGCCGTCCTGGTTGACGGCGGAGCCCCGGACGACCGCGAGGACGCGGTGGCCGTTGCGACGCGCGTCCGACAGACGTTCGACGAGGAGAGTTCCGGCTCCTTCGGCCCAGGCGGTGCCGTCCGCGCCCTCCGCGTACGACTTGGCCCGCCCGTCGGGGGCAAGTCCGCGCTGGCGGCTGAACTCGGTGAAGGAGAACGAGGTCGCCATCAGCATCACGCCGCTGACGACGGCGAGCGAGCACTCGTCGCGGTGCAACGACTGACCGGCGAGGTGCAGGGCGACGAGCGAGGAGGAGCAGGCCGTGTTGACGGTGACGGCCGGGCCGTCGAAACCGTAGGTGTAGGAGATGCGGCCGGAGGCGACGCTGCCGGCGCTGCCCACGCCGAGATACCCGTCGATGCCCTCGATCGGCGTCTTGAGGAAGCGCAGACCGTACTCGTCGCACATGATCCCCACGAACACGCCGGTGTTCGTGCCGCGCACGTCGTCGACGACGATCCCGGCGTCCTCGAACGCCTCCCAGGTGGTTTCGAGGAGCAGCCGCTGCTGCGGGTCGATCGTCAGGGCCTCTCGGGGCGAGATCCCGAAGAACGCCGGGTCGAACTCGGATGCGTCGTGCAGGAAGCCGCCGGCCCGGACGTAGGTCTTGCCGACGCGGGCCGGATCGGGGTCGTAGATGTTCTCCAGGTCCCAGCCCCGGTCGGTCGGGAAATCGGTGATGGCGTCCCGGCCCTCGTCGACCAGGTTCCACAGCTCGTCGGGCGTGCTCACACCGCCGGGGAAACGGCAGCTCATTCCCACGATCGCGAGGGGCTCGCGCGAGCGCTCCTCGACCTCGCGCAGGCGGGTCTCGGCCCGGTTCAGTTCGGTGGTGGTGCGTTTGAGGTACTGCAGGAGCTTTGCTTCGTCGGACATGCGCCTTGTCTCTCTGCTTTGCGTGGGGGCGGGCTGACTCGTCTGGCGGTGACGGGTCATCGGTGCTCGGCCGCGGCGAGCCTGCTGTCGAGATAGGCGAACAATTCCGTGGCGGAGGCATCCTCGATCTGCTCCCCGGCGGCGCCGGGGGCCGGGGCGAGGCGCTTGGCAAGGCTGCCGAGGCGGTCGGCCATCTCCCTACGGAGCGCTTCCTGGCCGGTCTCGGCGAGAGCGGGCGCCAGCTCTTCCAATCGGGCGAGCACGTCGAAGGGATCCGCAGGGTCGGCGGCGGCCGTCTGGGTGAGACGCGTCCAGAGATGGCCGGCCAGGGCTTGGGGGGTCGGGAAGTCGAAGGCCATCGTGGTGGGCAGCCGCAGGCCCGTTTCCTGTTGCAGGCGGTTGCGCAGCTCGACCGCGGTGAGGGAATCGAGGCCGAGGGAGAGGAAGGTCGCGGTGCCGGTGGCGGCACTCACCCTCTCGTCCTCCAGGAGTTCCGCCACCAGGTCCAGCGCCCGCTCCACCAGTACGGCGCGGCCGGCGTCAGGGCTGAGCCCGGCCAGGCGGGCGGGCAGTGCCGCCTGCTGCGAACCCCCGGACTCGGCGCCTGCCACCGCGCCGAGCCGGGCATAGAGGTCGAGCTGGTCGTCGCTGAGCCAGTACTCGGCGATCCGGCCGTCCTCGAAGCGGAGGATGTCCACTCCACGGAAGGTCACTTCGGTGCCCGGCGCAGCCGTGGCCGCCGCGGGCCGGTCGCCCGTCCAGGTGCCGCGGAAGACCCAGCGGCCGATGGCGTAGTCACCCACGAAGAAGGGGCCGAGCTCACCGGTGATGGCGGCGTCGTCGGCGTAGGAGGACCGGAAGGCCGCTATCCAGGCGGCGATCTGCGGGCCGTCGCTCAGCGTCGCGGGGTCGGGCATGCCGAACTCGGGGATGTTGACCCGCATCGTCCGGGAGACGTAGTCGTCGGCGATGGCGTAGTCGCCGTTCCAGAGCCGGTTCCACGCATCCCACAGTTCCTGGTGCGTGTGACCCGTGCTGCTGGTTCGACTCGCAGCCTCGGCCTCGTCCCCGTCGGCCGCGTCCTCGCCGGCCAACTGCCGGAGCACGGCCTCGGACAGACCGTGTCCGTTGACCTTCTCCATGCGCGCCACGATTTCGGGCGACAGGAACTCCTCCACCGTCATGAGACGGGAGCCGAAGGTGTGGAAGTGCGCGGCCATTTCGGGGTCGCGCGCGGCGGCGGAGAAGGAGAACTCCTCGATTTCGTTGAAGGGACGGGCCGTCGCGAAGTCGGCGATGAGGTGGTGGTGGGGCCCGGTCTCCGCGGCGTGGCGCGCGCTGTACTTCCGGAGCGCGGCGTCGAGGGCGGCGTCGGTTGTCGCGTCGCCCCCACCGGTGAGGGCGGGCGCGCTCTCCGATACCAGCCACTGGGCGGACTGCATGGCCCAGGCGCACCCCACGGCCGCCAGAGGATCGCTGGCCAGAGCCGCGTCGCCGATCAGCGCGTATCCCGAGCCGGCCGGCTCGCGGGAGACGAGCGGGTAGTTGACCGTTCCGATGATCTTGGAGATCCGTTCGGCGCTGTCGACGTCCGGAGCCTCGGGCAGGGAGCGCACGAAGTTCATGTACGCGCCTTCCAGGTCGGCTTTGAACTCGCCCAGGCGCGGCTTCGACACGACGGCCGCGATGACGGTGACGTCGTCCTCCATCGGCATGACGTACGCGTTGTCGGGCTCGAGGTAGTAGACGCGTGCGGCGTCACCCGCCTGCCGGGCAAGGCCCTTGAAGTACGCGAAGTAGCTGAAGCGGCCGTTCTCCGTCGTCTCGGCACGGGCCCCCGCCAGTCGGGCGACCGTCGACTCCTTGCCGTCCGCGCCGACGACGAGCCGGGCACGCAGGGAGAATGCCTCTTCGTCGGCGGTGCCGGCGACGCCCACGACGCGGCCGTCCTCGACGAGGAGCTCGTTCACCGTGTGGCCCGGCTTCAGGTCCACGCCCTCGGTACCTGCGGCCAGGCGCCGCAGCAGCGGGTCGAGGGTTTCCCGGCGCACGCTGTAACCGTGGGCGCCGGCCGCGTCGTGCGGCGGTCTGATCCAGCCCCAGCGGGTCCAGTAGTGGGCGGTGTTCCGGATGGCCCCCACCTGCTCCAGTGCCTTGTCCAGGCCAGTCGCCACCATGACGGGGTACGCGGACGCCTGGATGTAATGGGTACACAGGACCTTGTGCGCGTCCATGTCGGAGCGGCGCTCCAGCAGAGCCACCCGTGCCCCTTGCTGTGCGTAAAGAATGGCCGCGGTACATCCGCCGACGCTCGCGCCGTTGATGATCACGTCGTATGCGTTGCTCACTGCTTGGGTTCCTTCCGCTCCGGCCTGGGACGCGAAGTCGCCTGCCGGGAAAGAGAAATGACTTGACGCCCGAGATACTCCGGGCGGCGGCCTGGTCCCGTGGCTACAGGGCTTCCAGGACTGCGCACGACCAGGTGAAGCCGCCGCCGCCGCCGAGGACCACGGCGATGTCTCCGGACTTCAGTGCTCCGGACACCACGATGTGCTCGGCGTTGGCCAGCAGGTCGCCGGCTCCGAGGTGGCCGCTGGACTCGCGCACGGCAAGGACCTCCGCCTTCACGGCAGCGTCCAGCACGGGGCGGTACATGAGGTCGAGAACGCTGTCGCCCAACCGGGGCAGGACCACGCACACGATGCGGGGGTCCTCCGTCTCCACCTCGGCATCGGCCAGGGCAAGTCGGAGCACTCGGTTCACGCACCGCAAGGCCGCGTTCCGGAATCCTTCGATGCCGCCGTGCCTTTCGAGGTAGGCCTTCTTCGGGCGCTTGACGTCGACGCGGCCGCCGCCGTGCGCGAGAGGCGCGACGCCGAAGTGGTCGCGTCCCCGGTACATCTCCTCGAAGGAGGCGTCCGTGACGAAGGCCAAGGAGCGCAGACGCAGAGCCCCGGGACGCTCGTCCGGTCCCCGGCGTCGCAGTAGCGCGGCCGTACCGGCGTCGCCGTAGGCCACGCCGTAGTCGGCCGCCCACCGGTCGAAGCCGGGCAGGCAGAACCTGTCCCCGGTAGTGATCAGGGCCGCCTCGGCCCGCGGATCGGCGATCAACTTCTCCGCCGCGATCCCCAGAGCAGCCGCCCCGGAGTTGGACATCTGCTGCACGCCCATTGGCAGAGCTGCGCCGGCGCCGATGTGATGGGCGATGTAATGGGCCGGCGACCAGAAGTCGTGCCCTTGGTAATAGGTCCACCCGTGCGCGACAAGCGCGATGCGGGCCGGGTCCCACGTGGCGGCGGCGAGTACACGGCGAGCGGCTCGAACAGCCATCTCGGGTGCCGCGAGATCTTCCGAGACCGGCACCTCTGTGAGTGCCAGGTCCTCGGCGTCACCGACGGTCAAGCGTCCGGCGGCGACCATCGCGCTCACACTTTCCCTGCCGTCGGGAATCCAGGTGGCCACATCCAATATAAATTCTTGCGCTAACTTCACCGAACCCTCTCCCCCGTTTCAACGATGTACGGATATGCAGGCCAGAGCCCAATCCGTGCACCGTTGATCTACGACGACAACCCTGGCAACCGCTCAGTCGATCTGTCAAGGCGATATGTGCTGACGACACCTGTCCGGCGGTCAGTGGCTCAAGTGCGCCGCCGCCCCGGGCTTGAAGTGGAGGGTTCACCGTTTGCTGCTTGCCCGCAGCCAGGCCGCACCGGCCAAGCGCCACGGGCGCAAGCGGAATGGCTCTGCGGCATTCGAGAGACGAGAACCGGCCATCTTTCCCCGTAGGTTGGCTGAAAAGATCGGTCCCCTCAAGGGGGTCCCTCGACCGGGCACCCGGACGCATCCTTCACTAGTGCAACCCATGCTGGACACCCAGGATTCACTTGATTCCACCCAGTACGACAATGCAAGATTCAACAAACAGGTTGTCGGGTTCTGTTTTGCGTGCCCGCCCCGACAGAAGCCGCCGAAATCAAATGAGGTATCTTGCGACACGGGAGGGAATTGTGGCGGAGGTCGACCCCGGGGGGTTGCTCAAAACAAGTGCCAGGCTTCTCGCGGTCAGCGACCTGCATGTCGCGTACGCCGAGAACCGTTCGGTATTGGAACGTCTACGCCCGACATCGGAAGGCGATTGGCTCGTCGTCGCCGGCGACGTGGGTGAGCTCGTCGCTGATGTGGAACGAGCGCTGGGCATCCTGGCGCGGCGGTTCGAACGGGTCATCTGGGCTCCGGGAAACCACGAGCTGTGGACGCATCCGAAGGACCCGTGCCGACTGCGCGGCGAGAAACGCTACGCGCACCTCGTCGACTTGTGCCGCTCCATCGGTGTGCTGACCCCGGAGGACCCGTACGCGGTGTGGCAGGGCGACGGCGGGCCGGCCGTCGTAGCGCCCCTGTTCGTACTCTATGACTACAGCTTCCGCGCGTCCGGCACGCTCACCAAGGCGGAGTCCTTGGCGCGGGCGGAGGAGACCGGCGTGGTGTGCACCGACGAGTTCCTGCTGCACCCCGACCCCCATCCGACGCGGGACGCGTGGTGCCGTGCACGTCTGGCGGAGACCGAACGACGGCTCGCCGAGATCGACTTCGCGCTGCCGGTCGTACTCGTCAACCACTTCCCCCTGAAACGGGAGGAGACCGCCGTCCTGCGCCATCCCGAGTTCGCGCAGTGGTGCGGCAGCGAACAGACGGCCGACTGGCACACCCGGTACGGCGCGACCGCCGTCGTGTATGGGCACCTCCACATTCCGCGTACCACGTGGCACGACGGGGTCCGCTTCGAGGAGGTGTCCCTCGGCTACCCACGGGAACGCCTGAAGCACGCCTTCGACCGTCCTTGGCCGGTGCAGATCCTGCCGGCCCCCGGCGGTGCGGCGTGATCGCTGCCCTGCTGCCGCCGCAGGTCGCGGCCGCCGAGGAGTTCGGGGACCCGCCGGGCGGGTTCCTCTTCACGGAGGAGGCTGATCTCGTGGCCGGTTCCGTACCGCTGCGACGCGCCGAGTTCACGACGGTACGGATGTGCGCGCGCCGGGCCATGGCGCGACTCGGCGTCGAACCCGTCCCCCTGCTCCCGGGCCTTCACGGCGCGCCGCGGTGGCCCTCCGACGTGGTCGGGGGCATGACCCACTGCGCGGGATACCGGGCTGCGGCGGTGTCCCTGCGCCGGTACGTCACCGCGATCGGTATTGACGCGGAGCCCGATCGCCATCTGAAGCCCGGCGTGCTGCGCACCATCGCCGGGCCGGCGGAACAGGACCATGTCCGGCACCTGCGTCTCTCGCATCCCCGGACCGCCTGGGACCGGCTGCTGTTCAGCGCCAAGGAATCCGTCTACAAGGCATGCTTCCCCGCGACCGGCAACCGACTCGGCTTCTTCGACGCGGCCATCAGCTTCGACGCGTCCGCCGGGACTTTCCGGGCCCGTATGCGGACGCCGGGCGTGGTCATCGCAGGCCGCCACCACCACATGCTCGACGGCACATGGCACGCGGGCGGCGGATTGCTGCTCACCTCAGTCGTGATCGCCGATGGAGATCGTCCGGCGGGAGACTTCGGCGCCATAGACCTCGGCAAGGCGGCCCTGGACCAAACCGGTGGTCAGGCCCTTCGCGGACAGTGAAATGACCATCTCGTCCACGCCGGACAGGGGCTTCTGACGCTTCTTGACGATCTTCGGCTCGGACGATCCGTTCCGGTCGCGCGGCACGGACATCTCCACCGGACCGACATCCGTCAGTACCGTCTTCGCCCGTGTGCCGTTGCGGGAGGCCACCGTTCTTCCCGGCCGGGTCGTGCTTGTCATAGCCGAGGTGGTCGGTGATCTCACCCTCCAGGGCGGACGGCAGCAGCCGCTTCGTCACCTGCTGGCGCAACCCGCCCTCGCCGGTCAGCTGCAAGCCCTCGGCCTGAGCCCGAGACACCAACTCGTCGATCGGATGGTCGTCCACCGCCCTCGCCGGCTGCGACTCGGGCGGCTCGACGGTCTCAACCTCGGTCACGTTCTCACTGGTCCTCGGTGCGTCTTCCTTGATCGGGAGTTACACCGAACGATTTACAGTCCCCCTTCCGGGGATATCGCGGGCGGCACACTGGCGCCGGGCGGCCGATCGACGTCAGGCGCTCACGAACCACGCACAGCGCCCGGTCCGCCAAGCCGGTGGCGAAGCCGGATCAGGTGGGAAAGCTCCGCCACGACTTTGAACCGGTCGAGGAGGAGACCGATACGATGATCATCCCCTTCGCGCACGGCGGCAGCGATGGCATCAACAAGCTGGTCAGCGTCCACAGACATGCGAGAAGTCTTGACTGCTGAACAGCACTTCACACACGCCACCGGGAGCCAGTGACCACATCCGCCGGCACCAGATGTCCGGGCGCTGCTCACCCATGCGCGGAGAGGAGACGCGCCGGGCCCGGCCGAGAGCGTACTGGCTGCCCGAGAATGCCGCCCTCACGTTGCCCTGGGCGGGCCGGAGTGAGCGGCCGGCGGCAGGGTGGAGGGACGAGCCCCGCTCTGCGGGTGATCGTCCATCCGCCGGACGCCGAGGGCGGCCGCCCGGGTGCGCTGCGACAGTGAGATCCTCGGCCGCGGGCCCCGTGACCTTCTGGAGTTTCTGCGGCGGCCCGAACGGACACGTCCGGCCGTACGGATTCACATGGGCCCAGAACAGCTGCGACAGCGCCCTGCGGTCGGCGTCGCAGCAAGTCGCCCCCGCCGGACATGTCCGGCGGGGGCGGAGCGAGCAGAACGGTGTTCCCGGCGGTCCGGGAGCAGCCGTCAGCCCTTGGCGATGGCCATACCGAGGAAGATGCCGACGATCAGTGCGGCGCTGCCCGCACCCATCACCGCCCACGTCCCGCTCTGCGTTGCAGCGAACGTGGAGGTTATCCCCGCCTGCGCGCGGCCTGCGTCGCCTGCTACCGGCCATGCGACCCGCGCCCGGCCGTCCGGGTGAACGGTCCCGCCGCCGGCGCCTCACATGTTGATCATATGTCCGGCCAGGCCGTGCACGGCCTCCTTGACGGCCTCGCTCAGGGTGGGGTGGGCGTGGACGTTGCGGGCGACCTCGTGCACGGTGAGGTCCCACTGCTGGGCCAGGGTCAGCTCGGGCAGCAGCTCGGTGACATCGGGGCCGATGAGGTGGCCGCCGAGCAGCTCGCCGTACCTGGCGTCGCTGATCAGCTTGACGAAACCGGTGGTGTCACCGAGACCGTGCGACTTGCCGTTGGCGGTGAAGGGGAACTTGGCGACCCTGACGTCGTGTCCGAGATCGCGGGCCTGGGCCTCGGTGTAGCCGAAGCTGGCGATCTGGGGCTGACAGAAGGTGGCGCGCGGAATCATTGCGTAGTCGAGTTCCATGGTTTCCGCGCCGGCGAGGGTCTCGGCGGCGATGATTCCCATGGACTCGGCCGCGTGCGCGAGCATCAGCTTGGCGGTGACGTCGCCAATGGCATAGATGTGCGGGACGGAGGTGCGGCAGCGACCGTCCACGTCGACGGCGCCGCGCTCGGTGACCGTCACGCCGGTGTTCTCCAGGCCGTAGCCGGTGACGTTCGGGGCGAAGCCGATGGCCTGGAGGACCTTGTCGGCCTCCAGGACCTGCTGGGAGCCGTCCTTGCCGGTGACCGTGACCCGGACCTGCGGGCCGGACTCGTCGATGGACTCGACACGGGTCGAGGTGAGCACGTCGATGCCCAGTCGCCGATACTGCTTGGCCAGTTCGGCGGAGACCTCGGCGTCCTCCAGCGGCGCCATCCGGTCCAGGAACTCGACGATGGTGACCTTCACGCCGTAGTTGTGCAGGACGTAGGCGAACTCGATGCCGATCGCGCCGGCCCCCGCGATGACGATGGACTGCGGCAGCTCCTCGGCGAGGATCTGCTCCTCGTACGTCACCACCCGGGCGCTGCGCTTGGTGCCGGGCAACAGCCGGGGGGTGGCGCCGGTGGCGATGATGCAGTGCTCGAAACCGATGGTGCGGGTCTCCCCGTCGTAACCGGTCACCTGGAGCGTGTGCGGGTCGAGGAAGGTTCCGCGGCCGTCGTACTCGGTGATCTTGTTCTTCTTCATCAGGAAGTGGACTCCCTTGACGCGGCCGTCGGCGACCTTGCGGCTGCGACGGTAGGCCTCGCCGTAGTCGAAGGAGACCTGTCCGTCGACCTTGATCCCGAACGTCTTCGCCTCTCGGGTGAAGATGTGCGCGAGTTCGGCGTTGCGCAGGAGGGCCTTGGTCGGGATGCAGCCCACGTTCAGGCAGACGCCGCCCCAGTACTTCTCCTCCACGACGGCGACGCGTTTGCCCAGCTGGGCGGCGCGCACTGCGGCGACATAGCCGCCGGGGCCGGCGCCGAGTACGACGACATCGAAGCGCTCGTCCTGCTCCACCATGGGGTGTTCCTCTTCCTCGGTTGCGTTACCCGTTCCGTGGTGGATTGTTCCGCTCCGCCGCGCCCGCCGCCACAGAGATCATCAAGGTGTGTCCGAGATCGCCATGGGAAGGGGCCGGTCCGCTACGGCTCCGTCGGGCCCCTTCCCGGGTGCGGCTACTTCTCAGTCGCCGTCGGCCGACGCGAGACGGCCATCGCCCGCGTGACGCGCCTCAGCGGCGCAGCCGGTAGCTGTAGGCGTAGTCACGGTCGGCGAACAGCTTGTACTCGTATGGGTGTGCGCGCCCAGGCTGTTGTCGCCACCGCCGTACGCGAAAACGGTCACCCACTACAGCCGCCCCCCCTGCCACACACCACCCATTCGCAACGATCCAGGACGGTTAATGAGGTACCCGTCACGGGAGTTCAACCGGCACACCTCCCAGAGCAGGGCCGCAGCATCCATGGTCTCCGGGCCCGGAGACCGTGACACCTCGCTCAGAAGAACGCCCGTCAGTGCGGCCAGTTCGGAGGCGTCGATCCCCAGCAGAGCCGCGAAGTCCGTCACCAAGCGGGGCGTCGATTCCTTGCGACCAGCGCCGATCACACCGTAAGTGGCCGCCGACAGGTACGTAGGCGTCAGCACCGCCAGCATCTTCGCCATGCCCCAGCCCAGATTGCGGTACCGGAAGATTGCGGTACCGGAAGATACGGACGATCTCCTGGCCTGAGTGCAGCTCTGACGCGCGGGTGCGTTCAGCTGATCGCGAGTGAGCTCACTGCGAGGTCGTCTGGGTGGCCCGGGGGGTGCGCGTCGCGGAAGGGGTGGGGCGAGCAGTGGGAATGACCCCGGTGACAACCAAACGAGGAATCGGTTCGGGCGTGGGAGACCACCCAGATGCCGTCCTCGATGCTGCGGTGGCCGCCAGGGTTGCCAGTGGCGTCGCCGACCAGCAGGAAGCTGAAGGGCGGGCCGGTGGCGATGTAGACCGCGGCCTGTGCGAGGGGAGCACGGCGTCCCGTCCCCGACCCAACATATGGAACTCGACCGCCGCGGCGCCGAACTCCTCTTCCAGGTCCTGACCGAACGATAAGAGAAGAACAGCGTCGCCATCGCCTCCAACGAGTCCTTCGGCAAGGTGCACATGTACCGGCGAACGTGTGCGAGGCGGTGCCGAAAGCCGACGGGCTCAGGACGGAGATTCCGTGTTCGGGACAACTGCGGCGGCTATCAGCGCTACCAGGCTGTCGGTCCAGCAGTCCGATTCCTTGGTGGCGATGTCGGCACCGCAGCTTGCACAGACGAGGTTGGGACCGTCCTGGCCGTCGAGTCCGCAGCATCCGTTGCGACGCCTGGAGTTGGGGTGCAGAGCGGTGCCCGGCACGTCGTCAGGGTGCAGGATGAACAGCGTGGCGTCGTAGCTGGTCACATAGGTGCCCTGCGCCACCCGCGGGTCGGCAATGCGGTGGTCGGACAGGTGATCGCTGCCCGGAGATGCCTGCGCTTCCTGTAGATCGCCGGTGAGAGGGTGCTCGCAGTTCGCGCAGGTGAAAAGGGTCACCTGGACATTGTGCCGGTCAGACACTGCCAACCTCGGAGAATATCTCTGAGCTATGGGAGCCGGCCAGCGTCGACGTGGTCGGCGAGGCAGATCATGACGCCTTCGGGGTCCATGCCGAGGGCTGCGGCGACGAGCTTGGGATCGAGGGTGTTCACCAGGTCGGCGAGTCGGGTGCTTCGCAGGGTTCGGGGTGGGATGCCGCAGGGGTCCAGGAGGTGGCTGACGTATGGCACCGGCCCAGCAGCCGCCAACCGGGCGGGCGCCGCCGCGCGATGGAGCGGGGGGCGGCTGCGGCAGAGCGCGGCCGGCCCCCGACGACTGGTGCTACCGGGGAGGCGGCGCGGCGCATCCGCGCGGCGAGCAGGAGTCCCGCCAGCCGGCTCGCGTACCGGGCATGGAGCACCTCGGCCGCCGAGGGCTCCGCACTGCTGGAGGAGAGCTGCATGACCACGGACCCGATTATCGCGCGACCCGCCCGTCCGGCACCGCAGACGCGACACGCGGCCCCGACGGCCACCCCTGGCAGGAGGCGGCTAGACGGTTCGGCCGCGCCCGCTGCTTCGCTCCCGTTCCCGCCCTCGCGGAGGAGAGCTCGCCCCGATCGAGATCCGGCGCGGGCGTCGGTGGGCCCGTGCGGAGGGCCTGCGGGGAAGAAGGCACCCCACGTCGGCGCTACGGTCGGGGCGATAGCCAACTGGACTGCGGGCCATAGGATTTGACGATGATCAAAGCGCGGTTCGTCGGTGGGCCCCTCGACGGCTTCATGGGCGAACAGACCACCAAGGTCTCGGTGAAGGTGCACAGCCACGGGCAGGTGATCGGAAGCTACGTTCCCGGGCCGGACGAGGCCGGTGACGCCGTGTACCAGTGGCATCCGGGTGACGTCGAAGGGGCGGAGCCGCCGGCGGGGGACGGCCCCGGCCCTTCGTGACGGGAAACCGGCCGGGGTGCCTACGGGCCCTCAGCCGTGCAGTGCGGTCGTCGCGTCCGGCGCGGGATTCTCGGCCAGCCAGGATCCGTAGGCCCGCACACTGCCCCGGCTGCGCAGCATGTCGAGAGCGAGCACGAAGGACGAGGGGATCCTCTGCCGCGGCTCACTGCCGCGGACGATGCGGCTCATGTGGGCCCTGACGATCGCCAGGACCGCGGCGCTGGCGAGGTCCTGGTCCTTCCAGGACAGCCGCGGCGGCGGGACGTGCGCGTCCTCGCCCGCCTGCCACCGGGCCGGCAGGCCGGGGCAGAGGGCCAGGGCCGTGGCCACGCCGACCACCGCGAAACCCCGCTCCAGGACCCGCTCGGCAGTCGTGCGGCGGCAGATCCCTCCCGTCAGCATCAGCGGCACGGAGGCGACTTCGACGAGCCGCTCGGCCAGCGAGAGGAAGTACGCCTCCCTGTCGAGCGTGGTTTCGTCGGATGTACGGCCCATGGTCGCCGCGCTCTCCATGCTGCCGCCGGAGAGTTCCACGAGGTCCACGCCCAGGCCGTCCAGGAAGCCGAGGACCCGCGCCACTTCGTCCGTGTCGAAGCCGCCGCGCTGGAAGTCGGCCGTGTTGATCTTGACGCCCACGGCGAAGCTCCCGGACACCCGGGCGCGGACGGACTTCACGATCTCGATGAGCAGTCTGGCCCGGTTTTCCAGACTGCCGCCCCAGCGGTCGCTCCGCCGGTTGACCCGCGGGGACAGGAACTGGCTCAGGAGGTAGCCGTGGGCGGCGTGGATCTGTACGCCGTGGAAACCGGCCTCCTCGGCCAGCCGGGCGGTGGTGGCGAAGCGGGCGATGGTGGCCTCGATGTCCGTCTCGTCCATGGCGGTGGGACGGGCGAACGCCGACGTGTGCCGGCCCAGGCTGACGCCGATCTCGGAGGGCGCCCAGGCGACACCGGGCAGGTCGGCGCGGACCTGCCGACCGGGGTGGTTGATCTGCATCCAGACGTGCGCGCCGGCTGATCCGGCGGCGGCGGCCCAGCGGCGGAACGGCTCGAGGGGTGTACCGGCGTCGAGCACGATCGTTCTCGGCGAGGTCAACGCGCGTCTGTCCACCATGACGTTGCCCGTGATGATGAGGCCGCTCCCGCCTCGGGCCCAGTGGCGGTAGAGATCCTCGATCTCCGGCCCCGGCAGCTGTCCCGGCTGGCGGGCCAGGCTCTCCTCCATGGCGGCCTTCGCCACCCGGTTCGGCAGCCAGGTTCCGTTGGGCAGTTCAAGAGGCGCAAAAAGGTGCACGGGAGTTCCTCCTGGATCTCGTCCCTGACGACTCGTGGTCGGTTTCGGTTCTGGTGTCGCCGGTGCGGTGGCGATGTGAGCGGTGGTGGGGTGAGCGGTGACATGTGAGCGGTGGTGGGGTGAGCGGTCGGTGACCATGTGAGCGGTGACCATGTGAGCGGTGCGGACCGGCCGGGCCGGCCGGGCCGGCCGTCGGCTGCCGTGCGCGCGGGGGTCAGGCCCGGGTGCGGCTCCCGGCGAGGGCGGCCCGGCGTCGGATCGCCTGGACGCGGGGGGAGCGGACCAGTGCGCGGGACATCCTGACCAGGTCCTCGGGGTCCTCGGTGGAGGTCAGCAGCCACCTGTCCTCCGGATTGACGGCCGGCCGCGCGGCCGCCTTGGCGATGACGGCGCCGGCGATCACCGAGGCGTCGGCCTCACCGCGCGCCCGGCGGCGTTCGGCGTGTTCGGCCAGGGCCTCCTCGTAGACCCTCTTGCCGGTCGACGCGTCGAAATAGGGGCCGAGCCGAAGGACGGCGTCGTGGATGTCCCGCTCCCGCTGCATGAGGCGCAGATCCAGGGACCGCCACCAGCTCATGGGCTTCGGGCTCATCCGGGGGATCTCCGGCTGGATTTCCAGCCAGAGCGGCTTGAGCTGCTGGAACTGCTGGAACATTCCCCAGCGGGAGCTGGCCTCCTGTCCGATGTGGGGAATGAGGAAACCGGCGGCAACCAGGAGGGCGGAGATGCCGGCCAGGGAGAACGCGGCGTGGGTGCTCAGCCAGTCGAGGTTGCCGCCCGTCCAGCGCGCCACGACAGCCGTGTACTTCAGCAGGTCGAAGACGAACGCGAAGGACGAACCGGCGGCGATGGTGAGCAGGCCCAGCCGCAAGCTGCCGGGTACCTGGCGCGACCACCGCCAGCACAGCACCGTCATGGTGACCGCGGCGACCGTGTGGGCGGCGAGGTAGAGCACGATCATCTCGCGGATGAACGGCGTGTTGGCGTAGTACGTGTCCAGGTCGCGGAGCCGCTCGACGGGTGCGTCGCCCAGCGCGAACAGGACGGCGATCGCCGCCATCACCGCTACGTAGGCCGTCAGGCACAGCCGGGTCTGCCGCAGGGTGCGTGCTTCGGACTCGTTCCCCCGCCAGTGGATCAGCAGGACGATGTTGATGCCGTCGAACGCGGTGAGGATGCAGTACACGATCGGCGCGGCAATGTTGGGTGTGCCGAGCCAGTTGTTGATCTTGGCCAGGTGGGGCGGAGCCGCGGTGACGAAGAGCAGCGCTCCCATGAACAGCGTTCCGCAGACGGCCCGGAGGATCGGGTCCCTGGGGTTCTTCCGCAAGGCCCAGAGCTTGATGAGGGTGGCGGCCAGGAGGACGCCGGCCGAGCACAGGAATGCGGTGCCCGCGCTCACCGGCGACCGCCGGATCCGCAGCGGCCGAAGGACGGGACGGGGGGCGTGGGGGTGTGGATCTCCCTGACCTGAGCACAGTGGGGAGGAGTGTGCATGATCAGTTGCTCTCTGCGTGGGCGGCGTCGACCAGGAGGTCGGTGGGGTGGATCCGGGAGAAATGCCGGCTGAGTTCCGCGAGCCCGTTCGTTCCCGAGATCCGGATGAGCAGCGGGCCGGGGGTGTTGGCGGTGTCGTCCGCCGACGGGCGGTCGGGCTCCGGTGCGCAGGCGTCAGGAGCGCGGGTCAGGGCGGCCTTGATCGTGGCCGCCTCGGCCACGATCAAGGCGGCCTCCCGTTCAAGACCCCGGGCGGTCGCATAGCGCTCGGCCACCGCACGGTGCTCGGAGTCGAGGTAGGGCGCCAGGTTCAGCAGGCGATCGGCGATCTCGGTGGCCCTGAGGGTGGCTCTCATCTCCAGGGACGAGGTTCTGGCGATCCGCATGGGGGCTCCGTCGCCGACCCAGGGCTCCAGGGCGCGCCACAGCGGCCCCATGAGGCGGTAGGCGCGCCACGCGTCCCACATCGATTCCAGCCGCGGCCCGACGACCGGGACGAGGAATCCGACGGTGGTCATGAGGGCGCCCAAGCCGGCGAGCGGTGGGGCGATCTCGGTGCTGAGCACGTCCAAGGCGTCGGTCCCCGCCCAGCGGGCGCCCACGGCGGTGAACTTCAGGAGGGCGAAGGACAGGCCCAGGCCGAAGGCCGTCACCAGGGTGAGCAGGCCCCACCGGGTCCAGCTCGCATTCGCCGCCCGGAGTTCGGCCGACCAGCGCCAGCACTTCGTCATCACGACCGTGGCGGTGGCCGCGTGAGCGGCCAGGTACAGCACGATCATCTCGCCGATGAAGGGGGTGGTCGCATAGAAGGTGTCGAGGTCGCGCGGCCGTTCCGTGGGTACGTCGCTGAGGCTGAACAGGACGCAGAAGGTCGAGATGACGCCGGCGGTGGCGGCGATCCAGAGCCTGGTCTGCCGGCGCACGGTCGCTTCCGGGCCGCCGCGCCAGTGCAGGAGGAGGACCATCGAAGCGCAGGACAGGCACGACAGGAAGCAGTAGACGATCAGGGCCGACACGTTCGAGATGCCCGTCAGCCTGTTGACGCGTTCGACGGTCGGAGGCGCGGCGAAGACGAATCCCCCGCCCGAGGCGACGATGATCACGAAGATCGCCTGGGACATCGGCGAACGCCGGCCGTGCCACAGCGCGGGAAGCCGCACCGCGAGCGCGACGGCCAGCGCGAACGCGGGTATGTAGTAGTCCGACCCCTGCATGCTCAGAATCCCCGGCCCATGCTCGACTGGATGCGGCCGGCGAGGCCGGTGTTGGGGAGTGAGGTGGCGCCCGGTTCGAAGATTTCCCTGCAGCTGCTTCCCAGGAGCAGCCCGAAGGCCTCCGCGTCGTTCTCCTCTCGGGTGTCGAAGTGGGTGCGTGCGGCGAGGGAGAGGATGTCCGTCTGCTCCAGCTCGCCCCCGAGTGACCGGGCGGCCGCGGAGACCGCGTCGGGCTGTGCGCCATGCGTCAGGCACTTTCCCATCAGCGCGTGCCACATCTCGTGCGCGAAGATCACCAGCTGGTGAAGCGTGGTCGTGTGGCGCTCCACGACGATGACCATGCGGTCGTCGAAGGTGAGCGTCAGTCCGCTGGCGGTCTCCTCGGGGAATTCACGGAAGAGGAGTTGTACCGGCTTGTACAGTTCGTTCCCGCGGTTCTCGTTCACCCGTCGTTCGAGGAACTGCCTGAGCGACTCGAACAGTTCGTCGGGATCCGACGGGATCGGGCGGCCGAGGTTCGCGAGAACCTCGTTCCGGAGCCTGATCATCTTTCTTTTGCCCATGTGAATTCCCCTGTTTTTACGGTAATAGCCTGAGAGTGGTTCGCGCGCGCTGCAACTCTTCCCGCGTTCGTCCGGAAGAGGAGCAGCCCTCTCCACTATGCGGAACTCACTCGCCCACGAGAGCTCTCCTCCCGCGCGATCCCGTCGACGAAGAGCATCAACGCCCGCTCGACGGGCGGTTCGAGGACCACATCGCCCAGCCGGTGCTGGATCTCCAGGGCGTAGCGGTTCCGTACCGCCGGGCGAGGATTCCCGATGAGGGCGTTCAGCTGCGGGGCGACCTCACTGCGCAGGACCCGGTTCACTGCTTCTGCCGGCTCGTCGGTGAAGAAGTTGACCGGCACGTCGAAGAAGCGCGCTATCCGCCCGGCGTGCTTGAGGTTCGGGGAGCTCTGCTTGCGCTGGCTGAGCAGGGTGTTGAGCCACTGCGGAGTCATGCCGATCCCGGCGGCGACCTCGGACGCCGTGTACGGGCGCTCCCGGGCGACGCCCCCCGGTCCTTCTTCCCGGCACAGCCGCGTGTCCATCAGGAACTGGATCCGGCGGGCCACCTCGTGGTGGTCGACCTCCGCGGCCGCCGGCCTTTCGCCGTCCAGCAGCCGCCGGATGTCGCCCTCCGGCAAGGAGGTGTGGAAGGAGAGCCGCTCCAGGTCGAACAGGCTCCGTCGGTCGAGTCCCGTTCTGCGCAGAAGGATGTCGATGGTCGTGGCGAGGTCCTCGTACCCGTCGCTCATTGACCCTCCAATCAGGACACGGAGGGAGGATGTGGTCAGAGGGGCCCCTGACTTACCCGATCACTAGACCACGGAAACGGTAGTCGGGGCAACGAAACGATCGTTTCATGAGACCGGCAGGTGGAAGCGCCGCTCAGGCCGGTGCGGGCGGCTCTGGCCTCGGCTGCCCCGGGTGGTCCGGCAGCGCGGCCGCTCAGGCCGGCCGCAGGGGTGGCCGGTCCAGTATCCGCCGTTCTCCCGGCGTCAGCTGGGGCCCGTCGAGCAGGGGCCTGCGGGGCCCGAGAGCGGCTGCCAGGAGGACGTCGGGGAGCCCCAGGATGTGCGCCGGCCTGCGCATCGTCATCACGTCGGTGAGTCTCCTGACGACCAGACCGTTGCCGATGGCGGTGTGGTTGAGGCGGTGGACGTACCGGGCCGCCAGACGGTCCACCAGCGTCGGTTTCCTGCCCACGGCCCCGGGATAGAACCGGTCCTGGCCGACCGCCAGCAGCCAGGCGGCCGCGGCCGGCCGGGTGATCGCGCGCTGGGCCTTCGCCCCGAATCCCGGCGAGAGCACGGACGTACGCCGGGTCAGGTCCCGCAGGGCCAGTGCACCGAGGGCCGCGGCGGACATGCCGTGACCGTAGAGGGGGTTGAGGCTGGTGGCCGCGTCCCCCAGGACGATGAACCCCCCGGGCAGCTTCGCCTGCTCGAAATGGCGCCTCCTGTTCGCGGTGCGGGTGAAGAGGGAGACCCCGCTCGCCGGCTCGGCCCGCGAGAGGAGTTCGGCCACGAGGGGATGACGTACGCGGCGGGCGAATTCCTCGAACAGGTCCTCACCCGCCGAGGGTTCGCCCCCGCGGGTGCCCGAGAGACTGACGTGCCACTGGCCGTTCTCGATGGAGATGATCGTGGCGAAGAGTCCCGGCCGGCCCTGGCGCGGGTCGGCGGGTATGTGGATCACCGGCCAGCCTGCCTCGGCCCCCTCCGGCGCCCGGTACCTGCGGCTCGCGTAGCGCACCCCCGCGTCGACGACGGTTTCCCGCACCTTCGGGCCGCCGATCTCCCGCAGCCACTGGGTGCTCCTCGAGCCGCGGCCGGTCGCGTCCACGACGAGATCGGCCGCGACGACGTGCCGCTCGCCCTGCGCGTCGCGCAGCACCACGCCCACGACCCGCGCCGCGTCCCCTTCCAGGCCGCAGACCTTCGCGCCGGTCCGGACCCGGACGTTCGGCAACTGCAGCACGCGCCTGCGTACCGCCCAGTCGATGAGGTTGCGGCTGGCCCCGATCAGGTAGTGGGTCTCGGGCCACGAGCGGCGGTACCAGCCCGCCGGTGAGAAGGAGACCATGCCGTTGGGGACCGGGATGCGGTGGGCCCCGGCGGCGAGCCACTCGTCCGTCACCCCCGGCAGCAGCTCCTCCATGGCATCGGCCCCGCCGGCCCACAGCATGTGCGCGTGGTCGGCCTGCGGGAGCCTCGGCCGCGGCGAGGGTGTCCCGGGAAGCACGGCGTCGTGCTCCAGGACGAGGACTTCGCGTACGCGGGGCGCGAGGGCCGCGGCGGCGAGGGTGCCGGCCAGTCCGCCACCGAGAACGACCACGCGGGCGGCGGACGAAGGGAGCTCTGTCATCGAGTGCTGCTTTCTGCAAGGGCAGACTGCCGGAACGAACGGACGGTAGCCGAGCCGGCCGACGCGAGCGACATCCGAACCAGGCGTGGGCACTGTCCGGCGAGACCAGGACCGTAAGAGTGGTCCCTGCCTCGGCCACTGCCTCGGCTGCCTGCGGCGACCGGCTGGCCTCCGGCTCCTCGCGCAACGCCCGGTCCCGCGGCCCGGAATGCGGGTACGGGGTGACTGCGGGAACCCCGTCGTGGATGTCCGGCTCGCGCTGGGTGGGCCGGATGTCGATGGGGGGTCCAGCGCCCGGGCGACAGGCTGTGCTCCGTCGCCACCAGGAGTTCCTCGCGGAAAGGGTGCGGGAGGCGATGCCGGCGCCGCATCCTCCATTGGTTCGTGACGCCGGAGCCCCGGGCCCCTGCCCTCGGTACACGACGATTAGGGTCAGTGGTCTATCGGCCCAGCGGCCCATCGACAGGGCACCGCTGATGTGGGGGGAACCAATGGCAGTCATACGTACGCGCACGGCGCTTCGCACCGGCCTCTGCGCCGCCGCACTGGCGGCGGGGCTCGCCGCCCCGACCGCGGCCCAGGCGGTTCAGGCGGCTCCGAAGGCCCCGGCGGCGGCTCCGGCCGTCGAGCGTGCCGCCTCGTACAACGCCGGCGAGGTGGCGCGCAGCAAGAACGCCGTACTGAAGCTCCAGGCCGACGGGAACCTGGTGCTGGAGCACGTGTCCGGCGGGGTGCTGTGGGCCACCGGCACGTACGGCAACCCGGGCGCGACCGTGGCGTTCCAGCAGGACGGCAACCTGGTCGTGTACTCCGCCGCCGGCAAGGCCCTGTGGGCCGCCGGTTCGTACGGCAACCCGGGCGCCCGCCTTGACCTGCAGTCCGACGGCAACCTGGTCGTCTACCGGCAGGACGGCTCGGCAGCCTGGAGCACCGCCACGTGGATGGTCGACACGGCGGTGAACGCAACCTGGCAGATCGGCTCCGGAAACTGGACCTGGAGCCCCGATGCGATCCTCGCCATGGAGCAGACGGGCAAGCTCAGCATCCGCGACCGCAACACCCTCCAGGAGCGCTGGTCCACCAACACCTGGGGGCCGGGCGCGTACGCCCGGATGCAGTCGGACGGCAACTTCGTCGTCTACAAGAAGGACGGCGGCGAGGGCAAGGGCGGCGCCCTGTGGTCCACCGGGACCTGGAACAACCCGGGTGCCCACCTGGTGTTCCAGCCGGACGGGAACCTCGTGCTCCTGACGAAGGGCTCCGGAACCGTCCTGTGGCAGAGCGGCACCGCCCGCTGAGCCGGAATCGGTTTGCCTTCCCGGCACGACCTGTACAAACTGATCGTCGTTGAATCGAACACGTTCAACTCAGTGTGTTCCTAGGGCTTGTGTGATGTCGTGATCATTGGTCGGTCTTCATCAGGTCGTCGATCCAGATCATTGCGGCGCGGAGGTGGAGGCCGGCGAGGTAGCTGTCTGGTGTCTTGTCGTATCGGGTGGCGATGCCCCGCCAGGCCTTCAGCTTGTTGATCAGGCGTTCGACCGTGTTCCGCTGTTTGTAGAGGTCGGCGTCGTGGCTGACGGGGCGGCCGCCTCGTGCGCCCTTCTTCTTGCGGTTGGCGGCTTGGTCCTTCTTCTCGGGAATGACCGCCTTGATACCGCGTCTGCGCAGGTAGGAGCGGTTGCCGCGGGACGAGTAGGCCCTATCCGCGGCGACCGCGCCGGGCGTCGTGCGGGGACGGCCCACAGGCAGGCGGACTCTCACCCTCTT
>NZ_JBSGYT010000058.1:0-50385 GCF_053610645.1 Streptomyces sp. NPDC054883 | reverse complement strand
GGCCCGGATCCACCGGATCCGGGCCCCTCCACCGTGCCTTGCGCGTGCCTTCGGTTACGGCTGCGCGTCGCCGTTCGGGTCCGCCTCGTTCTCCTTCGCCGCCAGTTCGTCTTCGAAGCTCGCCGGTTCGGCGCCGCGCCCCGACAGTTCGGTGGCGGCAGGCGGCTCCACCAGCCAGTCCGGGTTGGACTGCTGGTCCCACCACTTCCACACCACGAAGGCGGCGGCCGCCACCGCACCGACCACCGCGACGCCCTTGAGCAGCCGGCCCGCGCGGGCCCGCCGCTCGTGCTTGCGGACCAGCCGCTGCACCTCCTTGGCCGTCACCTGGCCGCGCAGCGCCGCGAAGGCCGCCGTGGACCGCGATGCGGCCTCCTCGGCCATCGGCTGAGCGGCAGCGAGGGCGCTTTCGATCCGGGGCTGCGTGTAGTCGGCTGCCTGACGCGCCGCACGGCGCGTCTGGTGCACGGCGGTCGTGGCGGCGCGGTCGACGGGCGGCGGCACGTGCGCCCGCGCGGCCTTCAGGCGCGGGTGCAGATGGCTGTCGTAGGTCGTACGGGCCTGGCGGGCGGCCTCCGACGCCGCGTACGAGACCTTCGGCGCCAGCCGCTCGTTCGCCTCGTGCGCGTAGTGCACAGCCGCGTCCTTGGCGGTTTCTGCGTACGGCGCCACCACTTCCGCTGCGTGCCGCATGCTCTCCCTGGCACTCTCGGCTGCCAGGCGCACGCTGTCCTTGCGGGTCACGGGATCCTCCTCCTCGGTGGCGGACACAGTTCACCTTTCCACCCTTTGTCGGATCATGCCTGTCCCCGCGCCAACGGGCATGCGAGACAAGGCATACGGGTGGAGGATTTTCCCGGGCCGTGCCGCACCGTGGGAGGATCGGACACCACAGTGAGCACGAGGAAGGCAGATCCCGTTGGCCGAGAAGCTCTACGCCACCTTGAAGACGAACCACGGCGACATCGAGATGGAGCTGCTGGCGAACTTCGCTCCGAAGACCGTACGGAACTTCGTGGAGCTGGCCACCGGCGAACGCGAGTGGACGAGGCCGACGGACGGTCAGAAGACCACCGACCCGCTGTACGACGGCACGGTCTTCCACCGCATCATCAGCGGTTTCATGATCCAGGGCGGCGACCCGCTCGGCAACGGCACCGGCGGCCCGGGATACCAGTTCGCCGACGAGTTCCACCCGGACCTGGCCTTCACCAAGCCGTACCTCGTGGCCATGGCCAACGCCGGCCCCGGCACCAACGGCTCCCAGTTCTTCATCACCGTCGCGCCCACCGCCTGGCTGACCCGCAAGCACACCATCTTCGGCGAGGTCACCGACAAGGCCAGTCAGAAGATCGTGGACGAGATCGCGGCCCTGCCCACCAACCCGCGCACCGAGCGGCCGCAGGACGACGTGATCATCCGGACCGTGGTCGTCGAGAAGCGCTGAGCCCCCGCGGCGCCGTACCGGGAACCTTTCCGCCCCGCCCGTGCGTACTCGGTACGTACCGTGACCGGACCGGTGGGGCGGCGTCCCGCGCCGGTCCCGCCGTAAACCGAGGGGACCGATGGACACCGACCGTCTGCCGGGCTGTTACCGCCACCCGGACCGCGACACGGGGATTCGCTGCGTCCGCTGCGAGCGCCCGATCTGCCCCGAGTGCATGATCAGCGCCTCGGTCGGCTTCCAGTGCCCCGAGTGCGTCCGCGAGGGCTCCGGCGCGGCCCACCGACCCGCCGCGAACGCGCCGCGAACCCTGGCCGGCGGTGTGGTCGCCGCCGATCCGCACCTGGTCACCAAGATCCTCATCGGGCTCAACGTCGCGGTCTTCCTCGTCGCGCAGCTGGTGCCCGGGCTGCCCGTACGGCTGGAGCTGCTCGGCCGCTACGTGGAGTACTACGGAGCCCCCCTGGAGGGGGTGTCCACCGGCGAGTACCACCGTCTGCTGACCTCGGTGTTCCTGCATACCGAGTGGTGGCACCTGATCGGCAACATGATCGGCCTGTGGGTGCTCGGCGGTCCGCTGGAGGCCGCCCTGGGCCGGGTCCGCTACCTCGCCGTGTACCTGCTGTCGGGCCTGGGCGGGAGCGTCCTCGTCTATCTGCTGACCGCCCCGAACACGGCGACCCTCGGTGCTTCGGGCGCCGTCTTCGGCCTGCTCGGCTCCACGGCCGTCATCGCGCGGCGGATGCGGTACGAGATGCGCCCCGTGATCATCATGGTCGCCCTGATGCTGGGGCTGACCTTCGTACAGGTCGGCGGCGTCAGCGTGTCCTGGCAGGCGCACGTGGGCGGCCTGGTCACCGGTGCGCTGGTCACGCTGGGGCTGCTTCTGCCCGTCTCCGGCAGGAAGCGGGCCCTCGTCCAGTGGGGGAGCTGCGCGGCCGTGTTCCTGCTGGCAGTCCTGCTGATCATGGTCAGAACGGCCGGGCTGTCCGCGCTCACCTGATCACACCAGCGTCAACTCTCCACAGAGTTATCCACAGATCTTCTGCCTTTTCCTCAGGTGTGGATGACGCTGTGGATAACTCATGGGGAGAGCTTCCGTCGGCGGTGGAACTGCGCTATGCGGGCCGGGCTACTTCCACTGCGTGGAGACGCCGAACCCCGCCGCGATGAAGCCGAAACCGACCACGATGTTCCAATTGCCCAGTGATTCGATGGGCAGCTGGGTGTCGGTCACATAGAAGACGACGATCCAGGCCAGGCCGATCAGGAAGAACGCCAGCATGACCGGGGCGACCCAGCTGCGGTTCGTCAACCTGATCGCCTGCGGCTGCCGCGTAGGCGGCGGCGTGTAGTCGTCCTTCTTGCGGATACGTGACTTCGGCACGAGGGGCTCTCCTGTCGATGCGCTGGGGACCTTGCCTGCCCCGGGCGTCCGTTAGCGTAGTGGACCTGTGGCGTTGAAGGAGAAGGGTACGTTGAGCGATTCCGACGACTCCTCCGCGGGTCCCCGCCGCCGGCTCCGGCCGGTCCGGCTGCTGACCGCCGCCGTTTTCGCCCTCGCGGGCCTCATCTTCGTCACCAGTTTCAACACGTCCAAGGGTACGAACATCCGCACGGACGCCTCGCTCCTCAAGCTCTCCGACCTGATCCACGAACGCAGCCAGAACAATGCGGAGCTGGAACAGACCACCGCTGCCGTACGCGGTCAGGTGGACGCCCTCGCCGAACGCGACGACGGCAGCAGCAAGGCCGAGGACGCCAAGCTGGCCGCCCTGCGTGCCGCCTCCGGCACGGAGGAGATCTCCGGCAAGGGCCTCACGGTCACGCTCAACGACGCTCCGCCGAACGCCACGCCCCGCATCCCCAACGTGCCCGACCCCCAGCCCAACGACCTGGTCATCCACCAGCAGGACCTCCAGGCCGTGGTGAACGCGCTGTGGCAGGGTGGCGCCACCGGCATCCAGATCATGGACCAGCGCCTGATCTCCACCAGCGCCGTGCGCTGCGTCGGCAACACCCTGATCCTCCAGGGCCGGGTCTATTCGCCCCCCTACAAGGTCTCCGCGGTCGGCGACCCGGGCGCGTTGCGCAAGGCGCTGGCGGCCTCCCCGGCCCTGCAGAACTACCAGCTGTACGTCACCGCCTACGGTCTCGGCTGGAAAGTGGACGAGCACAAGGCGCTGACACTGCCCGGCTACTCCGGCACAGTGGACCTCCACTATGCGAAGCCGGTGGAACCCGCCACGTCCACGCCCACGCCCTGACGTCGTACTGCGCCTGCTGGTACGGACGTTCAGCGAACTGTGTCTGACGGCCGGGACGCTGATCGTGCTGTTCGTGGCGTACTTGCTGCTGTGGACGGGGGTCCGGGCCGACCGTGCCATGGACGGCGAGGTGGCCCGGCTGCACGAGAGCTGGGCGGCCCCCGAGCCGCCCGCGGAGCACGCCGCACCCGCGCCGACCGCCCCCGCCGCACCCGCGCCGACCACCCGGCCGCCGCTGGCCGACGGGCAGGCGTTCGCCGAGATGTACGTCCCCCGCTTCGGTGCGGACTGGAACAAGCCGGTGCTGGAAGGAACCGGCCCGGAGCCGCTGAAGCGGGGCCTCGGCCACTACCCGGGGTCGGCCCGCCCCGGGGAGAGCGGGAACGTCGCGGTGGCCGGGCACCGGCGGACGTACGGGGACCCGTTCAAGGACGTGCCGGAGCTGCGCCCCGGGGACGCCGTGATCATCAAGGACGCCGCGGCCTGGTACACGTACACCGTCCGGGCCGAGCCGCTGCGCATCCTGCCCACCGAGACCGGGGTGGTCGATCCGGTGCCGCGGCGCTCGCCCTTCGCCACCCCGGGCCACTACCTGACCCTGACCACCTGCGAGCCGGAGTGGGGCCACAGCCACCGCCTGGTGGTGTGGGCGGAGCTCACGGAAACCCGCCCGGCCGCCCAGGGGCCGCCGGAGGGATTGCCGAGGTGACCCCCCTCTCACGGCCGCTGGCTTTAGTCTGTTGCG
The DNA here is from genome assembly GCF_053610645.1 of Streptomyces sp. NPDC054883. Classification (NCBI taxonomy): domain Bacteria; kingdom Bacillati; phylum Actinomycetota; class Actinomycetes; order Kitasatosporales; family Streptomycetaceae; genus Streptomyces; species Streptomyces sp. NPDC054883. The sequence goes on along the minus strand of NZ_JBSGYT010000058.1, from coordinate 45,929 downwards.
GTACCGCTCCCGCGGTGCGTGGGAGGAACGTGGAACGAGAGGGGAGCCGGCGCGATGTACGGCTGGATCTGGCGGCACCTGCCCGGCACCGCATGGGTACGCGCACTGATCTCGCTCGCACTGGTCCTGGCGGTGGTGTTCGTGCTGTTCCAGTACGTCTTCCCGTGGGCCGAGCCGCTCCTCCCGTTCAACGACGTGACGGTGGACGAGGGATCGGGAGCTGCTCCGTGAGCGCGCGCATTCTGGTTGTCGACAACTACGACAGCTTTGTCTTCAATCTGGTCCAGTACCTCTACCAGCTCGGCGCCGAGTGCGAGGTGCTGCGCAACGACGAGGTGGAGCTCGCCCACGCCCAGGACGGTTTCGACGGCGTACTGCTCTCCCCCGGCCCGGGCACCCCGGAGGAGGCCGGCGTCTGCGTCGACATGGTGCGGCACTGCGCCGGGACGGGCGTCCCGGTCTTCGGCGTCTGCCTCGGGATGCAGTCGATGGCCGTCGCCTACGGGGGCGTCGTGGGCCGGGCGCCGGAGCTGCTGCACGGCAAGACCTCGCCGGTGGTGCACGAAGGGCTCGGCGTGTTCGCCGGGCTGCCGTCGCCGTTCACCGCGACCCGCTACCACTCGCTCGCGGCGGAGCCCGGGACCCTGCCCGACGCGCTGGAGGTCACCGCGCGCACCGAGGACGGGATCATCATGGGGCTCCGGCACCGGGAGCACGACGTCGAGGGCGTGCAGTTCCACCCCGAGTCCGTGCTGACGCAGTGGGGCCACCGGATGCTCGCGAACTGGCTGGTGCGCTGCGGTGACGCCGGAGCCGTCGAGCGGTCGGTGGGCCTGGCCCCGGTGGTGGGCAAGGCCGTCGCGTGACAGCCGTCGCGCCGTCCGCCCCCACGGGGGGCCGGGCCGCGCGGCGCAGGGCGGCACAGGAGGCCGCGAAGCGTACGCACGCGCGGGCGCGCAAGGGGGGCGGCGGCCGTCGCCGCAGGCGTCCGCGCCAGGGCGGCCCGCTGGTGGTGCTGAGCCGGGCCTTCGGGGAGCTGTTCATCACCGTCGGGGTGGTGATGCTGCTGTTCGTCACCTACCAGCTCTGGTACACCAACGTGCTGGCGGAGCGGACGGCGGACGGGGCCGCCGGCTCGCTCCGGCAGAACTGGGAGCGGGCCCCCGGCGGGTCGGCCGCGCCGCCCGTGGCGGCCTTCGAGCCCGGCCAGGGCTTCGCGATCCTGTACATCCCGAAACTGGACGTGAAGGTGCCGGTGGCGGAGGGCGTCAGCAAGACGCAGGTGCTCGACAAGGGGATGGTCGGGCACTACGGCGAGGGGCCGCTGAAGACGGCGATGCCGTCCGACGCGCAGGGCAACTTCGCGCTGGCCGGCCACCGGAACACCCACGGGGAACCGTTCCGCTTCATCAACCGGCTGGTCCCGGGCGACCCGATCGTGGTGGAGACGCGGGACGCGTACTACACCTACGAGATGACCTCCGCGCTGCCGCAGACCCCACCGGCCAACGTGTCGGTGATCAAGCCGGTTCCCCAGGGCTCCGGATTCACCGGCCCCGGCCGGTACATCACGCTGACCACCTGCACGCCCGAGTTCACCAGCACCTACCGGATGATCGTATGGGGCAGGATGACCGGGGAACGCCCCCGCAGCCAGGGCGCCCCGCCCGCGCTGAAGAGCCCGTAAGCCGACCGTACGTACGCCACAGAGGACGAATCCGCAGTGTCTCGTGCCCGCCGCCGTTCCGCACCGCCGCCCCGGAGCCGCAGTGTGCTCGCCGGGTTCCTGAGCCTGCTGGGCGAGCTCCTGATCACCGTTGGCCTGGTCCTGGGCCTGTTCGTCGCGTACTCCCTGTGGTGGACGAACGTGCTCGCGGACCGGCAGGCGTCGGCGCGCGGCGACGAGGTCCGCCGGCAGTGGCAGACCGCCCCGGGGACGAACGCGCCCGAGGCGCCGGGGGCGCTGGACACCCGGGGCGGCATCGGGTTCCTGCACGTACCGGCGATGGACAACGGCGAGGTGCTGGTCAAGCCGGGCACGTCGCCGGAGGTGCTCAACGACGGGGTCGCCGGGTACTACACGGAGCCGGTGAAGGCGGCGCTGCCGTGGGAGGAGAAGGGCAACTTCACGCTGGCGGCGCACCGCGACGGGCACGGGGCGAAGTTCCACGACATCGACAAGGTGAAGACCGGCGACGCGGTCGTCTTCGAGACGCGTGACACCTGGTACGTGTACAAGGTCTTCGCCGAGCTGCGCCAGACCTCGAAGTACGACGTGGACGTGATCAACCCGGTCCCCAAGGAGTCGGGCAAGACGGCCCCGGGCCGCTACATCACGCTGACGACTTGCACGCCCGTGTACACCTCGAAGTACCGGTACGTGGTGTGGGGCGAGCTGGTGCGCACGGAGAAGGTGGACGCCGAGCGCACCCCGCCCGCGGAACTGCGCTGACGGGAACGGCCCGGCCCGCCCCGGAGCGGGGAGGGCCGGGCCGGGTCCGGGGCGCCGGGGTCAGCGGCGCGTGCCGCCGGTGAGGCCGCCGAAGAAGCCGCCGCCGTCCTGACCCTTGACGGTGCGGACGTTGATCACCGTGCCGGCGGGCTGCGGCGTGCCGACCGCCGGGTTCGAGTCGAGGACCACCGCGTTGTCGTCCGTCGGACCGGCGAGGACCGAGCCGAAGACCAGGCCGCTCGCCTGGAGGGTCAGCTTGGCCTGAGCCACGGTCTGACCGGTCAGCGGCGGCACCGCCGTCGGCGTCGCCGCTGCGGCCTTGGCGATGCTGACGTTGACCGCCGTGCCCTTGGCGAGCTCCTGGCCCGGCGCGTACTGCTGCGCCACGATCGTCTTCGGCGCCGGCGTGGTGCCGGCGGGAGGATCGACCTCGGTGACGCTGCCGAGCTTGAGCTTGGCGTCGGAGAGCAGCTTGGCAGCCACGTCCTGGGTCTTGCCGGTGAGGTCCGGGACGGTGCCCTTCGCGATCTCCTTCGAGACGGTCAGGGTGACGACCGAGCCCTTCTCCGCCTCGACGCCGGACTTCGGGTCCTGGTCCAGGACGATGCCGGGCGACTGGTCGGACTCCACGAGCTTCTTCTCGACCTGGAAGTTCTTCGCCTTCAGCGCGGATTCGGCCGCCTCGTACTTCAGCCTGAGCACGTCGATGACCGCGACCTTGGGCGCGCCCGAGGAGATCTTCACCTTGACCGGGGAGTTCTTGTCGGCCTTGGTGTCGGGAGCCGGGCTCTGCTGGCAGACGCGGCCCTTGGGCTGGTCGTCGCAGGGCATCTCGCCGTCCTGGACCACCGAGAGGCCGACGTTCTTGCCCCGGTCCTGGGCCGTGGCCAGGGTCTCGCCGATCAGCTTCGGGACGGAGGGCCGGTTGTCGGCCCCGCCGGTGAAGATGGTGCGGCCGATGAGGATGGCGCCGACCAGGACGAGGACGGCGGCGACGGCCAGCAGGACCGTCGAGGCGCGGCTCTTCTTCTGCGGCCGGCGGCCGTGGCCGCCTTGGTCGTAACCCCCGTGGCCCTGGTCCCCGTACCCGTAGCCGCCGTCGCCGGGGACCGTCGGGGGCATCATCGAGGTCTGGCCGGGATCGGGGCTGCGCAGGGCGGTGGTGGGCGCGTCGTAGCCCTGGTGGCCGTAGCCGTGGCCCTGGTCGCCGTAGCCGTACCCGGCGGCGCCCATGGCGGCGGTCGCGGCGACGGGCTGGCCGTCGAGGCAGGCCTCGATGTCGGCGCGCATCTCGTCGGCGGACTGGTAGCGGTAGTCGGGGTCCTTGACCAGCGCCTTGAGGACGATGGCGTCCATCACCGGCGTGATCTCGGGGTCGAAGTTCGACGGCGGCTGCGGTTCCTCGCGCACGTGCTGGTAGGCGACGGCGACCGGGGAGTCGCCCACGAACGGCGGCCGGACGCAGAGGAGCTCGTAGAGCAGGCAGCCGGCGGAGTAGAGGTCGGAGCGCGCGTCGACCTGTTCGCCCTTGGCCTGCTCCGGGGAGAGGTACTGGGCGGTGCCGATCACGGCGGCGGTCTGCGTCATGGTCATGCCGGAGTCGCCCATGGCGCGGGCGATGCCGAAGTCCATGACCTTGACCTGGCCGGTGCGGGTCAGCATCACGTTGGCGGGCTTGATGTCGCGGTGCACGATGCCGGCGCGGTGCGAGTACTCGAGCGCCTGGAGGATGCCGATGGTCATTTCCAGGGTGCGCTCGGGCAGCAGCTTGCGGCCGGAGTGCAGCAGCTCGCGCAGGGTGGACCCGTCGACGTACTCCATCACGATGTACGGGATGGAGATGTTGTCTACGTAGTCCTCGCCGGTGTCGTAGACGGCGACGATCGCCGGGTGGTTGAGCGACGCGGCCGACTGGGCCTCGCGGCGGAACCGGGCCTGGAAGGACGGGTCGCGGGCGAGGTCGGCGCGCAGGGTCTTGACGGCGACGGTACGGCCGAGCCGGGTGTCGTGACCGAGGTAGACCTCGGCCATGCCACCACGGCCGAGCACGTGGCTCAGCTCGTACCGGCCGCCGAGGCGACGCGGCTCTTCCATAACTTGCAGCCCTCTCCGTCAGTCCCGACCGCACCGGTGTGTGGTCCGGCGGTGTGCTGTTCGCGCAAAGGCTACCGGCCGATCGGAGGTGATCGTCTCGTGACCACAGGCTGATACGAGACCGGTACCGAGCGCTCGGATCCTGTCTCCGCTTCTCATCCCTTGCTCTTCACGACGGCTTCCATGACCGCCTTGGCGACCGGCGCCGCCAGGCCGCCGCCGGTGATGTCCTCGCGGTCGGCGGCGCTGTCCTCGATGACGACGGCGACGGCGACGGGGGAGGAACCGTCCGGGAGCTTGGCGTAGGAGATGAACCAGGCGTAGGGGCGCTTGGCGTTCTTCTCGCCGTGCTGGGCGGTACCGGTCTTGCCGCCGACCGTCACGCCCTTGATCTTGGCCGGGGTGCCGGTGCCGTTCTCGACGACGTTGACCATCATCTGCTGGACCTTCTGCGCGTTGGCGGCGGAGAGGGGCCGGCTCATCTCCTGCGGCTCGTGCTTCTCGATCACGTCCAGGTTGGGCGCGGTCAGCTGGTCGACCATGAAGGGCTTCATCAGCTTGCCGTCGTTGGCAATGGCCGCGGTGACCATGGCCATCTGGAGCGGAGTGGCGGCGGTGTTGAACTGGCCGATGGAGCTCTGCGCGTTGCCGTCCCGGCCCATGGTCTTGTCGTAGACGCTGGCGAAGGCGCGGACGGGGGTGTCGATGGTGCTGTTGAACCCGAACTTCTGGGCCATGTCGACCATCTTGTCGCGGCCGACCTTGTCGCCCATGTTCGCGAAGACCGAGTTGCAGGAGACCCGCAGCGCGTTGTTCAGGCTCGACTTCTCGCAGCCGCTGGCGTGGTTGACCATCGGGGTCTTGGTGCCCGGCAGGATGTACGGCTCGGGGGTGTCCGTCGCCGCGTCGATGTCCGTGACGACGCCGTTCTCCAGCGCCGCGGCAGCCGTGACGACCTTGAAGGTGGAGCCCGGCGGGTAGGTCTCGCGCAGGGCGCGGTTGACGAGGTTCTTGTCCTCGCTGTCGTTGAGCTCGCGCCAGGCCTTGCCGTCGTCCTTGGAGAACCCGGCGAACTTGGACGGGTCGTAGGACGGCGTGCTGACCAGGGCCAGGATGGCGCCGGTCCGCGGGTCGATCGCCGCGACGGCGCCCTTCTTGGTGCCGAGCTGCTGGTAGGCGGCCTTCTGGGCGGCGGCGTTCAGCGTGGTGACCACGTTGCCGCCCTGCTTCTTCTCGCCGGTGAACATGCCGATGGTGCGGTCGAAGAAGAGCCGGTCGTCGTTGCCGGTGAGGATGCCGTCGTCGATGTTCTCCAGCTGCGTGGAGCCGAAGGCCTGCGAGGCGTAACCGGTGACGGGCGCCCACAAGGGGCCGTCGAGGTACGTCCGCTTGAACTTGAAGTCGCTGCCGTCGGTGACCGCGGAGCCGGTGACGGGCTGGCCCTCGACGATGATGTTGCCGCGCTCGGTGGCGTACTGGGCGATCTGGACCCGGCGGTTCTCCTTGCGGGTGCTGAGTTCCTCGGCCTGGACGTACTGCAGCCAGTTCGTACGGATCAGCAGCGCGAGGACGAGCAGCCCGCAGAACAGCGAGATGCGGCGCAGGGGCTTGTTCATGACGGGCGGACCACCTGGGTCATCTCGGAGTCGGGGGACGGGGCGGGGGCCGGGGCCGGGCGGCGGGCGGTGTCGCTGATCCGGATGAGGATGGCGATGAGCACCCAGTTCGCGAGGACGGAGGAACCGCCCGAGGCGAGGAAGGGCATGGTCATGCCGGTGAGGGGGATGAGGCCCATGACTCCGCCGGCGACGACGAAGATCTGCAGCGAGAACGCGCCGGAGAGGCCGATGGCGAAGAGCTTGCCGAACGGGTCGCGGGCGGCGAGGGCGGTGCGGACGCCGCGTTCGATGATCAGGCCGTAGAGCAGGAGGAAGGCCATGACGCCGGAGAGGCCGAGTTCCTCGCCGACGGTGGAGAAGATGAAGTCGGAGTTGGCGGCGAAGCCGATCAGGTCGGAGTTGCCCTGACCCCAGCCGGTGCCGAGGACCCCGCCGGAACCGAAGCTCATGATCGACTGGCCGACCTGCTCGCAGGCGCCGGACTTGCTGTAGCAGGCGAACGGGTCGAGCCAGGCGGTGACGCGGACCTTGACGTGGCTGGCGGTGGTGCCGACGACGACAGCGCCGCCGACCGACATGAGCAGGCCGATCACGATCCAGCTGGTGCGCTCGGTGGCCACGTACAGCATGATCACGAACATGCCGAAGAAGAGCAGCGAGGTGCCGAGGTCGTTCTCGAAGACCAGGACGAGCAGGCTCATCGCCCAGATCATCAGGATCGGACCGAGGTCACGGCCGCGCGGCAGGTAGAGCCCCATGAACCGGCGGCTGGCCAGGGCCAGGGCGTCGCGCTTCACCATCAGGTAGCCGGCGAAGAAGATCGCGATCACGATCTTGGCGAACTCGCCGGGCTGGATGGAGAAGCCGCCGACGCTGATCCAGATCTTGGCGCCGAAGACGTCGGCGCCCAGGCCCGGGACGACGGGCAGGATCAGCAGGACCAGGGCGGCGGCCATGGAGATGTAGGTGAACCGCTGGAGCACGCGGTGGTCCTTGAGGACCAGCAGCACCACCGCGAACAGGGCGAGGGCGAGCGCCGTGTACATCATCTGGCGCGGGGCGGACTCGGTGAACGCGCCGAACTGGCGCTTGGCGAGGTTCTGCAGCCGCTCGGACTGGTCGAGCCGGTAGATGATCACGAGCCCGAGCCCGTTGAGCAGCGTGGCGATCGGCAGCAGCAACGGGTCGGCGTACTTGGCGTAGCGGCGCACGACGAGGTGCGCGAGGCCGGCGAGCACGCCGAGGCCGAGCCCGTAGGTGAGCATGCCCGGGGGCAGCTTCCCGTGGACCGACAGGCCTACGTTGGCGTAGGCGAAGATCGGGATGACCACGGCGAACGCGAGCAGCAGGAGCTCGGTGTTCCGCCGGCTCGGCAGCTCGATCGCGCCGATGGTGGTCGTGTTGGTGACAACGCTCATGGTGTGGCAGGCCCCCTGTGCCCGCGTGTGGCTACGGCTTTTCGCACTGGGCGGCCAGCTGCTGCTCCGCGGGAGTCAGGCTGGGGCCGGGTGTCGGGCTGTTCTGTGCCTCGGCGGCGCGGCGGGCTTCGTCCTTCTTGCAGGCGGACACCTGGGCGCCGAGCTCGTCGATCTTCTTGCGGGCTCCGTCGAGGCTGCCTTCGCCGATGGTGCCCTCGACCTGCTTGCGCTTGAAGGACGGCAGGTACTTCAGTTCGATGTCGGGGTGGTCCGTCTCAACCTGCGAGAGGTGGATCCAGGCGAGGTTCTGGCTGATGCCGCGGTACAGCGCTACGTGATCGTCCTTGACGCCCACGTAGAACTGGGTCTGGGTCCAGCGGTGCCCGGCGTACACGCCGCCGCCGACCACACCCGCGACCAGCAGCAGGATCAGGGTCCGGGTGGTCCACCTGCGCCCTTTGCCACGGCGCCTGCGGGGCTTGTCGTACGTGTCCTCGTAGCCGGACTCGGAGTCGTACGCGCTGTTGTCGGGGTCGCCGAAGCTGCCGTACCCACCGCCGCCCTGGCCCTGGTCGGGGTATCCGTAGCCGGGGTGGTCGCCGCTGCCGGGCGGGCCGAAGGCCCCCGCCGGCGGGGCGGCCGGGCGGCCGAGCCCGGAGGCGCGGCCGGCCGGGGTCTGCATGGCGTTGCCGTCGAAGAGCTGGTGCTGGTTCTCGGCGACCGCGCCGACGACCACCGGGGTGTCGTTCAGCTGGGCGGCGAGGGTGTCGCCGCTGTCGGTGTCGAGGACGTCGGCCACGATGCAGGTGATGTTGTCCGGGCCGCCGCCGCGCAGGGCGAGCTGGATCAGTGACTGCACGGTCTCGTGCGGGCCGTGGTAGTCGGCGAGGGTCTCCTCCAGGGTCTGGTGGGAGACGACGCCGGAGAGTCCGTCGGAGCAGATGAGGTAGCGGTCACCGGGCCGGACCTCGCGGATGGACAGGTCCGGTTCGACGATGTCGCCGCTGCCGAGGGCCCGCATCAGCAGCGAGCGCTGCGGGTGGGTGGTGGCTTCCTCTTCCGTGATGCGGCCCTCGTCGACGAGGCGCTGCACCCAGGTGTGGTCCTGGGTGATCTGCGTGAGGACGCCGTCGCGCAGGAGGTAGGCACGGGAGTCGCCGACGTGGACGAGGCCGAGGCGCTGGCCGGTCCACAGGAGGGCGGTCAGGGTGGTGCCCATGCCCTCGAGCTGGGGGTCCTCCTCGACCATGGCGCGCAACTGGTCGTTGGCCCGCTGCACGGCGACGCTGAGGGCGGTGAGGATGTCGGAGCCCGGGACGTCGTCGTCGAGCTGCACGAGGGTGGAGATCACCTCGGAGCTGGCGACTTCTCCGGCGGCCTGGCCGCCCATGCCGTCGGCGATCGCGAGGAGGCGGGGGCCGGCGTAACCGGAGTCCTCGTTGCCCTCGCGGATCATGCCCTTGTGCGATCCGGCGGCGAACCGCAGGGACAGACTCATGCGCACCTGCCCTGTCGACGCTGCGTCCGGGTACAACCGGTCTCGAGCCACACTGCCCACCCTCCGGTCGGGAGCGCGCTCGGGTCCGTGTCCCCGTTGGGACGGACCGCCGCGGCTCGCTCGCTCCGCTCGCTCATTCTCGTACTACTTCCGCAGCTCGATGACGGTCTTGCCGATGCGGATCGGGGCGCCCGGCGGGATGGGCGTCGGGGTGGTCAGCCGGGTCCGGTCGAGATAGGTGCCGTTGGTGGACCCGAGATCCTCGACGATCCACTGGCCGTCGGTATCGGGGTAGATCCTGGCATGGCGGCTGGACGCGTAGTCGTCGTCCAGCACGATCGTGGAGTCGTGGGCGCGGCCCAGGGTGATCGTCTGCCCGGACAGGGCGACCGTGGTGCCCGTGAGGGTGCCCTCGGACACGACGAGTTTGGTGGGCGCCCCACGACGCTGCCGCTGCTGCGGGGGCGCGCTGGCGCGCCCCGTCTGCTGCGGGGCACCGCTTGCGCCGCCGCCGCGGCGGGAGCCGCGTTGCGTGACTCTCGTTCCGAAGAGGTCGCTGCGGATGACCTGAACGGCCACGATGACGAACAGCCACAGAACGGCCAGGAAACCCAACCGCATGACCGTCAGGGTCAGCTCTGACATTGCCCCCGCTTCACCCTTCGGCTTGCCGGTAAATGATGGTGGTGCTGCCCACGACGATCCGCGAGCCGTCGCGGAGCGTAGCGCGGGTGGTGTGCTGCCCGTCCACCACGATGCCGTTGGTGGACCCGAGATCCTGGATCGTCGGGGGCGTTCCGGTCCGGATCTCACAGTGCCGGCGCGATACGCCGGGGTCGTCGATCCGCACATCGGCCTCGGTGCTTCGGCCGAGTACGAGCGTGGGGCGCGAGATCTGGTGGCGGGTGCCGTTGATCTCGATCCAGCGGCGCGTGCTGCCCGGGGCGCCCGGGCCCGGACCGGGGGCGCCACCGGGGCCGCCCCTGCGCGCTGCGGGGCCGCCGGGCGGCGGCGTGCTCGGCATGGGCGGGGCGGCGACCGGGGGGTACCCGTAGCCACCCTGCTGCGGAGCCTGGGCCTGCCCCTGGGGGGCGCCCTGCTGGGAGGTGCTGGAGGCGAGGGTGCGACTGCGGACGCGGTAGAGACCGGTGTCCAGGTCGTCGGCCTTCTCCAGGTGCACCTTGATCGGGCCCATGAAGCTGTAGCGCTGCTGCTTGGCGTAGTCGCGGACGAGGCCCGCGAGCTCGTCGCCGAGCTGACCGGAGTAGGGGCTCAGGCGGTCGTAGTCGCCGGTGCTGAGCTCCACGATGAAGTCGTTGGGTACGACGGTCCGCTCGCGGTTCCAGATGGTGGCGTTGTTGTCGCACTCGCGCTGGAGGGCGCCGGCGATCTCCACCGGCTGGACTTCGGACTTGAAGACCTTGGCGAAGGTGCCGTTCACCAGACCTTCGAGTCGCTGCTCGAACCGCTTCAGAACTCCCATGGGGCACCTCCTCCGTCGTTGTCGCCCTGTACTGCTTACTGATCGTATCCACGCGTGGCGGATTCGGGTGGTTCCCCTCCGGTCCCGTGCGCAGGAGTGTTGGTCCTCACAGGGATCGTAGGGGCGCTCCAGGGACAGTGTCCCGCACCGGGAGCGGAGTGCGGGAGGGGACCGTCGTGACGGTGGTGGCGGGGGGACGGAAAGCGATGTGATTCCACCCCGTCCGACGTGCTAATGTTTCGACGTCGCCAGGGGAACGGCCCGAAAGGGAAGAGCCACTGGGGAGCTGCTCGGGCGAGTGGCGGAACGGCAGACGCGCTGGCTTCAGGTGCCAGTGTCCTTCGGGACGTGGGGGTTCAAATCCCCCCTCGCCCACTGAGGACGCCGATGAAACGGTGTTCTTGGCAACGACGAAACGGTCGTCATCGCGAAAGCGGTGGCGGCCGTTTTGCTTTGCCCTGAGGGTGCATGGGCCGGCGTGCGAGTGACCGTCTTTCGCGAGCGCGGTGCTGAGGCCGTGTCAGGCGCGTGTGCGCCGGTGACGTACGTCATGACCGGACCCGTGGGCTGTGCCCGGAAGCCGGTGACATCCGTCCCCCTGGACCGCCGGCCGCGGTGTGGCTGGCGACCCTGCTGTGGGTCGGGTGCGCGCTCGTGCTCTGCGCCGGGGTCTGCGCGATGACCGCCCGTACGCCGCACCTGCTGGAGGGCGGGGTGCTGCGGCTGCGGACCGGGCCCTTTCGCGGGCTGGGCCTGCCGCTGTCGCAGGTGGCGGAGGTGCGGGCCGAACACGGGCTGACGGTCGGGCACGGGCTGCGGAGGTCGCCGGACGACGGAGAAGCGGTGGCGTGCTCCGTCAGCAGTGCCACCACCGTGGTCCTCGTCCTGGCGGTGCCAGTGGCGGTGCGGCGCCGTCATGGCCCGCCGGGTCCGGTTCGGCGCCGATCGGCCGGCCGAGGCCGCACGGCTGATCAGGGAGGCGGCGCGGCGGGCCGGCGAGGGGTCAGAGGGTCGCCTGCCAGGGCTGCTTCGGCCGTGAACTTCCCGGCCCCGCCTGGGAACGCACCGACCGTGCCGACGCCCTGCGCAAGGAAGCGGGTGTCCCCGAGGCCCGCCCGCCGTCCCCGCACTCCTGCCCGGCGACTTTCGTCGCGCGACGTGCGACGAAAGAGGGCGGCCGACGGCGTGCCCGGATGTCTAGGGTCGGGCGCGTGGATGCGACGGTGAGGATGCGAGCGGGCCGGGACTGGTTGAAGGGTCCCGAGCCGTGGACCCGGCGCACCCTGGCGGTGGACCTGGCGCTCGTCGGAGTGCTGGTGGTGCTCGGGCTCGGTGTGGAGGAACTCGACCACGGCTCCGAGCAGCGGATGCTGGCCGGCGCGGTCGCCGTGGCGCTGCTCGTGCTGCTGCGGCGACGGCTGCCGGTGGCGACCCTGGTCGTGGCGGCGGCCTTGTCCCCGTTCCTGCCCGGAACCCTGCTGGTCACGAGTCTGCTGGGCTGGTCGGCGGGGCGCCGGATCGTCGGCGTGGGACGGGCGCTGGCTGCCTTCACGGTGGCTTTCGTCGCCGAGGTCGGACTGAGCGTGGTGGAGCAGGGGTCGTACATGCGGCCGCTGCTGGTGATCGTCTTCTCGGCGCTGATGTTCCTGGCGACCACGGTGATGCCGGGCCTGGCCAGCCGTTACTGGTCCCAGCGCCGCACCCTGCTGCGGGCCCTCCAAGAGCGCAACGGGCAGCTGATGCGCGAGCGGGCCATGGTCGCCGGCCAGGCCCGGCTGCGGGAACGGCAGCGGATCGCCCAGGACATGCACGACAGTCTCGGCCACCAGCTGGCGCTGATCTCCGTTCACACGGGTGCGCTGGAAGTGGATCCGAAGCTCACCGACCACCAGCGCGAGGCGGTGGGCGTGCTGCGGCAGGCCTCCGTCGCGGCGATGCACGAGCTGCGCGAGGTCGTCGGGATCCTCCGCGACGGGGTCGAGGCCCCGGTGCCGGCCGAAGAGGCGGCGCAGCCCGCGGCGCGCGGGGTGGCGGGCATCGCCGGGATCGTGGAGGCGGCCCGGAGCGTCGGCACCGACGTACGGCTGACCACCTCGGGGCAGCCGAGGCCGTTGGCCGCGGCCTGTGACCACGCGGCCTACCGGATCGTGCAGGAGGCGCTGACGAATGCCTACAAGCACGCCCCCGGCGCCCGGATCGCGGTGGAGCTGCGGTACGAGGACGACTCGCTGGTGGTGGAGATCGCCAACGGTCCGGCGGCCGGCGCGGGCGACGCCGAAGTGGTGTCGGGCGGACAGGGGCTGACCGGGCTGCGGGAGCGCGCCCGGCTGGTCGGCGGGATGGTGTACGCGGGCGCGGCCGAGGGTGGCGGGTTCCGGGTGGCCGGTGTGCTGCCGTACGGGGCGGAGCCGGCGGGGGCGGAGGAGGTGGCCGACGACTTCGGCCAGCAGGCACGGCCGCCGGTGTTGCAGGGCCCGCCGCCGATGGACTGGGCGGCGGTCGACCGCGAGCTGGAGGTGCCCGGGCGTACCCGTACCGGGGGCGTCGCTCTGGGATGCGGGATCGCGTTCGCGGCGGTGGTGCTGCTGGTGATCGTCATCGGGGCGGGGCTGGCGCTGGTGGTGAGTTCGGCGACGGACGTGATGATCAGCCGTGCCGACTTCGACGCCGTGCGCGTGGGTGAGCCGGAGAAGGCGGTCCGCGACCGGTTGCCGGACGGGGGAAGCATCCTGACCTCGGGTATGGAGCGGAAGGGGCCGCCGCGGCCGGAAGGCACCGACTGTCTGGTGCTCCTGTCCGAGGAGGACTCCCAACTGGCCACCGATACGGTTTTCCGGTTCTGCTTCAAGGACGGCAAGCTCGTCGACAAGCAGGAGTACGAGGTCGAACAGTAGGAGCGCGGGTGACAGCCAGAGTGATCCGAGTGGTGATCGCTGATGACGAGCCGCTGATCCGGGCCGGGATCAGGATGATCCTGACCTCGGCGCCGGACATCGAGGTCGTCGCCGAGGCGGCGAACGGCCGGGAGGCGGTGGAGCTGGCCCGCGCCCACGTCCCGAACGTGTTGCTGCTGGACATCCAGATGCCGGTGATGGACGGGCTGACGGCCCTCAGTGAGCTGGGCCGTGCGGTTCCCGACGTGCGGGCGCTGGTCCTGACCACCTTCGGCGAGAAGGAGAACGTACTGCGGGCACTGAGCCAGGGCGGTGCGGGATTCCTGCTCAAGGACTCGGCACCGGGCGAGCTGATCGGCGCGGTCCGGGCGGCGGCGGCCGGGGACGCGTACCTCTCGCCCGGGGCGGCCCGGCACGTGGTCGACCAGCTGGCGTCGGGGCGGGCCGCCGGGCGCGGCGAGGCGGCCAGGCGGTTGGTCGCGGAGCTGAGCGAGCGCGAACGGGGGGTGCTGGCCCTCCTGGGCGAGGGACTGTCCAATGCGGACGCCGGCCGGCGGCTGCACATGAGCGAGGCGACGGTGAAGACGTACGTGAGCCGGATCCTGGCCAAGCTGGAGTGCGAGAACCGGGTCCAGGCCGCCCTGCTGGCCAGGGACGCCGGGCTGTAGATACGGTCAGGCCGAATCATTGATGTTGGCCGATGAGTACGGCAGTTACGGGTGGGGGGCGGCACGCATGGTGGCGGTACCGGCGGAGCAGACAGTGTCAGCGGAACCGGCGACGGGAGCCGGGCGGATACCGCGGGTCGCCGGGTTCGCGCCGCGGGTCGTGGCGGGCTCGGCCAAGGAGACCGGAAGGGCGCTGCGGGCCCGCGTACCGCGCTCGGCACACGCTCGGTTCGAGGCTCCGGCCGGACGGCCGGACGCCGTCCGCTCGGTCGAGGCGTCCAACGTCGGGCGGGTCGCGGAACTCACCCCGATCCGAGTGGGCCGGATGGCCGCGAACCCCTTCGCGTTCCTGCGCGGCGCGGCCGGCCTGATGGCGCACGACCTGTCCGGCGGCCCGGTGACCGGCGTCGGCGCGCAGATCTGCGGTGACGCGCACGCGGCGAACTTCGGCCTCTACGGGGACGCGCGCGGTCGGCTCGTCATCGACCTGAACGACTTCGACGAGACCGTGTTCGGTCCCTGGGAGTGGGACGTGAAGCGGCTGGCGACCTCGCTGGTGCTGGCCGGCCGGGTGGCGGGGGCGGCCGAGGACACCTGCCGGGCGGCCGCGCTCGATGCCGTCGGCGCCTACCGGCGGACCATGCGGCTGCTGGCCAAGCTGCCCGCGCTCGACGCGTGGAACGCCATCGCGGACGAGGAACTGGTCTCGCACACCGATGCCCGGGACCTGCTGGGCACGCTGGAACGGGTCTCGGAGAAGGCCCGCAACAACACCTCGGCCCGGTTCGCCGCCAAGTCGACGGAGGCCTGCCCCGACGGGTTCCGCCGCTTCGTGGACGCGCTCCCCGTGCTGCGGCGGGTCGGCGACGACGAGGCGGCCGCCGTGGCGGCCTCGCTGGGCCCGTACCTCAACACCCTGCAGGGCGACCGGCTGCCGCTGCTGGCCCGGTACGCCATCCATGACGTGGCGTTCCGCGTGGTGGGCACCGGCAGCGTCGGTACCCGCTCGTACGTGGTGCTGCTGCTGGACCACCGCGGGGAGCCGCTCGTGCTCCAGGTGAAGGAGGCCCGGCCTTCGGTGCTGCTGCCGCACCTGCCCGCGCTGGGCTTCCACGCGCCGGAGGAGGAGCACGAGGGCCGCCGGGTGGTGGCCGGGCAGCAGCGGATGCAGGTGGTCTCGGACATCCTGCTGGGCTGGACCACCGTGGAGGGGCGGCCCTACCAGGTCCGCCAGTTCCGCAACCGCAAGGGCAGTGTGGACCCGGCGGCGCTCGCCCCCGAGCAGATCGACGACTACGGACGGATGACCGGCGCCCTGCTGGCCCGGGCCCACGCGCACAGCGCCGATCCACGGGTGCTCGCGGGGTACTGCGGCAAGAACGAGGAGCTGGACGAGGCGATGGCCGACTTCGCCGTGGCCTACGCGGACCGCAGCGAGGCCGACCACGCCTACTTGGTGGCGGCGGTCCGGTCGGGCCGGATCGCGGCCGAGTTCGGCGTCTGAGCCGGCCGGCCCCTTCCCGAGGCGGCCGCCGGTCGGCGGCGGCCGGCGGGGCCGGACACCGATCGGTGTTTCACGTGAAACACCGATCGCACACCGGTGCCGTGTTTCACGTGAAACACGAAACCTCCACCGGGGCGGACGGGCCTTAGGCTGGCCGGGTGAGCGAGCACACGGAGCAGACAGTCCCCCAAGAGCCCGCCGACTCCGGCGACGAGCGGCCCGAGGCCCGGCTCGACCGGGCGGTGCGGGCCGCCGAGCAGGCGCTGATCGAATTCGAGATCGCGGTGGAGACCTTCCGGGTGGAGGTGGAGAACTTCTCCAGGCTGCACCACCAGAAGCTCGGCCCGATGTACTCGCGGCTCGACGAGCTGGACGCGCTGATCGCGGAGGCGAAAGCGGCGCGCACCGGCGACCCCGAGGACCTGCGGCGGGCCCGTGACGCGCGGTCCCTGGTGATGCCGATGCCCGGGGTCGACGAGCTGTTTCACGACTGGATGGACTCCGACGGGATCTCCGACGACGCCGCCGCGATGCTCACCGACCGTACGGTGCGGCCGCCGGAGCGGGTGCGTCCGCCGGAGGAGGTACGCCGGCTGTACCGGGAGCTGGTGCGCAAGGCGCATCCGGACCTCGCCCAGGACGAGGCCGAGCGGACGCGGCGCGACGCGTTCATCGCCCGGGTCAACGCGGCCTACGGGCGGGGGGAGGAAGCCCTCCTGCGCGAGCTGGCCGAGGAGTGGGCGGCGGGTCCGGCGCCGGAGGCGGCCCGCCCGAGCGAGAGCGAGGAGCTCTACGCCCGGCTGGAGTGGCTGGCTCGGCGCAAGGAGCTCCTGGCGGCGGTGGCCCGGGAGCTGGAGGAGAGCGCGATCGGGTCGATGCTGCGGATGGCCCCCGACGACCCGGACCGGCTGCTGGAGGAGATCGCGGAGCAACTGCTGGCCCAGGTCTCCGAGCGCGAGTCGGAGCTGGCGGGTCTGACCGCGCAGCAGTGAGGGGCGGGGCAGCGCGGCGAATTGCCGGGTGGGCGGGTGCCCGCCTCGGATTCGACGGGATCCGGACCGGTATAGGTTGGGATCCGGATCTGTGACGAGAGAAGGCGACGTATGAACTTCGGACCGCTTCCCTCGGTGGGTGCCGCCGAGGTGCCCTCCGAAGGCTTTGTCCTCGACGTCCGGGAGGACGACGAATGGGCGGCCGGGCATGTCGAGGGCGCACTGCACATCCCCATGAGCGACTTCGTGGCCCGCTTCGGCGAGCTCACCGAGGCCATTGAGGACGGCGGCCGGGTACACGTGATGTGCCGGGTGGGCGGGCGTTCCGCGCAGGTCACCCAGTACCTCGTGCGTCAGGGCATCGACGCGGTGAACATCGACGGCGGTATGCAGGCCTGGGACGGCGCCCGGCGCCCGATGGTCAGCGAGAGCGGCAACCCGCCCTTCGTGCTGTAAGCCGCGGCCGGCCGCGGCGGACCCGCCGAGACGGACCGGCCCGGGGTGGGTCAGCCGAGCGGGTGGGCCGCCAGCAGGTCGCCCAGCGCCTCCTCGTACGCGGCGGCCGGCCCGAGCTGGAGTTCCAGCTGCTTGGCCCAGGCGTGGTAGCGGTGCAGTGCGTAGTCGGTGTCGGCGCCGAAGCCGCCGTGCAGGTGCTGGGCGGTCTGCACGACCCGGCGTACGCCCTCGGAGGCCCAGATCTTGGCCACCGCGACATCACCGGCGACCGGCAGCGGGCCCCCCGCTCCCGCTGCCGCGCTCTCCAGCCGCCAGGCCGCCTGCCAGAGGGTGACCTCCATCGCCCGCAGGTCGATGTACCGGTCCGCTGCCTGCACGGCGACGGCCTGGAAGGTGGCGACGGGGAAACCGAACTGCTCCCGCTTGCCGGTGTACTGGCTGGTCATGCCCAGGACGGCCTCGCCGAGGCCGAGCGCGAGGGCGCAGGTGCCGGTCGCCAGCAGCCGGTGGAGCAGCTCCCATGCCTCCGGGGCGTCGATGACGTACGTGCCGGGCACCCGGGCGCCGTCCAGGGTGAGGTGGGCGAGCCGCTCCCCACTGGTGGAGTACTGGTCCGCGAAGGCCAGCCCCTCGGTGACACGGGGGACCAGTGCGAGGACCGCCGTCCCTTCCCCGGTGTGGGCGGGTACGGCGATCCAGTCGGCGCTCCGCGCCCAGGGGACGGAGGTCTGTACCCCGTTCAGCACCCAGCCCGCGCCGTCGGGGCGGGCGGTGACGGCGAGTTCGGCCGGATCGTGGCCGGTGCGGCCGTGGGCCGCGGCGGTGAGGACGAGCGCCCCGCGCCCGGCTCCGGGGAGCAGGGTGGCAGCCAGTTCCCGGCTGCCGTGGGCCTGGACCGCCATGGCGGTGGCGCAGTGCTCCAGCAGCGGTATCCGGGCCAGCACCTTCGCAGCCTCGCGCAGCACCAGGCAGAGGGCGATGGCGTCGAGCCCGGCCCCGCCGTGTTCCTCGGCGAGGACCAGGCTCAGCAGGTCGGACCCGGCGAGACGGGCCCACAACGGCCGGTCGAAGTCGTCGGCCACCGCTCCCGGGGTGAGCGCGGGGCTCGGGACGCTGTCGGGCGAGACACCCGCGAACACGGCCTTGGCCGCTTCGACGGCGGCCTGCTGCTCCTCGGTGAAGGTGAAGTCCACTGCCTGTCCTCCCGGGTGTCCACCGGACCGTGTCGGTTCGAAGCGGTGCTCGGATCTGACGGAGCGTCAAGATAGAGCAGCCGCTGCGAAAAGCACAGCCTTCGCAGGCTCCCCGCTCATCAAAAGGGCCGGCCTGTGGGCATCCTCCGGGAGGGCCCCGGTCAGCGGTCGAAATCGATCTCCACTTCCTCCGTCACCGCGTGGGACTGGCAGGCGAGCACGAAACCGGCCTCCGTCTCCTCCTCCTCCAGCGCGAAGTTGCGCTCCATCCGCACCTCGCCCGACACGAGGAACGCCCGGCAGGTCCCGCAGACCCCGCCCTTGCAGGCGTACGGAGCGTCCGCGCGGTTGCGCAGGACGGCGTCCAGCAGGGACTCCCCGTCCTGGACCGGCCAGGTGCCCGATCGGCCGTCGAGGCGGGCGGTGACCCGGCCCCGGGAGGCGGCCGCCGAGGGAGCCCGCCCGATGGCCGGCGGGGCGGTGTCCTCGACGTGGAAGATCTCCTCGTGCACCCGCGTCCGAACGACCCCCAGGGCGTGCAGCGCCCGCTCCGCTCCCTGCACCAGCCCGTACGGGCCGCACAGGAACCAGCCCGTCACCTCCGCGACGGGCAGCAGCGCCGGCAGCAGGGCGGTCAGCCGCTGCTCGTCCAGCCGACCGGAGGGCAGCCCGGCCTCCTGCTCCTCCCGGGACAGCACGGTGACGAGCTGGAACCGGTCGGGATAGCGGTCCTTGAGGTCGGCGACCTCTTCGAGGAACATCGTCGAAGCCGCCGTACGGTCACTGCGCACCAGGCAGAAGCGGGCATCGGGACGGGCTGCCAGCAGGGAGGCGGCGATCGACAGCACCGGGGTGATCCCGCTGCCGCCGACGACCGCCGCGTAGTGCGCGGCGGGGGGTGCCGCGGCCGGGTCCAGGACGAACCGTCCGGCCGGGACCATCACGTCCAGGACGTCCCCGGCGGCGATCTCCTTGTGCGCGAACGTGGAGAACTCGCCGCCCTCCACGAGCCGTACTCCGACCCGCAGCAGTGCGGGGCCGGTCTCGCCCGGGGCCGGGGAGCAGATCGAGTAGGTGCGGCGGACCTCGGATCCTCCGGGGGTGCTGCGGCGCAGTGTCAGGTGCTGGCCGGGCGCGTGCCGGTACTCGGCCCGCAGTTCCTGCGGGACCCCCAGGGTCAGGGCCACGGAGTCGTCGGTGAGCCGGTCGACCGCCGCCACAGTGAGGGAGTGGAAGGCGCCGTGGCGCGCGGGACGCGGCGATCCCGGCGTGGGCGACGGCGGCGGCACGGCCATTTACAGCTCCTTGAAGTGGTCGAACGGTTCACGGCAGGCGACGCAGCGGCGCAGCGCCTTGCACGCGGTGGAGGAGAACCGGCTGAGCAGTTCGGTGTCGGTCGATCCGCAGTTCGGGCAGCGGACCGACAGCGTGAGCGGGACCGGGCCGTCCGCGGCGTGCGGGCGGGGCGGGGCGATGCCGAACTCGGCGAGCTTGCGCCGGCCTTCGGCGCTGATGTCGTCGGTGGACCAGGCCGGGGCCAGAACCGTGGTCACCCGCACCTCGGGGATGCCGTGTCCGGTCAGGATCCGCCGGATGTCGGCGGACATGGCCTCGATCGCCGGGCAGCCGGTGTAGGTGGGGGTGAGCAGGACCTCGGCGTGGCCGTCCTCGTGCATCCGCACACCGCGCATGACACCGAGCTCGGCGAGGGTGAGGACGGGCAGCTCCGGGTCGGGGACGGAGCCGGCGAGCTCGGCCAGCTCCGCCTCCAGGCGGGTCGTCCCGGCGGCGCTCGTACCCGGGCCGGGGGCGGCGTCGGTCACCATGACGCCCCCGGATGGCTGCGGTGCAGGTGCTGCATCTCAGCGAGCATCAGGCCGAACGGCTCGGTGTGCAGCCCCTGCCGGCCGGCCCCGGCGGCCCAGGCGCCCGTGCGCGGTCCTTCGGGCACGGTGAGCCCGGCGCGCTCCAGGACCGCGCCGAGCGCGACCAGCCAGCGCTCCTCCAGAGCGGCCCACTCGACTCCTTCGAGCCCGTCCACCGGCTGGAACATCTCGCCGGTGTACTTCCACAGCGCGTCCAGCGCGGCCCGGATCCGGGCGCTGCTCTCCTGCGTGCCGTCGCCGAGCCGGAGCGTCCACTGCTCGGCGTGGTCGCGGTGGTACGCGGTCTCCTTGACGGCCTTGGCCGCCAGGGGGGCGAACGGACCGTCGCCGACGGCCAGTTCCGCGTACAGCTCGTGCTGGTAGAGCGAGAAGTAGAGCTGCCGGGCGATGGTGTGGGCGAAATCGCCGTTGGGCTGTTCCACCAGCTGCATGTTGCGGAAGGAGCGTTCCTCGCGGAGGAACGCCAGCTCGTCCTCGTCACCGGTCATGGACAGCAGCAGGCGGGCCTGGCCGAGCAGGTCGAGGGCGATGTTGGCCAGGGCCACCTCCTCCTCCAGGACGGGCGCGTGGCCCGCCCATTCTCCGAGGCGGTGCGAGAGGACCAGCGCGTCGTCCCCGAGGGCGAGGGCGGCCGCCCGGATGGCCTCGGTGCCGGTCACATCGCCGGTGACAGCGCCGGGCGCACGGGTGTTCGCAGGGCTGTTCACAGGTGGCGCACCCCCTCGGGGATCTCGTAGAAGGTGGGGTGCCGGTACGGCTTGTCGGCGGCCGGAGCGAAGAACGGGTCCCGCTCGTCCGGCGAGGAGGCGGTGATCTCGGTGGAGGGCACCACCCAGATCGAAACGCCTTCGCTCCGCCGCGTGTAGAGGTCACGGGCGTTGCGCAGGGCCATCTCCGCGTCCGGGGCGTGCAGGCTTCCCGCGTGCGTGTGCGAGAGGCCGCGCCGCGAGCGGACGAACACCTCCCACAGCGGCCAGTTCTGCGTCATGCCGGGGTCTCCTCGTGGTTCGTCGCCGGGGGCCCGGCGTGTTCTGCGGTGGTGCCGTCCGCCGGGCGGCCGGCCTGCCGCGCCGCCTGCTTCGCCGCGTACGCCGAGGCCGCGTCCCGTACCCAGGCGCCTTCCTCGTGGGCCGTGCGCCGCTGGCTGAGGCGCTGTTCGTTGCACGGGCCGTTGCCCTTGAGCACGTCCCAGAACTCGGCCCAGTCGATCGCGCCGAAGTCGTAGTGCCCGCGCTCCTCGTTCCACTTGAGGTCCGGGTCGGGCAGGCTCAGCCCCAGCGACTCGGCCTGGGGCACGGCGATGTCCACGAAGCGCTGGCGCAGGTCGTCGTTCGAGTGGCGCTTGATCCGCCAGGCCATCGACTGAGCCGAATGCGCCGACTCGCCGTCCGGCGGGCCGAACATCATCAGCGACGGCCACCACCACCGGTCGACTGCGTCCTGGGCCATGGCGTGCTGGGCTTCGGTGCCCTTCGACAGGGCCAGGAGCAGCTCGTACCCCTGGCGCTGGTGGAAGGACTCCTCCTTGCAGATGCGGACCATGGCGCGCGCGTACGGACCGTACGAACAGCGGCAGATCGGCACCTGGTTGGTGATCGCGGCCCCGTCCACGAGCCAGCCGATCGCACCGACATCGGCCCAGGTCAGGGTCGGGTAGTTGAAGATCGAGGAGTACTTCTGCTTCCCCGAGTGGAGCTTGTCGAGCAGCTCGTCACGACTGGTGCCGAGGGTCTCGGCTGCGCTGTACAGGTAGAGGCCGTGGCCCGCCTCGTCCTGGACCTTGGCCATCAGGATCGCCTTGCGGCGCAGCGAGGGCGCGCGGGTGATCCAGTTGGCCTCGGGCTGCATGCCGATGATCTCGGAGTGGGCGTGCTGGGCCATCTGGCGAACCAGGGAGGCGCGGTATTCGTCGGGCATCCAGTCCCGGGGCTCGACGCGCTCGTCCGCCGCCACGGCGGCGTCGAACGCGGCGGCGAGCTGCGCGCCGAGATCGCCGATCTCACCCTCGGCGCCGGCTCCCGCCTGCGCGGGGCCCGCGCCCAGCCCTGCTTCCTGCCCAGATTCCGGGGTCACTGTGACCATCCCGGCCCCCTGTCAGAGTCTGCTTTCCGCCCGACCGACCGATCGTTCGGTTCATCCTCTTCAATGGTGAGACGACGGCCCGTAGGGTGTCAACCTCTGTGGGCAACCCTGTGGACGCCGGACGATCGGGACGCGATGGATTCGAACGAGCGAAAGCTCGCGGAACAGGCCGCTCCGGCGCCCGTCACGGCGCCGCGCTCCCCTGGAATCGCCGGTCTGTCCGCCCCGTGCCGAGTCCTCGCCGCGATCGCCCTGGGGGCGATCGCCGTGGCGGCCTGCGCGCACCTGGCGTTCGTCTTCCTGCACGTCGCACCGTCCAACACGGTGAGCAAGCGGCACGCGGCGACAGTGGACGGCTGGATCTACCCCGAGTTCGAACAGAACTGGAAGCTCTTCGCCCCCAACCCGCTCCAGCAGAACATCGCGGTCCAGGTACGGGCGCAGCTGCGGACGGCGGACGGCAGGCTGACCACCAGCGAATGGCGCGACCTGTCCGCCGAGGACGGTGCGGCCATCCGGCACGGCCTGCTGCCGAGCCACACCCGGCAGAACGAGCTCCGGCGGGCCTGGGACTTCTTCACCGGCTCCCACGACGACGACAACAAGCCGAACGGCGAGCGCGGCGAGCTGTCGGAGGCGTACCTGCGGCGGATCGCCCTGGACCGGCTGGCGGCGTGGCAGCGGGGCGGCGACCGCATCGTACGGATCCAGCTGCGCTCGGCGACGGCGGCGGTCGTGGCGCCGGAGTGGAGCCAGGAACACACCGACACCCAGAGGTACTACCGGGAGCTGCCGTGGTGGACGGTCTGAGCCGGGCGCGGGCCGCCGCCGGCCGGGGGCTGGCGAGGGTCACCGGGGAGGCGCTGGGCCCCTACCAGAGCGCGGTCGTCCGGATCGGCTTCGCCGGGACGTGGCTCTTCTTCCTGCTGCGCGAGTTCCCGAACCGGCACGAGCTGTACGGGCCGGACGGGCCCTGGAGCTGGACCCTGGCGAAACGGCTGATCGCCTCGAACCACGCGTTCACGGTGCTGATGTGGTCGGACGCGACGTGGTGGTTCGAGACCGTCTACGTCGTTTCCGTACTGGCGAGCGCACTGCTGGTGCTGGGCTGGCGGACGCGGGCGACGTCCGTGGTGTTCATGGTGGGGGTGCTCTCGCTCCAGAACCGCAGTGTGTTCATGGGGGACGGCGGGGACAACGTCATCCACCTGATGGCGATCTACCTGGTGCTCACGCGGTGCGCCCGGGTGTGGTCGCTGGACGCGCGGCGGGCGGGGCGGGGCGGGGGAGGCCCGTGGGGACCGGTGCTGTGGGGCGGGCTGGGGGCGGTGTTCGCGTACGGGGCGCTGGCCGGGCGGTTCGGCGCGCTCTGGGCGGCGGTGTTCGGGGCGCTGTGGGTGACGGCGGGGGTGTGGTGGCTGGCCGGGCGGTACGCCCCCGAGGGGGAGGGGCGGGCGCTCCTGGACGTCCTGGCGAACCTGCTGCACAACGCGGGGATGCTGGTGATCATGGCGGAGGTGTGCCTGATCTACGCGACGGCGGGCTGGTACAAGATCCAGGGGTCGAGGTGGCAGGACGGGACGGCGCTGTACTACCCGCTGCGGCTGGACTACTTCACTCCGTGGCCCGGGCTGTCGGCGCTGCTGGCGGGGAGCGGAACGGTGGTGATGCTGCTGACCTACGGGACGGTGGCGGTGCAGGTCGCGTTTCCGTTCACGCTGTTCAACCGGCGGATCAAGAACGTGCTGCTGGGGCTGATGATGCTGGAGCACGTCGGGATCGCGGTGGTGCTCGGGTTGCCGTTCTTCTCGTTGGCGATGATCGCGGCGGATGCGGTGTTCTTGCCGACGGGGTTCTTGGTGTGGGTGGGGGCCCTGGGGGTCGCGCGGTGGCGGCGCGGGCCGGCTCGGGAGGCCGGGACGGTGGCGGTGGCCGAGGCCGGCGCGGTGGGTCGCTGACGGTGCGGGTGCCCTGCGGGTCGTCCGCCGGGGCTCCGCGCCGCAAACTCCCCCAGCTACCGCTGGGGGTACCCCCACGGGGGCTGAACGGGTCCGACGGGGCTGAACCCCGCGCGGGGGCGGGCCGTAGGGTCGGCGGTATGAGTGAGCAGCGTGGTGGGGGCGATGAGGTCGGACGGGCGTGGCGGGAGGCCGTCGGGCGGGAGGACCTCGTACTCCTCGACGGGTTCCACGCGCTGAAGCACGCCTTGCGCTTCGGCGCCGATGTCCGGGCCGTCGTCGCCGACGACCCCGACGCGGTGCGGGCGCTCGCCGCCGAACTCGCCCCGGACGTGGAGGCGCAGGTGGTGCGGCTGACCGGCCGGGCGGAGCTGCGCGCGCTGCTGGACCGCGTACACCCCACCCGGGTCGCCGCCCTCGCGGTCAGGCCCGACGCCGCCGAGGGGCGGGTCCGGCTGGAGCGGCTGCCCCGGCCCGCACCCGTGGTCGTACTGGACAACCCCCGCAACCTCGGCAACGTCGGTGCCGTCGTGCGTCTCGCCGCCGGCTTCGGCGCCACCGGCGTCGTCACCCGCGGCGACCTCGACCCCTGGCACCCCAACGTGGTCCGCGCCGGAGCCGGCCTGCACTACGCCACCACCGTCGCCAGGGTGGAGCTCGACACCCTGCCCCCCGGGCCGGTGTACGCGCTCGACCCGGAGGGTGAGGACATCCGTGCCCTCACCCTCCCCGACGACGCCCTGCTCGCCTTCGGCTCCGAACGCCACGGCATCTCGCCCGAGCTGCGCGCCCGCGCCGACCACCTGGTGTCCCTGCCGATGCGGCCGCAGGTGTCCAGCTACAACCTGGCCACCAGCGTGGCCATGACCCTCTTCCACTGGGGAGGGCCACGGCCCGCCTAGATCCGCCCGGTCAGCCTTGGCGGCGGACCTCCACCACGCGGAAGCGGTTCGCGACGAACGCGCCGTCGCACAGTGCCGCGTTGGCCGCCGGGTTGCCGCCCGAGCCGTGGAAGTCGGAGAACGCCGCGGTCTGGTTCACGAAGACACCGCCGGTCAGGTTGAGCGACAACTGCGCCGACTCCTCCAGGCAGACCTCCTCGACGGCCCGCTCGGTGTCCGGGGACGTCGTGTACGCGCCGACCGTCATCGCGCCCTTCTCCCGGACGGTGCGCCGCAGCAGCTCCAGCGCGTCCGCCGTGGAGTCGACCGCCACCGCGAACGACACCGGGCCGAAGCATTCCGACAGGTACGGCGCGGAGTCGTCCGGCTTGGAGCCGTCCAGCTTCACCAGCACCGGGGTGCGGACCACTGCGTCCGGGAACTCCGGGTTCGCCACCTCCCGCGAGGCCAGCGCGACCTCGCCCAGGCCGGCCGCCGCCTCCAGCCGGGCCTTCACGTCCGGGTTGACCAGCGCGCCGAGCAGGGCGTTGGCCCGGGCGTCATCGCCGAGCAGGCCGCCGACGGAGGCCGCCAGGTCGGCGACGACCTCGTCGTACGACTTGTGGCCGGCATCCGTCTCGATGCCGTCCCGGGGGATCAGCAGGTTCTGCGGGGTGGTGCACATCTGCCCGCTGTACAGGGACAGCGAGAACGCGAGGTTCGACAGCATGCCCTTGTAGTTGTCGGTGGAGTCCACGACGACGGTGTTGACGCCCGCCTTCTCCGTGTACACCTGCGCCTGGCGGGCGTTGGTCTCCAGCCACTCGCCGAAGGACGTCGACCCGGTGTAGTCGATCAGCTTGATCTCGGGGCGCAGCGCGAGCGTCTTGGCGATGCCCTCGCCCGGACGCTCGACGGCCAGCGCGACCAGGTTCGGGTCGAAGCCGGCCTCGGCGAGGACCTCGCGCGCCACCCGCACCGTCAGCGCCAGCGGGAGCACGGCGCGCGGGTGCGGCTTGACCAGGACCGGGTTGCCCGTGGCCAGGGAGGCGAAGAGCCCCGGGTAGCCGTTCCAGGTCGGGAAGGTGTTGCAGCCGATCATCAGCGAGATGCCGCGGGGCACGGCGGTGAAGGTCTTGCCGAGCTCCAGCGGGTCCTTCTTGCCCTGCGGCTTCGACCAGTCCGCCTGCGCCGGGACACGGGTCTGCTCCTCGTAGGCGTACGCGATCGCCTCCAGACCGCGGTCCTGGGCGTGCGGGCCGCCCGCCTGGAACGCCATCATGAAGGCCTGGCCGCTGGTGTGCATGACCGCGTGCGCGAACTCGTGGGTCCGGGCGGAGATCCGGGACAGGATCTCGATGCAGACCAGCGCGCGGGTCTCGGGGCCCGCGTCGCGCCAGGCGCCCATGCCGGCCCGCATCGCGGGCAGCAGCACGTCCGGGTCGGCGTGCGGGTACTCGACACCGAGATCCAGGCCGTACGGGGACACCTCCCCGCCGGTCCAGCCGTCGGTGCCGGGCTGCCCGAGGTCGAACCGGGTGCCACGGACGGCCTCGAACGCCGCGAGGCCGTCGGCCGGGGCGGTCTCCCCGTAGGCCTTGGGGTGCTCGGGATGCGGGGACCAGTACGCGCGGCTGCGGATGGCCGCGAGCGCCTGGTCCAGGGTGGACCGGTGCTTGTCGGACAGCTGGGGGACGGTGAGCTCGGCGGCCATCAGGGACCAACTCCTCGTTGAGCCGGGCGGGATCAGGCTGGTTCACACGATCACCGGAGTGCGGATCGGGGGAACCGGATCGGGCAAGGGCGGGTGAAGAAGAGCAGACTGGAGTTAGAGTAACCGAACGATCGGTCGGGACAAGAGGGCCCGGCAGGCCTGTGGATAAGTCCGTGCGGGAGGATCGGGTCATGACAGCAATCGAGCGGTCCCGCACAGTGGCGGTCATCGGCGCCGGCACCATGGGGCAGGGGATCGCCCAGGTCGCCCTCCTCGCAGGTCACCGCGTGCTGATCCACGACATCGACGCCGACGCGGCCCGCGCCGGCGTCGCCCAGGTCCGCGACCGCGTCGAGCGGCTGTCCGCGAAGGGCCGGCTGGACCGGGCCGCCGCCGACGAGGCGAACGGCCGGATCAATGCGGCCCAGGCGCTCTCCGAGCTGGCGGACGCCGCTCTCGTCATCGAGGCGGTCGTCGAGGACGCCACCGTCAAGCGCGGACTCTTCGCCGCACTCGAAGGGGTGGTTTCGCCGGACACCCTGCTGGCGACCAACACCTCGTCCCTCTCCGTCACCGAGCTCGCCGCCGGCCTCGCCCACCCCGGCCGCTTCCTCGGCCTGCACTTCTTCAACCCGGCCCCGCTGCTCCCGCTCGTCGAGGTCGTCAGCGGGTTCGCGACCGGCCCGGCCGCCGCCGAGCGCGCATACGAGACCGTCCTGGGCTGGGGCAAGACGCCGGTCCGCTGCGCCGATACGCCCGGCTTCATCGTCAACCGGATCGCCCGCCCCTTCTACGCCGAGGCCTTCGCGGTGTACGAAGAGCAGGGCGCGGACCCGGCCACCATCGACGCCGTGCTCCGCGAGAGCGCCGGCTTCAAGATGGGCCCGTTCGAGCTGACCGACCTGATCGGCCAGGACGTCAACGAGGCCGTCACCCGCTCCGTCTGGGACTCCTTCTTCCGCAGCCCCAAGTTCACCCCCTCGCTCGCGCAGCGCCGGCTCGTCCAGTCCGGCCGCCTCGGCCGCAAGTCGGGGCACGGCTGGTTCCCGTACGGCCCGGACGCCCCGCTCCCGCAGCCGCACACCGCCGGTCCCGAGGAGGCCCCGGCCAAGGTCACCGTCGTCGGTGACCTGGGCCCGGCGGCCGCTCTGGTCGACCTGCTGGAGGAGGCGGGGATCGCGGTCACGGCCACCGGGCACGGCGGTCCTTACATCCAGCTGCCCGGCGAGGGCCAGCTCGTGCTCGCGGACGGCAAGACCTCGGTCGAGTTCGCGGACGTCGTCTACTTCGACCTCGCGCTCGACTACCGCGCCGCCGGCCGCATCGCGCTCGCCGCCGGCCCGGACACCAGCGAGCGCACCCTCGCGGAGGCCGTCGGCCTCTTCCAGAAGCTCGGCAAGAACGTCTCCGTCATCGGCGACGTGCCCGGCATGATCGTCGCCCGGACCGTCGCGATGCTGATCGACCTGACCGCCGACGCCGTCGCCCGGGGCGTGGCCACCGCCGAGGACATCGACACGGCGATGCGGCTCGGCGTCAACTACCCGCTGGGCCCGTCCGCGTGGCACGAGCGCCTCGGCCGCGACTGGGCGTACGACCTGCTGCACCACCTCGACGAGCGCTGCCCGGGCGGCCGGTACGCGCCCTCCCTCGCGCTGTTCAAACTCGGCTACGCGGAGGACGACGAAGGGTTCGAGGACGAGCGCGAGGCCGCCGGCCGGGACGACGCCCGGGGGGCCGCCCAGTGACCACCGCCCGGCGTGACACGTACACCCCCGAGACGCTGCTCTCGGTGGCGGTCCAGGTCTTCAACGAGCGGGGCTACGACGGCACCTCGATGGAACACCTCTCCAAGGCCGCGGGCATCTCCAAGTCATCGATCTACCATCACGTCGCGGGCAAGGAGGAGCTGCTCAGGCGGGCGGTCAGCCGCGCCCTCGACGGCCTCTTCGCGGTCCTCGAAGAGCCGGGCGCGCTGCGCGGCCGCGCCGTGGAGCGGGTCGAGTACGTCACCCGGCGCACGGTGGAGGTGCTGCTGGCCGAACTGCCGTACGTGACGCTGCTGCTGCGCGTCCGGGGCAACACGCGCACCGAGCGCTGGGCGCTGGAGCGCCGCCGCGAGTTCGACCACGCGGTGGCCGACCTCCTGAAGGCCGCCGCGGCCGAGGGCGACCTGCGCGCGGACGTCGACAGCAGGCTCGCCACCCGTCTGCTGTTCGGCATGGTGAACTCCCTCGTCGAGTGGTACCGCCCGTACCCCGGCGCCGACCACTCACAGCTCGCGGACGCCGTCGTCCACATGGCCTTCGGCGGACTGCGCACGAGCACCGCCTGAACGGCCGCCGTCCGGGCCCGGCCACCTGAACGGCTCCGCCCGTGCGGCGGCCGCCGCACGCCGCGGTGACGATGGCGGCATGGCCCTGGACCCGGACATCGCCGCCCTCATGCACCGCTTCGGCGCCGACGGGCCGCCGCCCGTCCCGCTGCCGGACGTGGCGGAGAGGCGGGCCCGCGACCGGCGGCTCTCGCCGGCCGTCGCCCCCGCGCCGCCGATCGCCGTGGGCTCCGTGGCGGACGACACCCTCGCCGGGGTCCCCGTACGGATCTACCGCCCGCGGCCCGCGGGCCCCGCACCCGCCGTCGTCTTCTGCCACGGCGGCGGCTTCGTCGCCGGCGACCTGGACACCCACGACGCGCTCGGCCGCCGCCTGTGCCGGGACGTGGCGGCGGTCGTGGTCGCCGTCGGCTACCGGCTCGCGCCCGAGCACCCCTTCCCGGCCGCCTACGAGGACTGCCTCGCCGTCGCCCGGGACGTCGTCGGCCATCCCGAGCGCTTCGGCGGCGGCAGCGGCGTGTTCGCGCTCGCCGGGGACGGCGCGGGCGCCAACCTCGCCGCGGCCGTGGCCCTGGCCCTGCGCGACTCGGGCACACCGGTCGCCGGGCAGCTGCTGGCGTACCCGGTGACCGACCTCACCGGCCGCGGCGGCTACCCGTCGATGGCGGAGAACGCCACCGGTTACGGGCTGACCGCCGCCGAGATCGAGGACGACATCCTGCTCTACGCCGGGAACGACCCGGCGACCGCCGCCGACGGCCGCGCCTCGCCGCTGCTCGCCGAGGACCACCGGGCGCTGGCACCGGCGGTGATCGGCGTCGGCGAGTTCGACCCGCTGCGGGACCAGGCACTGGCCTACGCCCGGGTCCTGGCGGACGCCGGGGTTCCGGTGTCGTCGCACCGGTACCCCGGGCTCGTCCACGGCTTCCTGGACTACGCCGCCCACGTGCCCGCGGCGGACGCCGCGACCGCGGAACTCCTCGGCGAGCTGCGCGCACTCCTACGGCCTACGGCTGCTCCTCGGCGAGCGGGGTGAGGGTGGTACCGCCGGGCGGGCCCGGGTCCAGCAGGTCCGTTTCCTCGAACACCAGCAGCGTGCGGGTGGAGAGCACCTCCGGGATCGACTGGAGGCGGGTGAGGACCAGCTCGCGCAGGGTCCGGTTGTCCGGGGTGTGCACCAGCAGGAGCACGTCGAAGTCGCCGCTCACGAGGGCGATGTGAGCCGCGCCGGGCAGCTCGCGCAGCTTCTCGCGCACCGTACGCCACGAATTCTGGACGATCTTCAGTGTGATGTACGCCGATGCGCCCTGACCTGCGCGTTCGTGGTTCACCCGGGCCGTGAAGCCCTGGATCACGCCGTCGTCGATCAGCCGGTTGATCCGCGCATAGGCGTTGGCGCGGGACACGTGGACCTGTTCCGCGACGGACCGTATCGACGTCCGGCCGTCCGCCTGGAGCAGCCGCAGGATCGAGCGGTCGATCGGGTCCAGCGGCCGGGGCGGGACGGGCGCCGCGGCGGCGGAGCCGGGCGGCGGTCCGGAAGGAGCGGGCGGTGCGGGCGGTGCCGGTGGTGCCGCCCTGGTGCCTCCGGGCGGGACCGGTGCGGATCCCCCGGCGGAGCCCGCCGCGGCCATTTGTTCATCCGGCATTGCCCACTGCCTCCCTCTCCTGGACGTCCTGCACCCATCCCAGGGCCCCGGCGCCACTTTGTCCACAGCCTGGAGGCGCCTGTAGCCAAATTGCGCAGACAACCGAACAATCGGTAGGTGAGGCGCCTCACACCCGGGGCTCTCCTGCCCGCTTCCTACGAGGAGGTGTACGCCGCCATGACGGTCCAAGAGCTGCCCGGTGCCGGGGCGTCCCACCGTTCGACCCCGCCGCCCGCCTGGAGGCCGCGTACGGACGCCGCCCCGCTGCTCCCGGACCCCGAGCCCTACCGGGTGCTGGGCACCGCTGCGGCGGACAAGCTCGATGCCGAGCTGATGCGCCGCTACTACGCCGAGCTGGTGCGCGGACGCCGCTACAACGCCCAGGCCACCGCGCTCACCCGGCAGGGGCGGCTCGCCGTCTACCCGTCGACCGTCGGCCAGGAGGCCTGCGAGATCGCCGCCGCGCTGGTCCTCGAGGACCGCGACTGGCTCTTCCCCAGCTACCGGGACACCCTGGCGGCCGTGGCGCGCGGTCTGGACCCCGTACAGGCGCTGACCCTGCTGCGCGGCGACTGGCACACCGGCTACGACCCGCGCGAGCACCGGATCGCCCCGCTGAGCACCCCGCTCGCCACCCAGCTGCCGCACGCGGTGGGGCTGGCGCACGCGGCCCGGCTGCGCGGGGACGACGTGGTCGCGCTCGCCATGGTCGGCGACGGCGGTACCAGCGAGGGCGACTTCCACGAAGCGCTGAACTTCGCCGCGGTGTGGCAGGCCCCGGTGGTCTTCCTGGTCCAGAACAACGGCTTCGCGATATCCGTCCCGCTCGCCAAGCAGACCGCCGCCCCGACCCTGGCCCACAAGGCCGTCGGGTACGGGATGCCCGGCCGGCTGGTCGACGGCAACGACATCGCCGCGATGCACGAGGTGCTGACCGGGGCGGTCGACCGGGCGCGCTCGGGCGGCGGTCCGACGCTGATCGAGGCGGTCACGTACCGGATCGAGGCGCACACCAACGCCGATGACGCGACCCGCTACCGCACGGATTCCGAGGTGGAGGCCTGGAAGGCGCACGACCCGGTGGAGCTGCTGGAGCGCGAGCTGACCTCGCGCGGGCTGCTGGACGCGGAGGGCATACAGGTGGCCAAGGACGCGGCCGAGGCGATGGCAGCGGCCCTGCGGGACGCGATGAACGCCGAGCCGGTGCTCGACCCGATGGACCTCTTCGCGCACGTCTACGCGGAGCAGACCGGGCGGCTGCGCGAGCAGGCGGAGCTGCTGCGCGCCGAGCTGGAAGCGGAGAACGAGTGATGGCGACGGTGGCGGTGAAGCCGGAGACGAAGCCGGCGACCATGGCGCAGGCCCTCGGCAGGGCGATGCGCGACGCGATGGCCGAGGACCCGACGGTCCACGTGATGGGCGAGGACGTCGGCACGCTCGGCGGGGTCTTCCGGATCACGGACGGTCTGGCGAAGGAGTTCGGCGAGGACCGCTGTACGGACACCCCGCTCGCGGAGGCCGGAATCCTGGGCGCCGCGGTGGGCATGGCCATGTACGGGCTGCGGCCGGTCGTGGAGATGCAGTTCGACGCGTTCGCGTACCCGGCCTTCGAGCAGCTCATCTCGCACGTGGCGAAGATGCGCAACCGTACGCGCGGCGCGATGCCGCTGCCGATCACCATCCGCGTGCCGTACGGCGGCGGGATCGGCGGGGTGGAGCACCACAGCGACTCCTCCGAGGCGTACTACGTGGCGACGCCCGGGCTGACCGTGGTCACCCCGGCGACCGTCGAGGACGCGTACGGGCTGCTGCGCGCGTCGATCGCGAGCGACGACCCGGTGGTCTTCCTGGAGCCGAAGCGGCTGTACTGGTCGAAGGCGCCATGGTCACCCGAGGCTCCGGCGGAGGTTCCGGGCATCGGCAAGGCGCTGGTGCGGCGGGCGGGCACGAGCGCGACGCTGATCACCTACGGGCCGTCGCTGCCGGTGTGCCTGGAGGCCGCCGAGGCGGCGCGCGAGGAGGGCTGGGACCTGGAGGTCGTGGACCTGCGCTCGCTGGTCCCGTTCGACGAGGAGACGGTCGTCGCCTCGGTACGCCGGACAGGACGCGCGGTGGTGGTCCACGAAGCCGGGGGCTTCGGCGGGCCGGGCGCGGAGATCGCCGCTCGGGTGACGGAGCGGTGCTTCCACCACCTGGAGGCGCCGGTGCTGCGGGTGACGGGGTTCGACATCCCGTATCCGCCGCCGATGCTGGAGAAGCACCACCTGCCGGGCGTGGACCGGATCCTGGACACCGTGGGACGCCTGCAATGGGAGAACTGATGCCGCAGGTGATGGAGTTCAAGCTGCCCGACCTCGGGGAGGGGCTGACCGAGGCGGAGATCGTGCGCTGGCTGGTGGCGGTCGGCGACGTCGTCGAGATCGACCAGCCGGTGGTCGAGGTCGAGACGGCGAAGGCGATGGTGGAGGTGCCGTGCCCGTACGGGGGCGTGGTCACCGCCCGGTTCGGGGAGGAGGGGACCGAACTGCCGGTCGGCGCACCGCTGATCACGGTGGCGGTGGGTCCCGTGGAGCCGTCGCAGGCGGCGGAGTCCAAGGAGTCGGCGGGTTCGGGGAACGTGCTGGTCGGGTACGGCACGGACCACTCGCGGCCGGCGCGCAGGCGGCGGGTCCGGCCGGGTGTGGCTTCGGCCCCGGCTGCTGCCGCGGTGGCCGTTGCTCCGGCTGTGGCTCCGGTTGTGGCGGGGCCGGTTCCGGTGATCTCGCCGCTCGTGCGGAAGCTGGCCCGGGACAACGGGGTCGACTTGCGGGCGCTGCGCGGGTCGGGCCCCGAGGGACTGATCCTGCGGGCGGACGTGGAGGCAGTGCTGCGGGCGGAGGCCGCGCAGGCACCGGTGGCCGCACCGGTGGCCGCGCCGGCGGGTGAGCGGATTCCGCTCAAGGGGCTGCGGGGGGCGGTGGCGGAGAAGCTGTCGCGGAGCCGCCGCGAAATCCCGGAGGCCACCTGCTGGGTGGACGCGGACGCCACCGAACTGATGGCGGCCCGGGCGGCGATGAACGCCGTGGGCGGCCCCAAGATCTCGGTGCTGGCGCTGCTGGCCCGGATCTGCACGGCCGCACTCGCGAAGTACCCGGAGCTCAACTCCACGGTGGACCTGGCGGCGAAGGAGATCGTCCGGCTCCCGGCCGTGCACCTCGGCTTCGCCGCGCAGACCGATCGGGGTCTGATGGTTCCGGTGGTGCGGGACGCCCAGACGCGCAGTCCGGAGTCCCTGTCGGCGGAGTTCGCCCGGCTCACGGAGCTGGCGCGGGCCGGGAAGCTGGCGCCTTCGGACCTCACGGGCGGGACGTTCACCCTGAACAACTACGGGGTGTTCGGGGTCGACGGCTCCACGCCGATCATCAACCACCCGGAGGCGGCCATGCTGGGAGTGGGCCGGATCATCCCGAAGCCGTGGGTCCACCGGGGCGAGCTGGCGGTGCGGCAGGTGGTCCAGCTGTCGCTGACCTTCGACCACCGGGTCTGCGACGGCGGCACGGCGGGGGGCTTCCTGCGGTACGTGGCGGACTGCGTGGAATCCCCGGCGGTGCTGCTGCGCTCGCTGTAGCCGAGCGGGTTCCGCTCCGCCGACCCGGACCCACCCGAGCAGGCCCACGGCCCGGCCGGGCACGGGTGGCCTCGGTGCGCAGGTCCGTGGGCTCGGCCGGGACGGCGCTGCCCGGGCGGGGCGGCGTCCGGCCCGGCGGGGTGCCCGTGGCCCGTTGTCCGGGCCGGGGGCGGCCCTGCAAGCCGCCCTGGGGATCTCGGCCCCGCCCGCTCCCCGTCTCCTGGGGCTCCGCACCAGCCCCGGTGGACGAATGCCGCTGCGCGTAGACCCCAGGCCTGTCCTCTGCCCGTCTCCTGCGCTCCGCCGCCCTTCTGTGGGCCGGCGCGGTCCGGGGAGGTGGGGCGGGGTCCAGGTGGTGGGGCGCAGGAGCATGCGGACGGTGACCGCCGAGGGGGTCAGGCACCGGGCCGCGGTGCGGAGGGGGACGGCCCGGGGATGGCGCAGCCGGTGGCCGAGGCGGCCCGCGCGGCGGGCCGCCCGCGCCACCCCGTCGGCCCGCGGCCGACGGACGGTGTCGTACCGGGTCAGGGCAGCGGCCACGTCCGGTCCGGCGGCCAGTTCCGCGGCCGGCGTCACCGCGTCCTCCAGCGCCTGGCACGCCCCCTGCCCCAGGTTCGGCGTCATGGCGTGCGCCGCGTCGCCGAGCGGCGCCACCCGCCCGCCGACGCGCACGCCCGCCGAACTCGCCGACGGCCTCGCCGCCCTGACGGCGGCCCGGCTCGCGCCGGGCGAAGGCCGCCGGCGCTCCCTGGCCCGCCATGCCTGCGCCCTGGAGAGCGTCCGGGACCCCGAGTTGCGCGAGATCCT
The DNA here is from genome assembly GCF_053610645.1 of Streptomyces sp. NPDC054883. Lineage (NCBI taxonomy): Bacteria > Bacillati > Actinomycetota > Actinomycetes > Kitasatosporales > Streptomycetaceae > Streptomyces > Streptomyces sp. NPDC054883. The sequence continues at coordinate 10,739 of NZ_JBSGYT010000058.1, read as the reverse complement.
CGTGCCGCGCGAGAACGCCGGGCGGGACGTCGTAAGGGCCTTCCTCGCGGCCCACGGCGTGCCGACCCCAAAGCCCGCACCCTGGCCCTGCCGGCCTCGGTGGACGGGCTCGTGCTCGACCAGTCGCCGAAGGACGGCGAGGTGTCCCGCGACGCCCTGGAAGGGCTCGTGGCGGCCGCCCTCAGATGACCGGCTTCACACGGTCAGCAGCAGCTTGCCGACATGCGCGCTGGACTCCATCACCCGGTGCGCCTCGGCCGCCTCCGCCATCGGATACGCGGCGTGCACCACCGGCCGGACCCGGCCCGTCGACACGAGCGGCCAGACGTGCTCGCGCACCGCCGCGACGATCGCGGCCTTCTCCTCCAGCGGCCGTGACCGCAGCGAGGTCGCGGTGACCGCCGCCCGCTTGGCCATCAGTGCGCCCAGGTTCAGCTCCGCCTTCACCCCGCCCTGCAGCCCGATCACCGCGAGCCGGCCGTTCACGGCCAGCGCGTCCAGGTTCCGCGCGAGGTACTTCGCACCCACGATGTCCAGGATCACGTCCGCCCCGGCCCCGTCCGTCACGGCCCGCAGCTCTTCCACGAAGTCCTGCTCGCGGTAGTCGATCAGGATGTCGGCGCCCAGTTCCGCACAGCGCGCCAGTTTCTCCTTGCCGCCCGCCGTCACCGCCACCCGGGCGCCCACCGCCTTGCCCAGCTGGATCGCCATCGTGCCGATGCCGCTGGACCCGCCGTGCACCAGCAGGGTCTCGCCGGGACGCAGCCCGGCGACCATGAACACGTTCGACCACACCGTGGTCACGACCTCCGGCAGTGCGGCCGCCGTCACCAGGTCCACCCCCGCCGGCACCGGCAGCAACTGCCCCGCGGGAACCGCGACGCGCTCCGCGTAGCCCCCGCCGGCCAGCAGCGCGCACACCTCGTCGCCCACCGACCAGCCGGACACGCCCTGCCCGACCGCGACGATCCGTCCGGAACACTCCAGACCGGGATAACGGGAAGCACCGGGCGGCGGGTCGTAGAAGCCCTGCCGCTGGAGGACGTCGGCACGGTTCACGGCGCTCGCCGCGACCTCGACGAGTACCTCGCCCTGGCCTGCCACCGGATCGGGTACTTCGGCCCACACCAGGGCCTCGGGTCCGCCGGGCTGCTCGATGGTGATCGCATGCATGGCCCGGAGGCTACGCGACCCGCGCCCCGACCGCACCGGTGACGGCCCTCCCCCGGCCACGCGGCGCGCTGCCCCGCCGACCCGCCCTGCGGCTACCCGACCGGCCCCGGCGCCGCCGCCGGACCGGCACGGACGATGGTGATCAGACGGTCCGTCGACTGGAGCGGACTCGCGTGCGGGTCGTCGTAGCCGAGCAGCCGGTGCCCCCGCAGCACGCTCACCACCAGGTCCTCCGTCTCCCGCACGCCCTTGCCGACCTCGGGCCTGGTGACGGGCCGTTCCACCAGGTCCAGGCCGCTGCCCTGCTGGATCAGGTCCTCCATCACGGTTCCCGCGCTCGGGCTGAGCACCGACAGGCCCAGCAGCCGTCCGGCCGCACTCGCGCTCGTGATCACCGCGTCCGCGCCCGACTGCCGCAGCAGCGGCGCGTTCTCCTCTTCCCGCACCGCGGCGACGATCTTCGCGCCACGATTGAGCTGGCGCGCCGTCAGCGTCACCAGCACCGCCGTATCGTCGCGCTGCGTGGCGATGACGATCTGCCTGGCCCTGGGCAGTTCGGCCCGCAGCAGTACGTCCGAGCGGGTGGCATCGCCGACGACACCCGTGAAACCCTCGGCCGCCGCCACGTCGATCACCTTGGCGCTCGGATCGACGATCACGATCTGGTCCTTGCGCAGGCCGGTGGCCAGCAGTGTCTGGAGGGCCGACCGGCCCTTCGTGCCGAACCCGACGACGACCGTGTGGTCACGCACGTTCTTCCTCCAGCGGTTCAGCCGCCACTCTTCCCGGGTCCGCTCCGTCAGGACCTCCAGGGTGGTCCCGACCAGGATGATCAGGAACAGCACGCGCAACGGCGTGATCAGCAAGACGTTGGTCAGCCGTGCACTGGCGCTGTACGGGACGATATCGCCGTAGCCGGTCGTCGAGAGCGTCACGGTCGCGTAGTAGACGCAGTCGAGGAAGTCGACCGTCTCGTTGGCGTTGTCGTGATAACCGTCACGGTCGAGCCACACGATCAGCACCGTCAGGCACATCACGAAGAAGGCCACCAGCAGCCGCCGCGCCACCTGCCGCAACGGCTTCTGAACGACGCGCTTGGGCAGGGTGACCTGCCGCGCCACGAGCGCCTCGTCCGCACGCCGGGCCATCGCGTCCTGGCCGGGCTGTTTCACGTGAAACATCCTCCCGAGGCCCAGGGCAGGTCGAGCATTTCCAGCTCCTGCCCCGACCGCGCGCCGTGCGGCGGTACGACTGCCAGCGCGTCGGCGGCCGCCACACCGCGGAGCATCGCCGGGCCGTGGTACCGCAACGGCACCGCGTGTTCCTCGGTCAGGAGTACCGGCACGAGCCGGGTGTCGTAGGGGTGGCCGGGTACGTCCCCCTCGACCGGAACCGCGTACCGCGGGCGCCGGCGCCGGCCCGCGAGCGCGCGCAGCAGCGGTTCGGCCAGCGTCAGCAGCCCGGACACCGCGGCCAGCGGATTGCCGGGCAACCCCACCACGTGGCGGCCGTCGACGCGGTCGCCGATCCGGGCCAGCAGCATCGGATGCCCGGGGCGTACTGCGACCCCGTCGATGAGCAGCTCCGCCCCGGCCCGGCTCAGCACGGGGTGGACGTGGTCGACGGGGCCCGAGGCGGTGCCGCCCGTCGTGACGATCAGATCGGCGGTGGACGTGGTGACGGCCTCGAACAGGGCCTCGGCTCCGGCCGGGTCGTCGCCGAGCAGTCGCGTGCCGGTGACTTCGGCGCCGAGCCGACCGAGCCAGGGGCCCAGCATGGGACTGAGGGCGTCGCGGACGAGGCCGTCGTGGGGGCGCCCCTCGGTGAGCAACTCATCGCCCAACACCAGGACTTCGACCGTGGGCCGGGGCCGGGTCTCCAGCTCGTCGTACCCGGCGGCGGCGGCCAGGCCGAGCAGGGCCGGGGTGACCAGCGAGCCGGCCGGCAGCAGCAACTCCCCCGAGCGGCACTCCTGACCGCGCGGCCGGATGTCCTGGCCGGTGACGACGGACCGCTGCGCGTACAACTGGCCGCCGTCCTCGCGGGCGTGCTCGCTGCGGATCACGGCGGTGGTGTCCGCGGGGATCCGGGCGCCGGTGGCGATCGGCACGGCCTCGCCGTCGGCGAGGGGCTCGGGCCGGTCGGAGCCTGCCAGTATCCCGACGCCGGGCCGGACGGACCAGGGGCCGGGACCGGCAACGGCCCAGCCGTCCATGGCGGAGGTGTCGAACGAGGGCAGGTCCGTGAGCGCTTCGAGGGGCGCGGCCAGCACCTCGCCGAGGGTGTCGGCGAGCGGGAGCCGATGGCTGCGGGCGCGCACGCCCGAGCCGGCCCGAACGGCGGTTTCCCTGGCCCGGAGCCAGGGCGTGGCGCGGTGGCCCCCGGCGGCACGGAGCGGGTCGGACGCGTCGAGGGGGCCGGAAGCGCCGGGAGCGCCCGGCGACTGCGGTGAGGGATCGCGGCTGACCAGGGCGAGGGCCTCGTCCAGGGCGCGGTCGGCGTCGGTGCGGGTCATCCGGTGCCGTCTTCCGTACCGGCCGCGGGGGCCTCCTCGGCCCAGCGCAGGGCCAGGGCGGCCGCCTTGCGGGACGCTTCGGCGACGGCCTGGGCGGGGTCCGCCCCGGTCGTCTCGGCGCGGGCCGCGGCGTAGCCCACGAGGAAGGTGGTCAGCGGGGCCGCGGGCCGGTCGACGCCGTGGGCGGCGTCACGGGCGAGGTCGAGGAGGGCCTTGGTGTCGACGGGGACGTCGATGCCCAGCTCGTTCTTGACGGCGGTGATCCATTGCTCCAGCACGGTCCCATGCTCTCTGATCCGGGCGCGGGCCGTCGCGAGATCGTCCCAGGTGTCGCAGTCGAAGGAGGCGAGTGGCGCAGCGCCGGTGACGGTGGTCAGGTCCAGTCCGGCGGTGACGGCGCGCAGCGGGAGTCCGCTGAGGGTGCCGTTTTCGGTGGCCACCAGGGCGATTTCCCGGCGCAGGGGCTCGGTGCGGTAGGCGGCGACGAGGGGCTGGTCGCGGCCGTCGGGGTCGCGGAGCATGACCCCGTCGGGGCCGGGCGCGTCGAGCAGGGCGCGGACGGTGTCCCGGTCCAGGAAGGGCAGGTCGGCGGAGAGTACGAGGACCCGCGCGGCCGAGGTGTGGCGCAGCCCGGCATCGAGCGCGGCCAGGGGGCCGCCGCCGGGCGGGTCCTCGCGGGTCCAGCGGACGGGGCGGGTGGTGGGGCGGCGGTCGCCGACGACGACGGTGGTGCCGGCGTCGGGGCAGGCGTCGAGGACGCGGTCGAGGAGGGTGCGGCCGCCGACGTGCAGGCCGGGCTTGTCGGCCCCGCCGAGTCGCTGCGCGGCGCCGCCGGCGAGGACGATCGCGTCGTAGCTCATGCCGATGAGTATGCAGGGGGTGTGTTGCGGGCGCGTTCCGCCCTGTGCCGGGGCCCTGCCGGGTGGGCGTGCGTTACCGACCGGGGCTTCGCCCCGGGGCCTGCGCCTCAAACGGCGGCGGGGCGGGTTTCGTCCCCGTGTCGGGGGTGCGGGTCACTGATCGGGGCTTCGCCCCGGGCCCTGCGCCTCAAACGGCGGCGGGGCTGGGTGGGGCCCCGCGCCTTGAGCTCCCCCAGCTGCCGCCGGCGGTGCGCCCACGGGGCTGGGGCGGGTGTGTGGGGCGGCCGGGAGGGCGCCCCACACCGGGGTTACAGGTACGGGCCCGAGCGGATGGCGCCGTGGGGGCCCTCCTCGTCGTCCTCGTGGGACCCGCCCGCAGGGAGGGCGCGGCGCATCTGTTCGAGCTGGGCCCGCGCCGCCATCTGCTGCGCGAACAGGGCCGTCTGGATCCCGTGGAAGAGGCCCTCCAGCCAGCCCACCAACTGCGCCTGCGCGATCCGCAGTTCGGCCTCCGACGGAATCGCCTCCTCCGTGAACGGCAGGGAAAGGCGCTCCAGTTCCTCGACCAGCTCCGGGGCGAGGCCGTCTTCCAGTTCCTTCACCGACGCGGCATGGATGTCCTTGAGCCGGACCCGGCTCGCCTCGTCGAGGGGTGCGGCGCGCACCTCTTCCAGGAGTTGCTTGATCATGCTGCCGATCCGCATGACCTTGGCGGGCTGTTCGACCATCTCCGTCACCGGAACCTCGCGCGACTCGTCATCGGCGCCGCCGACCGCCGACCCGTCTTGTCCCACGATCAGAACGTTCGGGGGGCTGTCCTGCGACCGTTCACTCCTCGGCATCTCCATGCCGATATTCTCTCGCACACCTCCGTACGCACACGATGTGCCCCCGCACAGGCGTGATCCACCCTGTGCGAGGGCTCGTAATCAAACGGTGAGCATCACGCGGTCAGCCCGTCGCGCGCCGCGCCAGCGCGCCGCTCGACTTCGTTACCAGCGCCGCAAGTACCGCCGCACCGAGCGGGACCAGGATCAGCAGTCCCCCGAGCGTCTCCCACGGCACGGCGAACGGCACGAAGACGGCCTCGTCGGCCCCGGAGCGGGAGATCAGCCCCTCCGCGGCCCGCCGCTCGGTCAGCCGCAGCCCCGCCGCCGGCAGCAGCCCGGCGGCGGTGCCGAGGGCGACGCCCATCAGGGCCACCACCCCGCACTGGAACCCGCTCAGCGTTCGCCGCACCCGCGGCGGGGCCCCTACGGCGGCCAGCGTCTTGAGGTCGGCCTCGGCATCAGCCTGCGCCAGTCCGGTGGCGATGCCGGCCGCACCGACGGTGACCAGGCCCGCGAAGATCGTCAGAGCGAGGATCTCCAGGCTGTCCCGCCCCTGGAAGCCCTCCTCGATCTTGACGGGGGCATCGATGCCGATCCGGTCGATCTGACCTGCCAGCGCCTGGCGTTGCGTGCTCGTGGGCTTCTCGGCGAGGGTGAAGTAGGTGCCGAACGGGGCCGTGCCCAGGCCCGCCGCCTTCACCGCGCCGGGGGGCAGGACCACTTCGATCCCGTAGCCGGTGACCGTGTCGGGAGCCTGGTAGACCGGGAAGACCTTGTCGACGCCCTTCGGCTCGTCCCCGGGCCCCGGCAGCCCCCGGCCGTCCTCCGTGATCACCCTGAGGGTGACCGTGCCGGCCTTGAAGTTGCGCCGGTCGAAGGAGACGGCCTGCCCCGACTTCAGCGCGGCGACCGCGCCGGGGTCGCTGACGCCCAGCACCGTCAGCAGCTTCTCGTCGGCCACGACCGTCTCGCGCGGCTGCACGTACTGCCGCTCCTTGCAGCGCCAGTCCCGGCGCAGGGCGCGCACCTGGTCCCGGCTGAAGTCGGAGGCCCCGTTCTTCGACTCGTAGAGCGGACAGCGGTTCTCCTGCGGCTTGATGATCTCCAGCCGCCCGCAGCCCGGCTCGGTGGAGTACGAATCGCAGGACGGTTTGCCGACCACCACCCGGTCCACGTCGGCCCGCACCGCCAGGGAGAACTCCTTCGCGAGGGCTTGACGGGCGGCGGGCACGTCCTTGTACCTGTCGTCCTCCTGGTTCGTCAGCATTCCCGCGTCGGCGGGCAGCGAGGCCACGTACTCGTGCCGGGCCTGGAGCTCCGTGCTGTGCTGGTAGGTGGCCACGGCCACGGTGCCGGCCACGGCGGCCAGTACCGCCGCCACCGCCGGAGCGGTACGCCCGCGGTTGCGGACGGCGTCCCGCAGCGCGAGCCGCGGCGACAGCGGCAGCCACCGCCCCGCCCGCCCGAACAGGCCGACCAGCGTCGGGGTCAGGGCGACGACGCCCAGCTCGGCCAGGGCGCTGCCGCCGGCCACCACCAGCGTGCCCGTCTGCGACACGGCCCCGTACAGCGCGAGCGCCGCGCCCGACGCGACGCCGACGAGCCCGATGACGGGCAGGATCCGGTTGGCGCGCCGGACCCCGCGACGGCCCGTCAGCGAGGCCAGCACGGTCTGCCGGGACGCGGTGACGGCGGGGACGACCGCGGCGAGCAGCCCGGTCAGTACGGCGACCAGTGCGACGGCGAGGAGTTCCAGGGGGCGGACCTCGAACCCGCCCCAGCGCAGCCCGAGGTACTCCTCCAGCACCGGCCGCAGGCCCAGGGTGAGAGCCACGCCGAGGGCGGTGCCGATGACGGCGGACGCCGCGCCGATGACGAGGCCGCCGGACAGGACGATGGCCCGGATGTGCCGGCGGTCTCCGCCGTTGGCGCCGACGAGGCCGAGCTGGCGGGCCGACCGCCGGGCGCCGACCGCGAAGGCCGGACCGGCCAACAGGCAGATCTCCAGCATGGCGAGGCCCACGACGGTTGCCAGAACGGTCAGTTCGACCGCCCTGATCGACCCTCCTTGGTAGTCGTCGGCCCTTCCCTGCTCACGCAGTTGCGCGTACAGCGGGACTTCGGAGTCGGCCGGGGGGTGCAGGTTGACGGCGCGCGAGAGGACGAGGAGCCCCTTGGTGTTGGCCGCCCGCACCATGTTCCACGTGAAACCATCACCGCCGACCTTGACGAGGAAGTTGTCGTTGACGCTCAGCCCCTGGGCGCCGGCCCGGGTCAGCGCCTGGTCCAGCGGGGCGAGCAGGGTCCGGGGCGGTGCGGTGATCTGCACCGCCTTCAGGGAGGACGGAAGCTCGTACGCGCCCACGATCCGGTAGGACCGGGCCGCACCACGGGGTGTCAGCTCGGAGCCGACGAAGAAGCCTGACTCCTTGAGGAAGGAGTCGGTGGCGATGACCTCGCCCGCCGCCGCGGGCAGCCGGCCCCGCTTGAGGGTGAACATCCCCGCCACCAGCGGACTGGCCGTGTCCACCTCGCGCAGCTCGGTGTCGAGCAGCCCGTGCGTGGTGCGGACCTTCGCGCTGACGTGGCTGTCCTGCACGCTCTGGGCACCCGGCGGCAGCGTGGACGGGACCGGCACGTGCTCCAGCTTCGCCTTCGAGGAGTCGTAGTCGCGGAACCCGCCGACGGGCTCGTACCGGTCGCCCGACGGGTTCTGGTAGACGGCCGAGCCGAAGGAGGTGTCGCTCAGCCTCGCGTCGGCCGCGCCGAGCTGCCGGGACAGCGTCTGTTCGGTGGAGAGTTCGGAGCTGCGCCAGGTGAGGTCCACGGCGCTCACGCCGAGGATCGGCAGGGCGATCATCGCCAGGACGAGTGCGCTGCGCCCCTTGGCGCGCCAGGCGTCACGGCGGGCGATGCGGACCGCCGCGACCCACGAGTGGTACCAGGACGAGGGGAAGGACGGGGATCCGTGCGACGAGCGGGACGACGTGCTCACAGGCCGGCCGCCCGCCCGGAGAGCAGGGAGTCGGCCCCGCTGCGCAGGGTCTCGTCGACGACGGTGCCGTCACGCAGGAACACGACCCGGTCGGCCCAGGCGGCGAACCGCGGCTCGTGCGTGACCAGGATCCCGGCCGCACCCGCGTCGCAGCGCGAGCGCAGCAAGGCGAGTACGGACTCACCGGTCTCGGAGTCGAGTGCGCCGGTGGGCTCGTCGGCCAGGACCAGGCGCCGGTCCCCGACCAGGGCGCGGGCGATGGCCACGCGCTGCTGCTGGCCGCCGGACATCTCGTCGGGGAATCGGTCGGCCAGCTGTCCGAGGTTCATCTCCTCCAGCGCGGCCAGGGCGGAGGCGCGCGCCTTGCGGGCGGAGACCCCGTCGAGTTCGCGGGGCAGCGCCACGTTCTCGGCGGCGGTGAGGGCGGGGATCAGGTTGTAGTCCTGGAAGACGTAGCCGATGCTGCGCCGGCGCAGCGCGGCCAACTGCTTGCGGCTCGCGGTGGTGAGGTCGGTGCCCTCGACGATGACGCGTCCGGAGCTGGGGGTGTCCAGCCCCCCGGCGAGGGTGAGCAGCGTGGACTTGCCGGAGCCGGAGGGGCCCATGACGGCGACGAGTTCACCGGGATGGACGGCCAGGTCGATTCCGCGCAGGGCGTGTACCTCGGTGGCGCCGCTGCCGTGCGTACGGACGAGTTTCTCCAACTGGAGTACGGGGCGCTGCGTGTGCTGGTCGGGCATGTGGGTCCCCCCTGGGACGGTGGTTCAGTGCCGCCGCGTGGGTGCGGTGCGGGGCGCGTCGGTGGTCGCGGCGGCGACGGGGCCGCTCGCGGGGGTGGTGGGCGGCGGTGGCGCTGGTTCTGCGGCTCCGCTGTCAGCCGAGTGGGAGAGCCGTATGAGCCGGGCTTCACAGTGGTCGAGCCAGCGGGCTTCGGCCTCGGTCTGGAAGATCAGCTGTTCCAGGACCAGCAGCCAGGCCAGGTCGTCGCGTTCGCGGGTCTTGCCGCTCTCGATCGCGGTGAGGGCCTGGGCTTTGAGCCGGGTGTAGTCCTGCATCGCCTGGATGGTGGCGTGCCGCTGCGACTGGATGACCGCGCGGATGTCGACGCCGGGCGCGCCGACGGCCATGGCGAGCTTGATGGACAGCTCGTCACGCGGTGGGTTGGTGCGGTCGACGGGGCGCTCGTACCACTCGCGCAGTTCGGCGCGCCCGGTGTCGGTGATGGCGTAGAGCGTGTGGCCGGCCGGGTCCTCGCCGCCGGGGGCGACGAGGCCGTCCCGCTCCAGGCGGGCGAGCGTCGTGTAGACCTGGCCGACGTTGAGCGGCCAGGTGGAGCCGGTGCGGGATTCGAACTCGGTACGCAGCTGAGAGCCGTACCGAGGACCCCTTTCGAGCAGGGCGAGGAGGCCGTGGCGGATGGACATACTCAGTATGTATACCGAGTATGCCCTGCCGGGCAACCCTCCGGAGTCGTACACCGCAAGGAGGACGGACCGCTTCCGAAGGCCGCACCGGCCGTTCCTGGGCGCCGCGCCGCCCGCTACGGACCGCGCCGCAGCCGCACGCCGATGAACCCCAGGCCCAGCCCCATCAGGGCGAGCCCGGTCCCCAGGGGCAGCATGTGCGCGGCCAGGTCGGCGGCCCGGTCGTTCGCTCCCGTGCCCAGCGCGTTGACCCCGGTGCCGGCGCTCGGTGCCCCGCTCGGAGCCGGGCTCGCCGCGGCGGAGCCCGCCGCGGACGGCACCGGGGACGGCCCACGGGTCGGCCCGCCCGTCGGCCCGCCGCTGGGCGCCGTGCCAGGGGGTACGGCCGGCGGACGCGCGGGCCGGTGCCGGGGCCGGGAGGCCACCATCGCCTCGGGGTCGGCGGGCTCGCCCACGGGCCGCCCGGGCCGCTCCCGCCCGACCCCCGCGGCACTGCCGGCCAGCTCCTCGTAAGCCTCTTGGGGTACGTCGGCCACCGCATCGGAGCTCGCGGAGGCGACTGGGACCCGGGCGGAGGCGGTGCCACTGCCCTGCGCGGGCGCGACGCCCAGCAGCGCGGCGGCGGCCAGCGCGGCCCAGGCCACCCACACCGGCGCGCGGAGGCGTTGAGTCACCGGGAAGCCCCTCCCGTCCGAGCGGCGCGGGCGGCGCGAGCGCGCGGGACGGCGATCGCTCGGGCCTGTACAGGGCTCACCCTCGCACGGTGGGGCAAAAGCGGCATCCCGGGCCGCCCATCGGGGTGGCCCGGGATGCCGGAGCGCCGCGGCGGTGGCCCGCGCCGGCGCGGGCCCCCGCACCCCCCGACAGGGGGGCGCCGGTGGGCCCGGTCACCGTGTACTCCAGGTGCTTAGTAACCCCCGTGCCCGCGGGGGGGGATTGGGC
>NZ_JBSGYT010000057.1:0-51340 GCF_053610645.1 Streptomyces sp. NPDC054883 | reverse complement strand
GGGCGGGGGGCCCCCGGGCGGGCCACCCCCCCCCGCCGGCCCCGCCCCGCACGTTCCACCCTCCTCACGGCGAAGCGAGAGCATGCAGTCCTCGACCACCTCCCCGGCCGGCGCCGGACGCAGCGGGACCCGCTGGGCCCTGGTCTCGGTACTCTCGGCGAACATGCTGGTCGACGCCCTGGAGGTGTCGGCGACCCTCGTGGCGCTGCCGCAGGTCGGCGACGGCCTCGGGCTGCCGGTGCCCGGCGCCCAGTGGGTCGTCAGCGCCTTCGCCGCCGGGTTCGGCTCGCTGGTGCTGCTCGGCGGCCGGCTCGTCGAACGCCTGGGACGCCGCCGGGTCTACCTCGTCGCCCTGCTGCTCTTCGCCGCGGCCTCGCTGGCGGGCGCCCTCGCCGACAGCGCGGCGCTGCTCGTCGCCACCCGGGCCGTCAAGGGCGGCTGCGTCGCTCTGACCGCGCCCACCGGGCTCGCCATCCTCCTCTCCGCCGTCCCCGAAGGCCCTGCCCGGCGCCGGGCGGTCTCGCTGTACTCCTTCTTCGGCGCCGCCGGCTTCTGCGCGGGCCTGCTGCTGTCCGGCCTGCTGACGGGCGTCGGCTGGCGCTGGACCCTCGCCTTCCCGGCCCCCGTCGCAACCGTCCTGCTCGTCGCCGGACTGCGGCTGATCCCGCGCGCCGGGACCGGCCCGCGGCCCGGGACGGGAGCCACCCGCCCGGCGCTGGTGGCCGGCCTCGGCCTCGGCGGCACGGTGGCGCTGCTGCTGTACGGGCTCTCCTGCGCGGCCGGAGCGGGCCGCGAACCCGCCCGCGCGGGGGCCGCCTTCGCCGGGGCGCTGCTGACGGGGGCCGTCTTCGTCGCGGCCGAACGGGCCTCCCCGCGCCCGCTGCTCGCCGCCGGGCTGCTGCGGCACGCGCCGCTGGTGCGCTCCGCGATCGGGGCGGCCGCGCTCAACGGCTCGTACGTGGCCTTCCTGCTGGTGGCCACCTCGGACCTGCACCGGGCCGGCGCGACGCCGTGGCGGACCGCGCTCGCCTTCCTGCCGGCCGGCGCCCCGCTCGCGGTGAGCGCCCTGTACTCGGCCCGGATCGCCGACCGGCTGGGGCCCGCCCGGGCCGTCGCCGCGGGCGCCGCGGCCGCGCCGCTCGGCTACGCCCTCTACCCGCGGGCCGCGCCCGACGGGCTGGGCTTCGCCGACCTGCTGCCCGCGACGGGCTGCGTCGGGGCCGCCTTCGTCCTCGCCTTCACCGCACTGCACCTCCAGGCGACGAGCGGTCTCCCGCCCGGGCTGCGGCAGCCGGCCGGCGGGCTCTACCAGACCTGCGTCCAACTGGGCGCCGCCCTGACGGCCGTTCCCGTGGCCGCGCTGTACCCGGCGCACCGGGGCGCGGCGCTCGGGCTGGTCACGGCCGTCGGCCTGACCGGCGCGGGCGTCGCCCTCGGGGCGCTGACCGGCCGCAACCGACTTCCCCACCTCCCCGCCCCTCGGGCGTACGGGGACACCCGTACGCCGTGACCCCGGAAAGCATCATGACCACACTTCACATGTCGCACACATATGAGACGGATACCGGGCTGGTCCACATCAGCCCGCCCGACGTCACCCTGCTGCACACCGTCGGCAGGCGCGAACGCACCCGGATCCTGGAGCAGTACGTACGCGAGGAGCTGGGCCGCATCCTCGGCATCGAACCGCACCGCGTCGACACGACCGGCCGCCCGATGGGCTGCCTGGGCATCGGCTCGATCTCCGGGATCGAACTGCAGTACCGGATGGAGGCGGTGCTGGGCGTCGACCTGAACCTCCAGCGGCTGCTCACGGCGAACAGCGCACAGGAGCTCATCGACTGCCTCGTCGGCCAGTTCGGCCCGGAGTCGCACCTGCACGGGGCAGCGGTGCCGGCATGACGACGACCACCCTGCGGCCGGCCACCCGCCCGGTCGTGAACCACCTCGACCTGCCCGACGCCGACTTCACCCTCTCCCCGGACCGGGTCGACCTGTGGCTGGTGCGCCGCCCCACCGGGGCCGACGCCGAAGCGCTGGCCGTGGCCGAGCTGGACGCGGAGGAACGCAAGCGGACCGACGCCTTCATCAGGCGCTCCGACGGCCTGCTCTACGCGGCCGCCCACGTGGCGGTGCGCCGGCTGCTCGGCCGGTACACGGCGACCCTGCCGCAGGACGTGCGCTTCATGCGCGAGCCCTGCCCGGGTTGCGGCGAACCGCACGGCCGCCCCGCGCTGTCCCCGCCGCCGCCACCGCTGCACTACTCCCTCTCGCACAGCGGGGGAGTCGCGCTGGTGGGCGTGGGCACCGTGCCGCTCGGCGTCGACGTGGAGAAGCTGCCGGGAGTGGAGACCGTCGACATCTGCTCGAAAGCGCTGCACCCGGACGAGCAGCTCGAGATCGCCCGGGCCGCGGCCGGCGAGGCCCGCCGACAGCTCTTCGGCCAGATCTGGACTCGAAAAGAAGCGTTTCTCAAGGGACTCGGGACAGGGTTGAGCCGCTCACCCGCCGAGGACTACCTCGGCACCGACCACGACCGGCACCCGGACGACTGGACCATGGTCGGCATCCCCGCCGACACCTCCCACGCCGCCGCCGTGGCGGTGGCCGGGCCCGCTCCCGCGGTGGTCGACGTCCGCTGGGTTCCCGACAGCTGGCTGGCCGCCGGAGGTTCCGCGTGCGGTGCGTCCGCCCCCTGGCCGGACCGCACGCCCCTCGCCAGTTGACCGCAGACTAAGGACGTGACCGGATGACCCGTAACGCATTCGTCTTCCCCGGCCAGGGCTCCGAATGCGCCGGCATGGGCAGAGAGCTGCTCGCCCGGCGTCCGGAACTCGCCGGCACCTATTTCCGCGCCGCCGACGACATCCTCGGGATCCCGCTGGCCCGGATCTGCCGGGACGGCTCGGACCGGGACCTGGAGGATCCGGTCGTGGCTCAGCCGGCCGTGTTCCTGACGAGCCTGGCGGCCCTGGAAGTGCTGCGCGGGGAAGGCCTGGAGCCGTACGCGGTCGCCGGGCACAGCCTCGGCGAGTACATGGCGCTGGTCGCCGCGGGCGTCCTGGAGTGGACCGACGCGCTGTGGCTGGTCAGGCTGCGCAGCGAACTCGTCGCCACCGTCGGGGACCGGGTCGGCAGCGCCACCGCGGCCGTCATCGGCCTCAGCCGCCGCGACCTGGTGCGGCTGTGCGCCGAGTCGCGCGCGGCCACGGACCGGGTCGTGGAGGTGGCCGGGGACAACGAACCCCGCCAGACGGTGGTCTCCGGGGAGGCCGAGGCGGTGTCCCACCTGACCGCGGCCGCCCGCGCGGCCGGGGCCCGGGTACGGCCGCTGCGGGCCGGCGGCCCCTTCCACTCCAGCCTGCTGCGCGAGGCGGAGGCCGAGTTCACCGAGACCCTGATCGCCACCACGTTCCGCGATCCGGTGCTGCCGCTGGTCTCCAGCGTCACCGGGGGGCGGATCGAGAGCGCCGCGGAGGCCGTCGTCGCGCTGCGCGGCCAGCTGACCCGGCCGGTGCGCTGGACGGAAGCCGTCGCGGCGCTCGCCGCCTCGGGCGCCGACCGGTTCGTGGAGGTGGGGCCCGGCCGGGTGCTCGGCGGCCTGGTCCGGCGCATCCTGCCCGACGCCCACGTACACACGACGCACACCGCCGCGCGGCCGGTCCCCGCGGTGGACGCGCCGAGCGACACCGCGGTCTGACGGCCGTCACGAGACGAGGAGCACCCTGTGAGAAGGCACGACCCCGGCCGGTTCATCCGCGTGGAGAAGGGCCGGCCCGACGCCGACGAACTGGCCGCCCTGACGGCCGTCGTACTGGCCCGGGCCGCGGCCTACGAGGGCCAGTACGGCGGCACGGCGGGCGCCGGGCCCGCCCGCGCGAGCTGGCACCGCCCCGAGCGCCACCGCGCCTTCGGCGGCGCGCGCACCTGGCGGGACAACTCCCCCGCACCGCGGACCGCCTGATCCGCGCCGTACGACCGGCGACAGGACCCGTCACCGGCCCGCGACCGTGACACACCCAAGCGACCGCGGCGAGCGCGGTGACACCTTCGGCCCTGAGCGCCGGGAAGGGATCACGTCATGAACATCCACAAGGGACTCGTACTGGACGAGACCGTGAAGTTCCACCAGGACACACAGGTGGACCGGCCCTTCGTCCCCGGCACCACCGAGATCTGGCCCGCCGGCGCGGTACTGGACGAACGCGACCGCACGGCGCTGGTCGAGGCGGCGCTGGAGATGCGGATCGCCGCCGGACCCAGCTCGCGCAGGTTCGAGTCGCGCTTCGCCCGCAAGCTGGGACACCGCAAGGCGCACCTGACCAACTCGGGCTCCTCCGCCAACCTGCTGGCCATGACGGCCTTCACCTCGCACCTGCTGGAGGACCGGCGCCTCAAGCGGGGGGACGAGGTCATCACGGTCGCCGCCGGCTTCCCCACCACCGTCAACCCGATCATCCAGAACGGGCTCGTCCCGGTCTTCGTGGACGTCGAGCTGGGCACCTACAACACGACGGCGGACCGGGTCGCGCGGGCGATCGGCCCCAAGACCCGCGCCATCATGATCGCGCACGCCCTCGGCAACCCCTTCGAGGTCGCCGAGATCGCCCGGCTCGCCGCCGACCACGACCTGTTCCTCATCGAGGACAACTGCGACGCGGTGGGCTCCACGTACGACGGGCAGCTCACCGGAACCTTCGGCGACATGACGACGGTCAGCTTCTACCCGGCCCACCACCTGACGATGGGTGAGGGCGGCTGCGTGCTGACCTCGAACCTGGCGCTCGCGCGGATCGTGGAATCGCTGCGCGACTGGGGCCGGGACTGCTGGTGCGAGCCGGGCGAGACCAACAAGTGCCTCAAGCGCTTCAAGTACCAGATGGGCACCCTCCCCGAGGGCTACGACCACAAGTACATCTTCTCGCACGTCGGCTACAACCTGAAGGCCACCGACATCCAGGCGGCGCTCGGCCTCACCCAGCTCGACAAGCTGGACGGCTTCTGCGCGGCCCGGCGCCGCAACTGGCGCCGGCTGCGCGAGGGCCTGGACGGCGTGCCCCACCTGATCCTGCCCGAGGCCACCCCGCGCAGCGACCCGAGCTGGTTCGGCTTCGCGCTCACCGTGGACCCCGCGGCGCCCTACAGCCGGGCCGCCCTGGTGGACTTCCTGGAGGACCGCAAGATCGGCACGCGCCGGCTGTTCGCCGGGAACCTGACCCGGCACCCGGCCTACATCGGCGAACCGCACCGCGTCGTCGGCGACCTCACGAACAGCGACATCGTCACCGACCAGACGTTCTGGGTGGGGGTGTACCCGGCGCTGACCGACGAGATGCTCGACTACGTCATCGCCTCCGTCAAGGAGTTCGTGGCGTCCCACACCTAGGCCCGTACCTGGATTCCCACCGGGCCGGATCTCCCCCTTCGAACCAGGAGCGGCCATGCCATCGATCCACGACGAGCTCGCGGATCTGTCCGCGCAGGTACGGGTCCTGCGCGACCGAGCCGAGCTGCGGGACCTCTTCGACCGCTACGTCAGCGCCCTCGACACCGGCGCCCGCGCCCGCGCCGGAGCCGGCGCGGTGGCGTTCGACGAGCTGTTCACCGAGGACGCCTCCTTCGTCTTCCCCATCGGCACCTGCACCGGCGCCGAGGGCTTCGCCGTGCTGCGCCGGGAGGCCGGGGCGCGCTGGTCGCGCACCCACCACATCAGCGCCAACCACGACATCCGGCTCGACGGCGACCGGGCCACGCTGCGCGTCCAGCAGCTCACCCGGCACCTGCACCGGCCCGGGGCCGGGCCCGCGGCACCCTTCGAGGTGGGCGGGTACTGCCAGGCCCGGGCCGTGCGCACGCCGGCCGGCTGGCGGCTGGACCGCGTCGCCTTCCACGTCGTGTGGGACGCCGGGGACCGCCTGCCCGAGCTGACCGGAGTGCAGTGGTGAGCACCGGGATCACCGGCCACCTCGTCCCCGCGCGCCGCAGGCCGGTCCGCGAACCCGTACGCGACACCGCGCGGCAGCGCGCCGCCCTCCGCTTTCCCGAGCTGACCTATCCCGCGCCGGGCCACCCCGGGCCGCCCCTGACCACCCTGATGCGCCGCCGGGCCGCCTGGGGGATCGCGCTCGTCCGGGGCCGCGCCGCCCGCCGTGGCCGCTGAACCTCCGGCACCCCCTCCGGCGCCCCCACCTTGGCCCAACGGCCTTGGATTCGGGGGCGGTTGGCCGGTACCTGACGGTCCCTGACACAGACGTGGCGAAGGTTGACACGGATCTGACATAGAGCTCATTGACCCATGGATGGGTACCAACGAGGCTTTTGGAGAGCATCCCGCGACGTGTACCGAAAACCGTCATACCGGACCACGTCCTGTCGTATCACTGCCCGTAAATGTTCTGTTCATTCAGCTTCGCCCTGAAAAGGAAACACACATGAGTGACGTGAAGGATCTGGTGCAGGTCGCCGGGATCATCGACGCCGAAGAGGCCGCGCTGCTGGCCGAGGAGGGCGTCGACTGGTTCGGGTTCCCGCTCCGCCTCCCGTCGGGCAAGGACGACATCTCCGAGTCGGCGGCGACGGAGATCATCGCAGGCCTGAAGGCCCCCCAGGAGGGCGTCCTCATCAGTTACATGACGGACGCCGACGAGATCAGCGCCTTCACCACCCAGCTCGGCGTCAAGGCCGTCCAGCTGCACGGTGACGTGGAGCCGGAGCAGCTGCGCAAGCTCAAGGCCAACCGTCCCGACCTGTACGTGCTCAAGAGCCTGGTCGTGAAGGAGGACAACGCCGAGGAGCTGCTCCAGCTCGTCGACGACGTCGCCGACGCGGTGGACATGTTCATCACCGACACCTTCAACCCGGCCACCGGAGCCAAGGGCGCCACCGGTCTCACCCACGACTGGAACGTCAGCGCCGAGCTCGTCCGCCGCTCCCCCAAGCCCCTGATGATGGCCGGCGGCCTGAACGCGGAGAACGTCGCCGACGCGATCCGCTTCGTCAAGCCCGCCGCCGTCGACGCCCACACGGGCCTCGAAGGCGCCGACGGCCGCAAGGACCGCGCCAAGGTCGCCAAGTTCGTGGCCGAGTCGCGCAAGGCGTTCGCCGAGATCGCCGGCGAGACCGCCTGACCCAGGCAGAACGCCCGACCCCGGGTTGCGGCCGCCCTGGGCACCCCCCACCGGGCCCCGGCCGCAGCCCGTCTCCACCGACCGACGAGAAGCAGGTTCTCATGGCGACCGGCCACTTCAACGTCCACCCGCTGCCGCAGACCAACCAGCTGCGGGCGATGCACACCATCATCCGAGACCGTGACGCCTCGCGCGCGGACTTCGTCTTCTACTCCCGGCGCATCATCCGCCTCCTGCTGGAATCCGCGCTGGACCTGCTGCCGTTCGACAAGCAGAAGGTGATCACGCCGGTCGGCGAGACCTACGAGGGCCTGAAGTTCACGCCCAACCTGTGCGCCGTGCCCGTGATCCGGGCCGGGGACTCGATGGTGGACGAACTGCGCGCCGTCGTACCCAACATCCGCGTCGGCAAGATACTCATCCAGCGGGACAAGGCCACCAAGCTCCCGCACTACCTCTACCAGAACCTGCCGGACGACATCGCCGAGCGGCAGGTGCTGCTGCTGGAGCCGATGCTCGCCACCGGCGGCAGCGCCAACGCCGCCATCGGCCTGCTGCTCGAAGCGGGCGTGCACGAGGAGAACATCGTGTTCGTCAACTTCCTCGCCGCGCCCGAGGGCATCGAGGCGGTCCACGCCAAGCACCCCGCGGTCAAGATCGTCACCTCGTCGGTCGAAGAACGGCTCAACGAGAACGCGTTCATGATCCCCGGCATCGGCGACTTCGGCGACCGCTTCTTCGGCACCACCGACTCGGCAGTGGTCCGATGAAGAACCGCGCACTGACCGACTCGGCGCTCACCGCGCTCGCACCGGCCATCTGGGGTTCGACGTACCTGGTCACCACCGAGCTGCTGCCCGAGGGCCGCCCGCTGCTGGCGGCCATGCTGCGCGCACTGCCGGCCGGCCTGGTCCTCGTACTCATCGGCCGCACCCTGCCCCGCGGCATCTGGTGGTGGCGTGCGCTCGTCCTCGGTGTCCTGAACATCGGCGCCTTCTTCTACCTGCTGTTCGTCGCGGCGTACCACCTGCCCGGCGGGGTCGCTGCGCTGGTGATGTCCATCCAGCCGATGATCGTGCTGCTCCTGGGCGCCCTGCTGCTCAAGGAGAAGATCAAGCAGATCCACCTGGCCGCCTGCGCGCTCGGCGCCGCCGGAGTGGCCCTGCTGGTCCTCCAGCCGAACGCCGGCCTGAACACCACCGGTGTCATCGCCGGTCTGCTGGGCGCGCTCAGCATGGCCTCCGGCATCGTGCTGACCAAGCGCTGGGGCCGCCCCGAAGGGGTGGGCCTGCTGACCTTCACGGGCTGGCAGCTGACCGTCGGCGGTCTCGTGCTCCTGCCGGTCGCGCTGATCGGCGAGGGCCTGCCCGACACGATCACCGGCAAGAACCTGGCGGGCTTCGCCTACCTCGGCATCATCGGGGCCCTGTTCGCCTACGCGATCTGGTTCCGCGGCATGGAGCGGCTGCCCGCGCTCGCCGTGTCGTTCCTCAGCTTCGCCTCGCCGCTCGCGGCCACCCTGCTCGGCTACTTCGTCCTCGACCAGGCCCTGTCGCCGCTCCAGCTCGTCGGCGCCCTCACCGTGGTCGCCGCCGTCATCCTGGCCCAGCCCCGCCCCGGCCGGGCCAGGCGGCAGGCGGCCAGGGCCAGTGCGCGGGAGCCCGTCGACGCCTGACGCGGCGGAGCTCCTCCCGAACTCCCCGCCCCACCGAAACCCCCCTGGTGGGGGCCGGGAGTGGCGGTGGCACACCGAGGTCTCCCCCGTCCTCGGTGTGCCACCCGTCCGCCACCGATCAGGAGAGGAACCGAGTCCGTGCCCCACATCCACGTCCGGCACTACCCGAGGGAATTCACGGCCGAACAGCTCCGGGCGATCGACGACGCGGTCACCGCCGCGGTGACGCGGACCTTCGCCACCGGCGAGGACACCGTCTCGATCTCGCTGGAGCCGGTCGAACCCGAGGACTGGGACGCCCACGTCCTCACCGAGATAGCGGCCCGCCGGGACCTGCTGGTCAAGCCGCCCGGCTACTGGAACGAGAAGTGAGAGACCTTCGATGAGCGCAAGCAGCGGCATCCCCGTCCGCTACACCGAGGAAGTCCGCGAGGCCCTCCACGACGGCACGGCCGTCGTCGCCCTGGAGAGCAACGTCATCACGCACGGCCTGCCCTACCCCGACAACGCGGCCACCGCCCGCAAGGTGGAGGACGCCGTACGGGCCGGCGGCGCGGTACCCGCGACGATCTGCGTCGAGGGGGGCGAGATCCGGGTCGGCATGTCGGACTCGGACATCGAGCGCTTCGCCTCCCTGCCGGACATCCCCAAGGTCTCCAGCCGGGACATGCCCCTCGTACTGGCCAAGGGCGGCCTCGGCGCGACCACCGTCGCGTCCTCCGTCGTGGCGGCCGAGCTCGCGGGGATCCCGTTCTTCTCCTCCGCCGGCATCGGCGGCGTGCACCGCGGTGCGCAGGAGACCTGGGACGTCTCCTCCGACCTCATCCAGTTCACCCGCTCCAAGGTCGCGGTCGTCTGCGCCGGAGCGAAGATGATCCTCGACCTGGGGCTGACGCTGGAGTACCTGGAGACGCAGTGCGTCCCGGTCGTCGCGTACCGCTCGGACGACTTCCCCGCCTTCTACTGCCGCACCAGCGGGCACCGGGCGCCCCACCGCCTGGACGACGAGCGGGTCATCGCCCGTGCCGTCGAGGCCCACTGGGCGCTCGGCAACAACAGCTCCTTCCTGATCACCACCCCGGTCCGGGAGGAGGACGCCATCGACTCCGCCGAGGTCGACACGGCCATCCGCGCCGCCGTCGCCCAGGCCACCGCCGACGGGGTCTCCGGCCAGGGCATCACCAAGTACCTGATGCGGGCCGTGGACGCCGCCACCGACGGGCGTTCCGCGCGCGCCAACATGGCCGTCCTCGCCTCCTGCGCCGAGGCCGCCGGCCGGCTCGCCGTCGCCCACGCCGAGCACCGCGCCGAACGCGCGGGCCGCTGACCCCGCCGGGGCCCGCTCCGCCGCCGTACCTCCGCACCACGCAAAGACCTCAATGAGGAGACACACGATGTCCGAGAAGCTGTTCGAGCCGGTCACCCTGGGGAAGCTGGCCCTGAGCAACCGCATGGTCATGGCGCCCATGAGCCGCAACCGCGCCACACCCGAGGGCCTCGCCACCGAGCTGATGGCCACTTACTACGCCCAGCGCGCCGGCGCCGGCCTGATCATCAGCGAGGGCGTCCAGCCCAACGTCGTCGGCCAGGGGTTCATGAACAGCCCCGGTCTGTACTCGCAGGAGCAGACCGAGTCCTGGAAGCAGGTCACCTCCGCCGTGCACCGCGCCGGCGGGCTGATCGTCGCCCAGCTCATGCACGCCGGCCGCATCGGACACCCCTCCCTGTACCCGAGCGCCCACCAGTCCGTCGCGCCGTCGGCCGTCACCGCGGCCGGCCAGTGCTTCGGCCCCGAGGGCCCGCTGGAGTACCAGGAGCCGCACGCGCTGTCGGCCGAGGAGATCGCCGACACCGTCAAGGAGTTCGCGGACGCCGCGCAGAACGCCGTCGAGGCCGGATTCGACGGCGTCGAGGTCCACGCGGGCAACGGCTTCCTGCTCCACCAGTTCCTCGCGGAGAACACCAACCAGCGCACCGACCGGTACGGCGGCTCCATCGAGAACCGCATCCGGTTCGCCGTCGAGGTCATCGAGGCGGTGGCCGAGCGCATCGGCGCCGACCGCGTCGGCGTGCGCATCTCGCCCGCCAACCCGTACAACGACATCGTCGAGGGCGACACCGCCGCCCTGTACGAGGCGCTCGTCGCGGCCCTGCCGCCGCTGGCGTTCCTGCACGTCCTGGAGGGCGGCAACCGCAGCCAGACCGAGGCGCTGCGCGCCCAGTGGACCGGCACCATCATCCTGTCCCCGCACCCGGAGAACCTGGGCGTCCAGGTCACCGCCGAGACCGCCACCGAGGCACTGGAGGCCGGTGTCGCCTGCGCCGTCGCGTTCGGCGCGGCCTTCCTGGCCAACCCGGACCTGCCGGAGCGGGTGCGCGCCGGCGGTCCCTTCAACGCGCTGGACACCACCACCTTCTACGGTGGCGACCACCGCGGCTACACCGACTACCCGACGCTGGCCGAGGCCGAGGCCGCGGCCGGATCCGCGTGAGCGGCCCGGGCCAGATGCTGCTGTTCTCGGGGCGCGCGCACCCCGAGCTGGCGGAGGCCGTGGCGGCCGAGCTGGGGACGACGCTGGTCCCGACGAAGGCGATCGACTTCGCCAACGGCGAGATCTACATCCGCTACCAGGCCTCGGTGCGCGGTGCGGACTGCTTCGTCATCCAGAGCCACACCGCCCCCATCAACAAGGCGATCATGGAACAGCTCATCATGATCGACGCGTTGAAGCGGGCCTCCGCCCGCAGCATCACGGTGATCCTGCCGTTCTACGGATACGCCCGCCAGGACCGCAAGCACAGCGGCCGCGAGCCCATCTCGGCCCGCCTGGTCGCGGACCTGCTGCGGACCGCGGGCGCGGACCGGATCCTGACGGTCGATCTGCACGCCGACCAGATCCAGGGCTTCTTCGACGGGCCGGTGGACCACCTGTTCGCGATGCCGGTCCTCGCGGACCACATCGGAGCCAAGGCCGACCGCGACAACCTCACGGTCGTCTCGCCCGACGCCGGGCGCGTCCGGGTGGCCGACGGCTGGTGCGACCGGCTGGGCGCGCCGCTGGCCATCGTCCACAAGCGGCGCGACAAGGACGTGGCCCACCAGGTCACCGCGCACGAGGTGGTCGGCGACGTCGAGGGCCGGGACTGCGTCCTGGTCGACGACATGATCGACACCGGCGGCACGATCTGCGCCGCCGCCGACGCCCTTTTCGCCCAGGGCGCGCGGGACGTCATCGTGGCGGCGACGCACGGGGTGCTGTCCGGCCCCGCCGCGGACCGTCTGAAGAACTCGCGGGTCAGCGAGTTCGTCTTCACGGACACCCTGCCGGTGCCCGGTGCGCTCGGACTGGACAAGGTCACCGTCCTGTCGATCGCCCCGCTCATCGCGGGCGCCGCCCGTGAGGTGTTCGAGAACGGATCGGTGACCCGGTTGCTCCAGGACCGGTAGAGCAGGCGGGCGGGCCGAGGGGGCCCGCCCGCACTCCGGGACCGTGCGCCCACGGCGCACCGTCCCGGCGGCTCTTCCGGGGGAGCGGCACTGGTTCCCTGTCCGTCGGTTTCTTCATGCCGGGCCGCCGCCCGGCTCTTCCGGCTCACCCCCGCGGTGTACCCCGGCCCGCGGGTGCCGTCCGTACCGCGGTGAGCCGCTGCAGACCGGGTCCGCCGCGTTGGCGCGGCCCGGTCGCGCGGGCGTCGGGCACGCCCGTTGTTCCACGAAGGAAGTAAGGAAGCGAGAAATGACCTTTCAGGAGACCAGCGTGCTCGAGCCCACCCTTCTGGGAACCAAGGCGTTGCCGGACCTGCTCGCCGAGCGGGTCGCGGAGCACCCGGAGGCGACCGCCGTCGTCTACCGCGACCAGAGCCTCACCTACCGCGAACTGGCGGCCAGAAGCTCGGCCCTGGCCGAGTACCTGAGACATCTCGGTGTCTCGGCGGACGACTGCGTCGGCCTCTTCGTCGAGCCGTCGCTCGACCTGATGATCGGCGCCTGGGGCATCCTGTCCGCCGGCGGCGCCTACCTGCCGCTGTCCCCGGAGTACCCCGAGGACCGGCTCCGGTACATGATCGAGAACAGCCAGGCGAAGATCATCCTGGCCCAGCAGCGCCTGGTGTCCCGGCTGCGCGAACTCGCGCCGAAGGACGTCACCGTCGTCACCCTGCGCGACTCCGACGCGTTCGTGCTGCCCGAGGGCACGCCCGCACCCGCCGTCGAAGGCGCCCACCCCGACAGCCTCGCCTACGTCATCTACACCTCGGGCAGCACGGGCCGGCCCAAGGGCGTGATGATCGAGCACCGCAGCGTCGTCAACCAGCTCGGCTGGCTGCGCGAGGCGCACGGGATCGACCGCAGCAAGGTCGTCCTGCAGAAGACCCCGATGAGCTTCGACGCCGCCCAGTGGGAGATCCTCTCCCCGGCCAACGGCGCCACCGTCGTCATGGGCGCCCCCGGCGTCTACGCCGACCCCGAGGGCCTCATCGAGACCATCCAGAAGCACGGCGTCACCACCCTCCAGTGCGTCCCGACGCTGCTCCAGGCGCTCATCGACACCGAGAAGTTCGACGCCTGCTCCACGCTGGAGCAGATATTCAGCGGCGGCGAGGCGCTCTCCCGCAACCTCGCGATCCAGGTCACCCGCGAGATGCCGGGCCGCGCCCTGATCAACCTGTACGGGCCGACGGAGTGCACCATCAACTCCTCCTCGTACACCGTCGACCCCGCGGCCCTGGACGAGGGCCCGCAGTCGATCTCGATCGGCAGCCCCGTCCACCGCACCGAGTACCACATCCTCGACAAGGACCTGCGGCCCGTCGGCGTCGGCGAGATCGGCGAGCTGTACATCGGTGGCGTCCAGCTGGCCCGCGGCTACCTGCACCGCCCCGACCTGACCGCCGACCGCTTCCTGGAGATCGCGGTCACCGACGACGGCGCCCCCACCCGCCTCTACAAGACGGGCGACCTGGGCCAGTGGAACCCGGACGGCACCGTGCAGTTCGCCGGCCGCGCCGACAACCAGGTCAAGCTGCGCGGCTACCGCGTCGAACTCGACGAGATCTCCCTCGCCATCGAGAACCACGAGTGGGTCCGCAACGCGGCCGTCATCGTCAAGAACGACGGCCGCACCGGCTTCCAGAACCTGATCGCCTGCGTCGAGCTGAGCGAGAAGGAAGCCGCCCTGATGGACCAGGGCAACCACGGCTCGCACCACGCCTCGAAGAAGAGCAAGCTCCAGGTCAAGGCGCAGCTGTCCAACCCGGGCCTGCGCGACGACGCCGAGCTGGCCGCCCGCACCACCTACGACCTGCCGGGCTCCGAGCCCACCCCCGAGCAGCGCGCCCGGGTCTTCGCCCGCAAGACGTACCGCTTCTACGAGGGCGGCGCCGTCACCCAGGACGACCTGCTCGACCTGCTCGGCGCCAAGGTCACCGCGGGCTACTCGCGCAAGGCCGCCGATCTGGCCCCCGCCGAACTGGGCCAGATCCTGCGCTGGTTCGGCCAGTACGTCAGCGAGGAGCGGCTGCTGCCGAAGTACGGCTACGCCTCACCGGGCGCGCTGTACGCGACGCAGATGTACTTCGAGCTCGAGGGCGTCGGCGGGCTGAAGCCGGGCTACTACTACTACCAGCCGGTCCGCCACCAGCTCGTGCTGATCAGCGAGCGCGAGGCCACCGGCAAGCCCACCGCGCAGATCCACTTCATCGGCAAGAAGAGCGGCATCGAGCCGGTCTACAAGAACAACATCGTCGAGGTGCTGGAGATCGAGACCGGCCACATGGTCGGCCTCTTCGAGCAGATCCTGCCCGGCTACGGCCTCGACATCCACGACCGCGCCTACGAGCCGGCCGTCCGCGAGCGGCTGGACGTCGCCGACGAGGACTACTACCTGGGCACATTCGAGCTCGTCCCGCACGCGGGCCCGCGCGCGGACCACGCCGAGGTCTACGTCCAGACGCACGGCAGCAAGATCGCCGGCCTGCCGGAGGGCCTGTACCGCTACGCGGACGGCGAGCTGGCCCGCTTCTCGGACGACATCGTCCTCAAGAAGCACGTCATCGCGATCAACCAGTCCGTGTACCAGGCCGCGAGCTTCGGCATCAGCGTCTACAGCCGGGCCCCCGAGGAGTGGCTGCGGTACATCACCCTCGGCAAGAAGCTCCAGCACCTGATGATGAACGGGCTGAACCTGGGCTTCATGTCGTCGGGCTACAGCTCCAAGACCGGCAACCCGCTGCCCGCCTCGCGCCGCATGGACGCCGTCCTCGCCGCGAACGGCGTCGAGAGCGGCCCGATGTACTTCTTCGTCGGCGGCCGCATCAGCGACGAGCAGCTCGGCCACGAGGGCATGCGCGAGGACAGCGTCCACATGCGCGGTCCGGCCGAGCTCATCCGCGACGACCTCGTCAGCTTCCTGCCCGACTACATGATCCCCAACCGGGTCGTGGTGTTCGAGCGGATGCCGCTGTCCGCCAACGGCAAGGTCGACGTCAAGGCACTGGCCGCCTCCGAGCAGGTCAACGCCGAACTCGTCGAGCGTCCCTTCGTCGCGCCGCGCACGGAGACCGAGAAGGAGATCAGCGCGATCTGGGCGAAGTCCCTGCGGCGCGAGAGCGTCTCGGTGCAGGACGACTTCTTCGAGTCCGGCGGCAACTCGCTGATCGCCGTCGGTCTCATCCGCGAGGTCAACTCCCGGCTAGGCGTCTCCCTGCCGCTCCAGAGCGTGCTGGAGTCCCCGACCGTCGAGAAGCTCGCCCGGCGTCTGGAGCGCGAGGTCGCGCAGGAGTCCTCCCGCCTGGTGCGGCTGCACGCGGAGACCGGCAAGGCCAACCCCGTGATCTGCTGGCCGGGCCTCGGCGGCTACCCCATGAACCTGCGCTCCCTGGCCGGCGAGATCGGCCTCGGCCGCTCGTTCTACGGCGTCCAGTCGCACGGCATCAACGAGGGCGAGACCGCGTACGAGACCATCGTCGAGATGGCGAAGGCGGACATCGAGGCCATCAAGGAGCTCCAGCCGACCGGCCCCTACACGCTGTGGGGCTACTCCTTCGGCGCCCGCGTGGCCTTCGAGACCGCCTACCAGCTGGAGCAGGCCGGCGAGAAGGTGGACAACCTGTTCCTGATCGCGCCGGGCTCCCCGAAGGTGCGCGCCGAGAACGGCAAGGTGTGGGGCCGTGAGGCGTCCTTCGCCAACCGCGGCTACACCACCATCCTCTTCTCCGTCTTCACCGGCACCATTTCCGGTCCGGACCTGGAGAAGTGCCTGGAGACCGTGACGGACGAGGCGTCCTTCGCCGAGTTCATCAGCGAGCTCAAGGGCATCGACATCGACCTCGCCCGGCGGATCATCTCGGTCGTGGGCCAGACCTACGAATTCGAGTACTCCTTCCACGAGCTGGCCGAGCGCACCCTCCAGGCGCCGATCAGCATCTTCAAGGCCGTGGGCGACGACTACTCGTTCCTCGAGAACAGCAGCGGTTACTCGGCCGAGCCGCCGACGGTCATCGACCTCGACGCCGACCACTACAGCCTGCTGCGCGAGGACATCGGCGAGCTGGTCAAGCACATCCGCTACCTGCTCGGCGAGGAGTGACAGCGCGCACCCCGCGGTGACGGCCGCCCCGCCGGAGCGATCCGGCGGGGCGGCCCCATCCGTCGGCGGCCGCCCGGCCGCCGCCGCTGTCCTGCTGACGAGGAGCCACGTTCCATGCGTTTCAATCTCATCGGCCCGTTCGAGATCGTCTCCGACGACGGACGGGTGTACCGGCCCGGAACCCCGAAGGTCTGCCAGACGCTGGCGCTGCTGCTCACCCGGCCCCATGAGATCGTCACGGCGGAAGCGCTCATCCACGAGCTGTGGGGCGACGAGCCGCCGCGCAGCGCCGTCACCACCCTCCAGACGTACGTGTACCACGCCCGCCGGATGCTGGTGCGCGAGAACCTGGCGCCGCCCGGGCGCTCCCTGATCGTCACCAGCCCGCCCGGCTACCGCATCCTCGCCGACGACGCCGAGATCGACATCCGGGTGTTCGAACGGCTCGTCGCCCGGGCCCGTACCGAACTCGCGGACGGCGAACCGGCCGCGGCGCTGCGCGGCGTCCGGCAGGCGCTCGACCTGTGGCGCGGCCCCGCCCTGTCGAACCACCCCGTGGGCGACGTGCTCAGCGGCCACCTCGTCCACCTGAACGAGTTGCGCGTACGGGCCTTCGAGATCCGCATCGAGGCGCAGGAACAGCTGGGCCTGAACCGCGAGTCCATCCCCGAGCTGCGCAAGCTCATCAGCGACTACCCGCTCAACGAGTGGTTCCACAGTCGGCTCATCACGGCCCTCGTGGCCGCCGGCCGGCGCGCGGAGGCCGTCCGGGCCTACCAGGACGTCCGCCGGGTCCTCGCCGACGAACTGGGCATGGAACCCTCGCCGGAGCTCAGGCAGCTCCAGGCCCGGCTGCTGAGCCCCGCCCCCCGGCGCGCCCCCGGGCCGCCCGCCGCCGCGGGCCCCCGGGCCGCGGGCGAACGGTTCGCGGTGCGGTCCGGTACCTGATGGCGGCACTGGAGGGCAGGGTCGCCGTGGTGACCGGCGGGACGAAGGGCCTCGGACTCGAGATCACCGAGGCGTTCGTCGCGGAGGGCGCGAGCGTCGTCGTCGGCGCGCGCGGCGCGGCCGGGGCGGACGAGGCCCTGGCGCACCTGGGCGGCCGTGCCGTCTTCCGGCAGACCGACGTACGCGATCCCGGCTCCGTGCGCGCGCTGATGCGGGCGGCGGCGGACCGGTTCGCGGGGATCGACATCCTGGTGGCCAACGCCGGTCTGAGCCGGCCGGGACCGGCGGCGGGGCTGGCCGTGACCGACTGGGCCGACGTCGTGGACACGAACGTGAACGGCCTCTTCCACTGCGTGCGGGCGGCGGTGCCGTACCTGGAGCGGAGCACGGCCGCCCGGATCCTCACGATGTCCTCGGCACTGGGCAGCCGGCCCGCCCCGGGCGCGTCCGCGTACTGCGCGACCAAGGCGGCGGTGGAGATGTTCAGCAAGGTCATCGCACTGGAGCTCGCGCCGAAGGGCATAGTCGTCAACTGCCTGGCGCCCGGCTTCATCGACGCGGGCATGGGACGGCTGCTCAAGCAGAACGAGGCGGTGTGGAGCAGGTACGCGCCGAAGGTCGCGCTGGGCCGGATGGGCACCGGCCGGGAGGTCGCCGAGGCCGCGGTCTACCTCGCCGGCGACGGCGGTTCCTACGTCAACGGGCACGTCCTGGAGGTCAACGGCGGCCTCGCCTGGTGAGGCGGGACACACCGCCGCGGGGCAGGGCCGCTTCCGGTGCTCGAGTGGATCTCCAGAGGGGTCGGAGACTGTCGCCTCCCGCCCACACCGCAGAAGGAATCCGCCCGTGTCCCGTCGCCTGTTCACCTCGGAGTCCGTGACCGAGGGCCACCCCGACAAGATCGCTGACCAGATCAGCGACACGATCCTCGACGCCCTCCTCACCGAGGACCCGGCCTCACGGGTGGCCGTGGAGACCCTCATCACCACCGGTCTCGTGCACATCGCGGGAGAGGTGACGACGAAGGCGTACGCGCCGATCGCGCAGCTCGTCCGCGACAAGATCCTGGAGATCGGCTACGACTCCTCGAACAAGGGCTTCGACGGCGCCTCCTGCGGCGTGTCGGTGTCCATCGGCGCGCAGTCCCCCGACATCGCGCAGGGCGTCGACACCGCCTACGAGCAGCGCGTCGAGGGCGCCGCCGCAGGCGGAGAAGGAGACGAGCTGGACAAGCAGGGCGCCGGCGACCAGGGCCTGATGTTCGGCTACGCCTGCGACGAGACGCCCGAGCTGATGCCGCTGCCGATCCACCTCGCGCACCGGCTCTCGCGGCGGCTGACCGAGGTCCGCAAGGACGGCACCGTCCCGTACCTGCGCCCCGACGGCAAGACCCAGGTCACCATCGAGTACGACGGCGACAAGGCCGTCCGCCTGGACACCGTCGTGGTCTCCTCGCAGCACGCCGCCGACGTGGACCTCGACGCGCGGCTGACGCCCGACGTGCGCGAGCACGTGGTCGAGTACGTCCTGAACCGGCTGGCGCAGGACGGCATCAAGCTGGACACCGAGGGCTACCGGCTGCTGGTGAACCCGACCGGCCGGTTCGAGATCGGCGGTCCGATGGGTGACGCGGGCCTGACCGGCCGCAAGATCATCATCGACACGTACGGCGGCATGGCCCGCCACGGCGGCGGCGCGTTCTCCGGCAAGGACCCGTCGAAGGTCGACCGCTCCGCCGCGTACGCGATGCGCTGGGTCGCCAAGAACGTGGTCGCCGCCGGTCTCGCCGCGCGCTGCGAGGTGCAGGTCGCGTACGCCATCGGCAAGGCCGAGCCGGTCGGCCTGTTCGTGGAGACCTTCGGCACCGCCAAGGTCGACACCGCGAAGATCGAGGAGGCCATCGGCCAGGTCTTCGACCTCCGCCCCGCCGCGATCATCCGCGACCTGGACCTGCTGCGGCCCATCTACGCCCAGACCGCCGCCTACGGCCACTTCGGCCGCGAACTCCCCGACTTCACCTGGGAACGCACCGACCGCGTCGACGCCCTGCGCGCCGCCGCCGGCCGGTAGACACCGGCCCGCGCCGACTGGCCCCGCCACAGTCCAAGGAGAATTGTTGTGCGTATCGCCGTGGCCGGCTCCATCGCCACCGACCACCTCATGGTCTTCCCCGGCCGCTTCGCCGACCAGCTGATCAGCGAACAGATGGACCGGGTCTCGCTGTCGTTCCTCGCCGACCGCCTCGAGATCCGCCACGGCGGCGTCGGGGCCAACATCACCGTCGGCCTCGGCCGGCTGGGCCTGCGGCCGCTGCTCATCGGCGCCGCGGGTCTCGACTTCACCGAGTACCGCGGCCGGCTGCGCGAAGCGGGCGTCGACACCACCTCCGTCCGGGTCAGCGACACCCTGCACACGGCGCGCTTCGTGTGCACCACGGACGACGACCAGAACCAGATCGCGACCTTCTACGCGGGCGCCATGGCCGAGGCGGGGAAGATCGACCTCGCCGAGGTCCACGAGCGCGTGGGAGGCCTCGACCTCGTCCTCGTCGGCGCCGACGACCCCGCCGCCATGCTGCGCCACACCGCCGCGGCGCACGCCCTCGGGATCCCCGTCGCCGCCGACCCGTCCCAGCAGCTCGCCCGGCTCGACACCGCGCAGACCCGGCTGCTCGTGGACAGGGCGCACCTCCTCTTCACCAACGAGTACGAGAGCGCGCTGCTGCGCGAACGCACCGGCTGGGACGAGGACCAGGTGCTGGAGCGGGTCGGCACCTGGATCGTGACCCGCGCCGCCGACGGCGTGTCGATCCTGACGGCCGGCGCCCCCCGCCTGGACGTCCCCGCCGTACTCACCGACGCCGCGGCCGACCCGACCGGCGTGGGCGACGCCCTGCGCGCCGGCTTCCTCGCCGCCCTGGCCTGGGGCCTGCCGTACGAGCGGGCCGCCCAACTGGGCTGCGCGCTGGCCACGGTGGTACTCGAATCGGTCGGCACCCAGGAGTACAAGCTGCTCCCCTCGGACCTGCTGTCCCGCATCGACCGCGGGTACGGCAGCGCCGCCGCGCGGGAGATCGAGCCCGGCCTGGCGGGGCGCGCGTGACCGGGACGCCGACCGGAACCGGGGGCCGGGGATGACGGCACTGCGCGAGACCCTGCGCAGCGGGGCGCCCTCGTACTCCTTCGAGTTCTTCCCGCCCAGGACCGACGCGGGTTCGCGCGTGCTGTGGGACGCGATCCGCCGGATCGAACCGCTCTCGCCGACCTTCGTCTCCGTCACGTACGGGGCCGGCGGCTCCTCGCGGGACCGGACGGTCGAGGTCACCAAGCGGATCGCCGCCGAGACCACCCTGCGGCCCGTGGCCCACCTCACCGCCGTCGGCCACTCCGTCGCCGAACTGCGCCACATCCTCGGCCAGTACGCGGACGCGGGCGTCCTCGACGTCCTCGCCCTGCGCGGCGATCCGCCCGGCGACCCGAACGCCCCCTGGACCGCGCACCCCGAGGGCTTCCACCACGCCCACGAGCTGGTCTCACTGGTCAGGAAGTCCGGCGAGTTCAGCGTCGGCGTCGCGGCCTTCCCCGAGCGGCACCCCCGTTCGCCGGACTGGGACAGCGACATCCGGCACTTCGTCGCCAAGTGCCGGGCCGGCGCCGACTACGCCGTCACGCAGATGTTCTTCCACGCCGAGGACTACCTGCGGCTGCGCGACCGGGTCGCCGCGGCGGGCTGTGACACCCCGATCATCCCGGAGATCATGCCCGCCACCGACGTGCGCCAGATCCGGCGCTTCGCGCAGCTCAGCAGCGCCGCCTTCCCGCCGGCCCTCGCGCAGCGCCTCGAAGCGGCGCGCGACGACCCGGCGGAGGGCCACCGGATCGGCGTGGACTACGCCACCGCCATGGCCGAGCGGCTGCTCGCGGAGGGAGCGCCGGGCCTGCACTACATCACGCTCAACCGCTCCACGGCGACGCTGGAGATCCACCGGAACGTCCTCGGCTCGCCGAACAGCCCGGCGGGCGGCCGGCCCGCCCTCGCCGCGCCGCGCTGAGTCCGCGGCTGCGAGTACGTGACGGGCGCGTCCGCGGTGAGTGCGGGGTGCGATCCGTGGCGAGTCCGTGGCCCCCGCGCGGCGGGGGCCACGGACCGGTCCGCGGGCGCCCACCACCCGCGCTCGACCTGCCGTCGAGCGGAGCTGGCCAAGCTCGCCACCCATAGGACTCACCCGTGAAGGAACACCCAATGAGCCGACGCGTCGTCATCACCGGAATCGGCGTGGTCGCGCCCGGGGGAGTGGGCACCAAGGAGTACTGGTCCCTGCTCACTTCCGGGAAGACCGCCACCCGCCCCATCAGCCTCTTCGACGCCACCGGGTACCGCTCCCGCATCGCCGCCGAAGTCGACTTCGACCCCCTCGCCCACGGCTTCACCGCCGAAGACGCCCGGCGCCTCGACCGGGCGGCGCAGTTCGCCCTGGTCGCCGCCGACGAGGCGCTGCGCGACAGCGGGCTCTCCGCGGCGGGGCCCGATCCGGAGCGCACCGGGGTGACCCTCGGCAGCGCGGTCGGCTGCACCATGGGCCTGGACGACCAGTACAACGCGGTGAGCCTGGGCGGCAGCACCTGGCAGGTGGACCACACGCTGGCCGCACCGCACCTGTTCGACTACTTCGTACCGAGCTCGATGGCGGCCGAAGTGGCCTGGCGGGTGGGCGCCCAGGGCCCCGTCTCCATGGTCTCCACCGGCTGCACCTCCGGCCTGGACTCCATCGGCCACGCCGCCGAGCTGATCCGCGAGGGCAGCGCCGACGTGATGGTCACCGGTGCGACGGAAGCACCCATCTCCCCGATCAGCGTGGCCTGCTTCGACGCCATCAAGGCGACCTCGCCGCGCAACGACGACCCGGAGACCGCCTCACGGCCCTTCGACGCCTCCCGCAACGGCTTCGTCCTCGGCGAGGGCTCGGCCGTACTCGTCCTGGAGGAACTGGAGAGCGCCCGCCGCCGCGGCGCCCACGTCTACGCCGAGATCGCCGGTTTCGCCGGCCGCTGCAACGCGTACCACATGACCGGACTGCGCTCCGACGGCGCGGAGATGGCCGCCGCCATCGACAGCGCCCTGGACGAGGCCCGGCTCGACCCCACCGCCGTCGACTACGTCAACGCCCACGGCTCCGGCACCAAGCAGAACGACCGCCACGAGACCGCCGCCTTCAAGCGCAGCCTCGGCCGGCACGCCTATGACGTGCCCGTCAGCTCCATCAAGTCGATGATCGGGCACTCGCTCGGCGCGATCGGTTCCCTGGAAGTGGCCGCCTGCGCCCTGGCCATCGAGCACGACACGGTGCCGCCCACCGCGAACCTGCACACCCCCGACCCCACCTGCGACCTGGACTACACCCCGCTCGTCGCGCGCCAGCAGCGCACCGACACCGTGCTCAGCGTCGGCAGCGGGTTCGGCGGCTTCCAGAGCGCCATGATCCTGACCCGCCCGCGCCTGGGAGATGCCGCATGACCACCGCCCCCGCCCCCGCCACCGCCCGCCCGGCCACCGGTTCCACGGCTCCGGTCGTCACCGGCATCGGCGTGGCCGCGCCGAACGGCCTGGGCACCGAGGCGTGGTGGGGGGCGGTGCTGCGCGGCGAGAGCGGCATCCGCCCGGTCAGCCGGTTCGACGCCGGACCGTACCCCGCCCGCCTCGCCGGGGAGGTGCCCGGCTTCAATGCCGCCGACCACCTCCCGGGCCGACTGCTGCCCCAGACCGACCACATGACCCGGCTCGCCCTCACCGCCGCCGACGAGGCCCTCGCCGACGCGGCCGTCGACGTGTCCGGCCTGCCCGAGTTTTCCGCCGGGGTGATCACCGCGGCCTCCGCGGGCGGGTACGCCTTCGGCCAGAAGGAACTCCAGGAACTGTGGAGCAAGGGCGCCCAGTACGTCAGCGCCTACCAGTCCTTCGCCTGGTTCTACGCCGTCAACACCGGCCAGATATCCATCAGGAACGGGCTGCGCGGCCCGAGCGGCGTCCTGGTCACCGAGCAGGCCGGCGGCCTCGACGCGGTCGCCCACGCCCGCCGCCGGCTCCGCAAGAGCGGCGTACGGCTGCTGGTCACCGGCGGGGTGGACTCCTCACTGTGCCCGTGGGGCTGGGCGGCGCACCTCGCCGGGGGCGAGCTGAGCACCGCCGAGGACCCGGACCGGGCGTACCTGCCGTTCTCCGCCGACGCGGCCGGCCACGTCGCGGGCGAGGGCGGGGCCCTGCTCGTCCTGGAGGACGCGGACGCGGCGCGCGAGCGCGGCGCCCGCGTGTACGGGGCCGTCGCCGGGTACGCCGCCACCTTCGACCCGCCCCCCGGCTCGGGGGGCACCTCCCGCCTCGGGGCCGCCGCCCGGCTCGCCCTGCGGGACGCCGGGCTGGACCCCCGCGACGTCGACGTGGTCTTCGCCGACGCCGCCGGACGGCGCGCCGCCGACCGCGCGGAGGCCGAGGCCCTCGCGGCGCTCTTCGGCGCGTACGGCGTCCCCGTCACCGCCCCGAAGACGATGACGGGCCGGCTCGCCGCGGGCGGCGCCTCCCTGGACCTGGCCGCGGCCCTGCTCTCGCTGCGGGACGGGGTGGTCCCGCCGACCGTCAACGCGGGGCCGCCGGCCGCCGACTGCCCGGTCGACCTGGTCACCGAGGTGCGCCGGCCAGGCCGGCTGCGTACCGCACTGGTCCTGGCGCGCGGCCGCGGCGGCTTCAACGCGGCCATGGTGGTGCGCGCCGTCTGACGGGCGGGGCGGCAGGGCCGGGGCGCGTCGTGACGGAGCGGGTTGTGACGGAGCCCGAGCGCCTCGCCGGCCTGCCGGTCACACCGGTCGACTACGACGGCGTCGCGCGCGTCACCTACTGCGAGCCGGAGGTCGCCTCCGTCGGCCTCACCGAGGCCGGGGCCAAGGCGCGGTACGGCGAGGACAGGGTGGTCGTCAGCAAGTTCAACGCGGGCAGCACCGGCAAGTACAAGATCCTCAAGTCGGCCGGCGAGATCAAGCTCGTCCAGCTGCTCGACGGGCCCGTCGTCGGGCTGCACATGATCGGTTCGCGGGTCAGCGAGCAGGTCGGCGAGGCCCAGCTGATCTGCAACTGGCAGGCCCGGCCGTCCGAGGTGGCGCAGCTCGTCCACGCGCACCCGACGCAGACCGAGGCCCTGGGCGAGGCCCACCTGGCGCTGGCCGGGAAGCCGCTGCACGTCCACCGGTGAGCCGCGCGCGGCGGCGCCAGGCCGGCCGGGCGTCAAGGAGTCAGGGCGTCAGCAGCAGTGCCCAGCCCAGCAGGCCGGTGGCCGCCGTGCACAGCAGCGTGCGCCAGACGTTGGCGCGCACCCACGGCCCCTCGAAGGCGCGGCGGACGGCGGCCGGGTCGGCGATCCCGGCGGGCGGACCGGCCTTGTCCAGGGCATTGTTCAGCGGGATGTTGACCCGGGCCGTGACGGCCATCGCGGCCAGGCAGCACCCGAACGCCGCCGCCAGCGGGACCAGCACGGTGCCGCGGGCGGACAGGGCGTGCAGGACCAGGGCGAGGCCGGTGAAGAGCAGGGCGCCGATGTA
The DNA here is from genome assembly GCF_053610645.1 of Streptomyces sp. NPDC054883. Lineage (NCBI taxonomy): Bacteria > Bacillati > Actinomycetota > Actinomycetes > Kitasatosporales > Streptomycetaceae > Streptomyces > Streptomyces sp. NPDC054883. The sequence continues at coordinate 26,418 of NZ_JBSGYT010000057.1, read as the reverse complement.
GCCGAGGACGAACCAGCCGTTGAGGATGGCGACGTTGATGCGCTGCATCACGTCGATGACGGTCCGGTCGCCGGTGCGCCGCAGGGCGGGCATCACGGATACGGCGAACCCGTAGAAGAGGCCGCTGACCAGCCCCATGGTGATCGTGGCGGCAACGAGCGACGCCGAACGTGCCATTTCCATACGGGTGCTCTCCCCCGGTCGACCGGCCCCATGCGTCCCGCCGATCCTACGGGCCCCGTACGCCACGGGCCGGGGCGAACGCGCGCCGCTCCAGCGCGACGCGAGGGGAAAACAGGGGGTGTTCCAGGGGGCGGAAGCCCTCTCCACGGTCATGGCGGCGCACGGTACTCTCCCGCCTGGGCCCGCACGCCCGCCTGCCACCCTCCGAGAGGAAACACGCCGTGATGGACCCCAAGGACAGGCTGGACGCCCTCCGGGCCGACATCGAGCGACGCAATCCCGCCCAGCCCGAGTTCCACCAGGCCGTACGGGAAGTCCTCGACAGCCTCGCCCCGGTGTTCGCCGCCCGCCCCGAGTACGCCGACCCGGCCGTGGCGCTGGTCGAGCGGATCACCGAGCCGGAGCGGCAGATCCTCTTCCGGGTGCCGTGGACGGACGACCGGGGCCGGGTGCAGGTCAACCGCGGCTTCCGGGTCGAGTTCAACAGTGCGCTCGGCCCGTACAAGGGCGGCCTGCGCTTCCACCCGTCGGTGGACATCGGCGTGGTGAAGTTCCTCGGCTTCGAGCAGATCTTCAAGAACGCCCTGACCGGCCTCGGCATCGGCGGCGGCAAGGGCGGCAGCGACTTCGACCCGCACGGCAAGTCCGACGCCGAGGTCATGCGCTTCTGTCAGTCGTTCATGACGGAGCTCTCCCGTCACATCGGTGAGCACACCGACGTCCCGGCCGGTGACATCGGCGTCGGTGGCCGCGAGATCGGCTACCTGTTCGGCCAGTACCGGCGCATCACCAACCGCTGGGAGGCCGGCGTCCTCACCGGCAAGGGCCAGGGCTGGGGCGGCTCCGCGATCCGCCCGGAGGCCACCGGCTACGGCTCCGTGCTGTTCGCCGCGGAGATGCTCAAGGTCCGGGGCGAGTCCCTGGACGGCCTGAGCGCGGTCGTCTCGGGCTCCGGCAACGTCGCCCTCTACACGATCGAGAAGCTCCAGCAGCTGGGCGCCAACCCGCTGACGGCCTCCGACTCCTCCGGCTACGTCGTGGACGAGAAGGGCATCGACCTCGCGCTGCTGAAGCAGATCAAGGAGGTCGAGCGCGGCCGCATCGGCGAGTACGCGGCCCGGCGCGGGGCCTCGGCCCGCTTCGTGCAGGGCGGCCGGGTCTGGGAGGTCCCGGCGGACGTGGCCTTCCCGTCGGCGACGCAGAACGAGCTGGGCGAGGACGACGCGCGCACGCTGGTCGCGGCCGGGGTCAAGGCCGTCTCGGAGGGCGCGAACATGCCGACGACGCCGGAGGCGGTACGGGTGCTCCAGCAGGCGGGCGTCGCGTTCGGCCCGGGCAAGGCGGCGAACGCGGGCGGCGTCGCCGTCAGCGCGCTGGAGATGGCGCAGAACGCCGGGCGCGTGGCGTGGGGACGCGAGCGGGTGGAGGAGGAACTGGCCGGCATCATGCGGTCGATCCACGCGGTGTCGTACGAGACCGCCGAGCGGTACGGGGCGCCGGGCGACTACGTGACCGGCGCGAACATCGCGGGCTTCGAGCGGGTCGCGGACGCGATGCTGGCCCAGGGCGTCATCTGACCCCGGCCCACACGCCGTAACCCCCCGGCAGCCGGGGCGCGTCCGCGACGCCGTCACGCGAACGGGCCCCGGCCCCACTCCAGCCCCGCCGGGCGGGACGGGGCTCCGCCCTGCGGCCGGGCGGCGGGAGCGCGTCAGCCGACCGGCGGACGGGGCGGTCCGGGGAACCGGCCCTCGGTCATCTCCGTCGGCAACGAGAAAGCCGCCGTCGGTGCCGAGGCTTCGCCGGCACGGGCACGCAGGTCGTCGCGGACCGCATCGGCGTCCCGAGGGGCGAAGCGCGGCAGGCGCTGCACCGGCCTATGGCCCGCGGCCACCGCGCGGTCTTCGGGAGCCCGCACGCCCCCCGTGATCACGCGGTGGCCGTCCCTCTCGCGGGGTGGGCCCTCAGCTGCGTTGCGAAGTCGAGTTCGCGTGTCAGGCGGTGAAGCCGCCGTCGACGTGGATGGAGGCGCCGGTGATGTAGGCGCCCTCCGCACTTGCCAGGTGGGCGACGGTTGCCGCGATCTCGGCCGCTTCCGCAAAGCGGCCGACAGCGGTGAAACCGGCGATCATCTCGGCATTCGGCCCGTCGGCGGGGTTGGCATCCGTGTCGGTGGGGCCGGGATGCACCAGATTGACGGTGATTCCTCGCGGACCGAGTTCTCGGGCCAGGCCCTTCGTCATCCCGACCAGAGCCGTCTTGCTCATCGAGTACAGCGCCAGTCCGGGGAAGACCGCGCGCTCGGCGACATTGCTGCCGATGCTGATGATGCGGCCGCCCCGGCCCATGTGACGCACGGCCGCCCGGGACGCTGCGAACGGCGCCCGGACGTTCACCGCCAGGGTGCGATCGATCTCCGCCGCCCCCAGGTCTTCGAGGGGGCCGACGAGGAAGACGCCGGCGTTGTTGACCAGGATGTCGAGTCTGCCGAACATCGCGGCGGCCTCGTCCACCGCGGCCGTGAGTGCCTCGGGGACCGCGCTGTCGGCCTGGATGGCAAGGGCCCGGCGCCCCCTGGCCTTTATCCGTTCCACCACCTGGGTGGCGCGTTCCGCGCTGTTTTCATAGGTCAGGACGACGTCGGCGCCTTCTTCGGCCAGTCGCAACGCCACAGCGGCACCGATACCCCGGCTTCCGCCGGTGATCAAGGCAACGTTTCCTTCAACTCGGTTCATGGCACTGAGCATTGCCGGCACCAGCGCCGGAAGCTGGCGGGAATTCGACCTGGCGTTCGGCATCCGGGGGGACGTCGGAGTGGATACCCCGGCGGGCCGGAAGGGGCGCGCAGGGGGCGCGCAAGGTCGGGGTCGTAGCCTGGGGGGACTACTACCAGGGAGTCGCGCGTGCTGACCGCATTGGACGGGGTGTACGGGGACCGGGCGGACGCGCTCAGCGTTGCCGGGCGGGTCTGTTCGTACGAGCAACTGCTGGGCGCCGCGCGGGCGGTGGCGGCCGATGCGGCCGACAGCGGGGCCCCCGCCTTCGCCGTCACCGCGACCGCCTCGCTGGAGACCGTCGCCGCCGCCGTCGGCGCGCTGCTGGCGGGGGTGCCCCTCGTACCGCTGCCGCCCGACGCCGGGCGCGCCGAGCGGGAGCACATCCTGCGCGACTCCGGGGCGGCCGAGATCGGCGTCGACTTCGCGCGCAAGGCCCCCGACGGGGGACGGCGGGCCGCCGCGGACCGGGATCCCGCGCTGATCCTGTACACCTCCGGCACCACCGGCCCGCCCAAGGGCGTGGTGCTCACCGGGGAGGCCATCGCCGCCGACCTCGACGCCCTCGCCGAGGCCTGGCAGTGGAGCGCCGAGGACACCCTCGTGCACGGCCTGCCCCTGTTCCACGTGCACGGCCTCGTCCTCGGCGTCCTCGGCGCGCTGCGCACGGGCAGCCGCCTCGTGCACACCGGCCGGCCGACCCCCGAGGCGTACGCTGCGGCCGGCGGCAGCCTGTACTTCGGGGTGCCGACCGTCTGGTCCCGCGTCGCCGCCGAACCCGGGGCCGCCGCCGCCCTGTCCGGGGCGCGGCTGCTCGTCTCCGGCAGCGCCGCCCTCCCCGCACCCGTGTTCCGGGACCTGGAGGCCCTGACCGGCCACCGGCCCGTCGAGCGGTACGGGATGACCGAGACCCTGATCACCGTCAGCGGCCGCGCCGGCGGCGAGGTCCGCCCCGGTACGGTCGGCACCCCGCTGCGCGGCGTCCGCACCCGGATCGCCGCCGAACCCGGCGCGGAGATCGGCGAACTCCAGCTCACCGGGCCCACCCTGTTCGCCGGGTACCTGGGCCGCCCGGAGGCGACGGCGGCCGCGTACACCGAGGACGGGTGGTTCCGTACGGGCGACATCGCCGCCGTCGACGAGGACGGCGTCCACCGGATCGTGGGCCGGGCCTCCATCGACATGATCAAGTCCGGCGGCTACCGGATCGGCGCGGGCGAGATCGAGAACGCCCTGCTCGACCACCCCAAGGTCAGCGAGGCCGCCGTGGTCGGCGTCCCGGACGCGGACCTCGGGCAGCGCATCGTGGCCTTCGTCGTCGCCGAGGGCGTCACCGGCGCCGAACTCACCGACTTCGTCGCCGCGCACCTGTCGGTGCACAAACGCCCCCGCGAGGTGCGCTTCGTCGCGTCGCTGCCGCGCAACGCCATGGGCAAGCCGCAGAAGAGGCTGCTGCTCGCGGACGGGGCCGACGGCCGGCCGGGGGAGGGACGGTGAACGGGCTGCACCGCGCCGCCCGGGCCACGGGCAGTGCCTGGCTGCGCCGTTTCGACGCCGGACCGCCCGCACCGGACGCACCCGTCCTGCTGGTGCTGCCGCACGCGGGGGGGAACGCCGCCTACTACCGCCCGTTCTCCCCGGCGCTGTCCGCGCACGCCGAGGTGCTCATCGCCCAGTACCCCGGCCGCCAGGAGCGGCTCGGGGAGCCGGTGCCCGAGCACATCGGCGCCCTGGTCGACGGGGTGGCGCAGGCCCTGCGGCCCTGGCGGGAACGGCCGTTGACGGTGTTCGGGCACAGCATGGGCGCGCTGGTCGGCTACGAGCTGACGCGCCGCCTTGAGCGCTGCGGCACGGGCCCGCGCGGACTGGTCCTCTCCGGGCGCCGCTCGGCGCTCCTGCACCGGGAGGAGGAGGTCCACCTCCAGGGCGACGACGCCCTGATCGGGACGCTGACCGCACTGGCCGGGACCGACGCCCGGCTGCTGGCCGATCCGGCGTTCCGGGAGCTGATCCTGCCGGCGCTGCGCGGCGACTACAAGGCGGTCGCGGCCTACCGGCACGAGCCGGGTCCGCCGCTGCGCACGCCCGTCAGCGTGCTGACCGGCGAGTCCGACCCGCGCGTCAGCGTCGCTGAGGCCATGGCCTGGCGGGAGCTGACCGAGGGCGCCTTCACCTTCCGCTCCTTCCCGGGCGGCCACTTCTACCTCAACGACCGGCGCGAGGCGGTGATCCGGGCCCTCGTAGCGGACCTGGCGGCCTTCACCGCCGCCCGTCCGGCGCCGGCCGGTCCGCCGGGGTAGCCGGGGCCTCCCACCGGTGGCCGGATCGGGAGTGACGACCTGGGCACGGTGGCCGGGCGTCGGTACGTTGCTCGCATGGATCAAACGGCTGGCGCTCCCAGAACCGATCACCGTGCCCTCACAGCGGCTGCAGTCACCGTCGTGATGTGGGCCTCCGCATTCGTCTCCATCCGTGCCTCGGCCCAGCACTTCGGGCCCGGCGCCCTGGCTCTGGGCAGGCTCCTGACCGCTTCGATCGCACTCGGCGCGGTGCTGCTGGTCAAACGGGTGCCGCTGCCGGCACGGCAGGCCTGGCCGGGGATCCTCGCCTCCGGCGTGCTGTGGTTCGGGCTCTACATGGTGGCGCTGAACTGGGGCGAGCAGGGTGTCGACGCCGGCACGGCGGCGATGATCGTCAACATCGGTCCCATCGTCATCGCCCTGCTGAGCGGGTGGATCCTCAAGGAGGGTTTCCCGCCGATGCTGCTGGCCGGGATGGCCGTCTCCTTCGTCGGCGCGGCCGTCGTGGGGATGTCCACCTCCAAGGGCGGCGGCTCCTCCCTGTCCGGGGTGCTGCTCTGTCTGCTCGCCGCGCTCACCTACGGGGCCGGGGTGGTCTCGCAGAAGCCGGCGCTGCGGCACGCGAGTCCGCTCCAGGTGACCACGTACGGCTGCTTCGTCGGTACGGCGGCCACCCTGCCGTTCGCCGGGCAGCTGTTCTCGCAGCTCCCCGAGGCGCCGCTGACCGCCACGCTCAACATGGTCTACCTGGGCCTCTTCCCGACCGCCCTGGCCTTCACCACCTGGACGTACGCGCTGTCGCGCACCACGGCCGGGAAGATGGGCGCGACCACGTACGCGGTGCCCGCCGTGGTGGTGCTGATCGCCTGGCTCGTCCTGGACGAGGTGCCCGGCTGGCTGACCCTGCTGGGCGGCGCGATCTGCCTCGGCGGTGTGGCGGTGTCCCGTACCCGCGGCGCGCGCCCCGCGCCCGTGGCGGCCCCGGCGAAGGAGGCCGCCGACCGGCCGTGACCGGCGGCGCGGGAGGCGGCGGGAAGGGCGGCGGGTGTCCCGCCGCCCTTTCTCATGTCCTGAGCGCACCGGAATACAGACCTGACGGTCTGTTTTTGAGTGTCCATCAGGCGGGATCGATCGCCCTGCTGGGGCTGTTGTGAAGTGCCCTGCGGGCGGATGTCGAGTGCCGAGCCGCGTGCCACACGATAACCCCAGATGAAAACGGCGCAGTTGGTTTGATATTGACAAACCGTGGGGCCTGTTTTTTACTGAGGCAGGCTCATCCACGGACAGGGGAGTACGCGTGGACATCGAAGTACTTGGCACACTGGCGGTGCGGGAGCACGGAGTCTCCATCACGCCGACCGCCCTCAAGCCGCGGCAGGTCCTGGCACTCCTGGCCCTGCACGCCGACCAGGTCGTGCCCGTGTCGGCCCTCATCGAGGAACTGTGGGCCGGCGAACCGCCGCGCAGCGCCCGCACCACCCTGCAGACGTACGTGCTCCAGCTCCGGTCCCTGATCACCACCGCCCTCGAACGGGGCGGCGACGGCAGCCGGACGGCGAAGGACGTCCTCGTCACCCTGCCCGGCGGTTACCTGCTCGACAGCAACGGCGGCACCAGCGACGTCCGCGAGTTCGACCGGCTCGCGGGCCTCGGCTACCGGGCCATGGACGCCGGCGACCACCCCGGCGCGGCGCGGCTGCTGCGCGAGGCGCTGGCCCTGTGGTCCGGGCCCGCGTTCGCCGACGTGACGGGCGGCGTACAGCTGGACATGGAGTGCCGCCGCCTGGAGGAGACCCGGCTGTGCGCCCTCGACCAGCGCATCGAGGCGGACCTGCGGCTGGGCCGGCACCGCGAGCTGCTCGCCGAACTGACCGTGCTGGCCAGCCGCTACCGCACCCACGAGAACCTGCACGGCCAGTTCATGCTCGCCCTGCACCGTTCCGGCCGCCGCGGCGAAGCGCTCGACGTGTACCAGCGGCTGCGCGCCACCCTCGTGCGCGAACTCGGCATCGAGCCGTCCGTGGCGCTGCGCCGGCTCCAGCGCTCGATCCTCATGGCCGGTCCGGAAGCGGCCGCCGCTGCCGGGTCCGCACCCGCCCAGCCCGCCGCGCCCGTCCAGAACCCCGACGAACGGCTGGTCCGCGTCGGCTGAACCGGCCGGCGGGCTACCGCGGGGCGGGCTGCGGGCGGAAGCGGTTGATGGCGTCCAGGTGCTTCGCGCGGAGCTCGTGGTCGCGCACGCCCAGGCCCTCCTCCGGGGCCAGGCCGAGGACGCCGACCTTGCCCTGGTGGAGGTTGGCGTGGACCTCGTAGGCGGCCTGGCCGGTCTCCTCCAGGGAGTACACCTTCGACAGGGTGGGGTGGATCTTGCCCTTGGCGATCAGGCGGTTGGCCTCCCACGCCTCGCGGTAGTTCGCGAAATGGGAGCCGATGATCCGCTTGAGGGACATCCACAGGTAGCGGTTGTCGTACTCGTGCCGGAACCCCGAGGTGGAGGCGCAGGTGACGATCGTGCCGCCCTTGCGGGTGACGTAGACCGATGCGCCGAAGGTCTCGCGGCCCGGGTGCTCGAACACGATGTCCACGTCTTCGCCGCCGGTCAGCTCGCGGATGCGCTTGCCGAAGCGCTTCCACTCGCGCGGGTCCTGGGTGTGCTCGTCCTTCCAGAACCTGTAGCCCTCGGCGTTGCGGTCGATGACCGCCTCCGCGCCCATCGCCTCGCAGATGGCTGCCTTCTCCGGGCTGGAGACGACACAGATCGGGTTCGCGCCGCCGGCCAGCGCCAGCTGCGTGGCGTACGAGCCGAGGCCGCCGCTCGCGCCCCAGACCAGGACGTTGTCGCCCTGCTTCATGCCGGCGCCGTTGCGGGAGACCAGCTGGCGGTAGGCGGTGGAGTTCACCAGGCCCGGCGAGGCGGCCTCCTCCCAGGTCAGGTGCTCCGGCTTGGGCATCAGCTGGTTCGACTTCACGAGCGCCAGCTCCGCCAGACCGCCGAAGTTGGTCTCGAAGCCCCAGATGCGCTGCTCCGGATCGAGCATCGTGTCACCGTGCCCGTCGGCGGACTCCAGCTCCACCGACAGGCAGTGCGCGACGACGCGGTCGCCCGCCTTCCACCGGTTGACGCCCGGACCCGTGCGCAGCACGACGCCCGCCAGGTCCGAACCCAGGACGTGGTACGGGAGGTCGTGGCGCTTGGTGAGCTCCGACAGGCGCCCGTAGCGCTCCAGGAAGCCGAACGTCGGCAGCGGCTCGAAGATCGAGCTCCACACCGTGTTGTAGTTGACGGCGCTCGCCATGACGGCGACCAGCGCCTCGCCGGGCCCCGGCTGCGGGGTCGGGACGTCCTGGAGGCGCAGGGACTTGCGCGGGTCCTTGTCCGCCGAGGCCATTCCCTCGAACATGTCCGTCTCGTCCCGGCGCACCACGTTCCCGCGGTAGGAATCCGGCAGCGCCAGCGCCGCGAAGTCGGCCGCCGCCGCGTCGTCGGAGAGCAGGGCATTGACGATCTCGTCCACGTGAATTCCCTTGCGAATAGAGGGGACGGTTCCGGACAGGCTAGAGGCGTTCCCGGACCAGACGCCCGCCACTTTTCACAATCCGGAGAAAACCGCCGGAAGAATTGACACGGCGTGGAGCTCCGTCTCCCAGTGGCTCCCAACCCCGATGATCTCGCAGGTCATCGTCTGTGTGGTCGCTTTCCCGAAGGCCCGGTCGAGAATCCCTGGAAAGGCGCTGGATCATTCCGGGAAGCGGCCCGGCGCTTCGCTACCGTTCGACCACCGAGACCGAAAATCGACGGAGTGCGACCAGGTGCGGAGGAAACCGTGAAGATTCAGGTTCTGGGTCCGTTGAGTGCCGAGGTCAACGGCGGCTCGATCGTTCCGACGGCCGGGAAACCGCGCCAGATACTGGCGCTCCTGTCCCTGTATCCGGGACGGGTGGTCCCCGTTCCCACCCTCATGGAGGAGCTCTGGCGGACGGAACTCCCGCAGAGCGCCCTGACCACGCTCCAGACCTACATCCTCCAGCTGCGCCGCCGCCTGGGCACGGCCATGGGCCCCGGCACCACCGCCGGGGCCAAGGACGTCATCGCCACCCGGCACGGCGGCTACCTGCTCCAGATCGCCCCCGATTCCGTCGACGTCCACGCGTACGAGAGCCTCGTCCGGGCCGGCCAGCAGGCCTTCGACGCCGGTGACGACGCGGGCGCGGCGGCCCGGCTGCGCGAGGCGCTCGCCCTGTGGCAGGGCCCGGCGCTGGTCGACGTACACGTGGGGCCCGTCCTCGGCATCGAGGTCCTGCGGCTGGAGGAGAGCCGGCTGGTGACGCTGGAGCGGCGCATCGACGTCGACCTGCGGCTCGGCCGGCACGCCGAACTCATCGTGGAACTCACCGGGCTGATCGCCCGCCACCCGCAGCACGAGGGCCTGCACTCGCAGGCGATGGTCGCCCTCTACCGCTCCGGCCGGCAGGCCACCGCCCTCGATGTGTACCGCCGGCTGCGCGCCCGGCTCGTGGAGGAGCTCGGCGTCGAACCCAGCCCCCAGCTCCAGCGGCTGCACCAGGCGATGCTGACCGTCGACCCCGCCCTCGACGTCATCGCCGGGCCGCGCCGCTCCTCCACCTTCGACCTCTTCGCCGCGTAGCGCGCCGGCACCCGAGCGCGGTTCGAGGCACCGTCGACCCGCTCTCCGGTACGTCCCGCGATGGTCGGAGGCCGGGGGTCGAGAGAGGTGTGAGCCGATGTCAGGTGAGCGTGTGCGTCGCACGTCGTACGCGGTGGAGGTGGCGGCGCCCGCCGGAGTGGTCTACGCGCTGCTCGCGGACACCACCCAGTGGCCGCTGTTCGTCCCGCCGAGCATCCACGTCGAACGGCTGGACTTCGACGGGACCCACGACCGCTTCGGCATGTGGGCCACCGCGGGCGGCACCGTCACCTCCTGGATCTCCCGCCGCTCCCTGGACAGCGCCGCCCGGACCATCGACTTCCGGCAGGAGGTCCCGGCGCCGCCCGCGACTTCCATGGGCGGCCGCTGGGCCGTCGACGAGCTGGGCCCCGAGCGGTCCCGGCTGACCCTGCTGCACCAGTTCACCGTCGCGGACGACAACGAGGCCGACGCCGACTGGGTCACCCGGGCCACCGACGCCAACAGCGGCGCGGAACTGGCCCGGCTCAAGGAGACCGCCGAACGCTGGACCCGGCTGGACGACCTGCTGCTCACCTTCGAGGACTCCGTGCGCGTCCACGGCCCCGCCGAACTCGTCTACGAGTTCCTCTACGGGGCCGCGGACTGGCCCGCCCACCTGCCCGACGTCATCCGCGCCGACGTCTGCGAGGACCGCACCGGCGTACAGCTGCTGAGCCTCGACACCCGAGGGGCGGACGGCCGTACCCACACCGCCGAATCCGTGCGGGTCTGCTTCCCGTACGCCGGGCGGATCGTCTTCAAGGAGACCCGGAGCCCGCTGCCGCTCGCCGCGCACACCGGCGAATGGTCGCTGATCCCCGACGAGAGCGGACTGACCGCCGTGGCCCGGCACAGCGTCCTGCTGCGCGAGGAGGACATCGAGCGGCTCCTCGGCCCCGGCGTCGACCTCGCCCAGGCCCGCGACCACGTACGGCGCACCCTGGGTGCGACGAGCACCGCCACCCTCCACCGCGCCCGCCGGTACGCGGAATCCGCCGTCCGCGTCCTCATCCCGGGGAGCTGACCCGGCCCCGCCGAACGCGCCCCGCGCGCACCGAACCCCGACAGGAGCGACCACCATGGTGACCTTCGTCAACAAGCTCAGCGTCCACGGCGACCTCGGACGGTTCCTCGCGACCAGGAGCCGGCTCACGCGCTTCCTCAGCGCCCAGCCCGGCTGCGTCAGCCACCAGACGCTGCGCCTCGTCGGCGCCGCGGACGTCTTCGTGGAGCTGTCCGTCTGGAAGGACGCCGACGCCCACCGGGCCGCCGTCGCAGAAGACGGCTACCGCAGGCTCAGCGAGGAACTCGCCGAACTGGCCGCGCCCGAGCCGGGCCTGTACGAGACGGTCGCCGGCGGCGGGGCCGCCGCCTGAGCCCGCCGCCGAGGCCCGCCCGCTGCCCCTACCCGTATTCCAGCCCCGGTCCACTGCGGCTCGAGCGTCCCGGGACAGGGTCGGCCGTGGACCGACCCGCACGACCAGGAGCATGTCTATGCGAATGTCCTCACCCACCGCGTCCCTGGCGCACTCCCAGCTCTCGCTGGACGAGGTCACCAAACGCTACGACGACCACGTGGTGCTGGACCGGGTGTCGCTGACGGTGAAGCCGGGCGAGAAGGCCGGCGTCATCGGGGACAACGGTTCGGGCAAGTCGACGCTGCTGCGGCTCATCGCCGGCGTCGAGAGCGCCGACAACGGCGACGTGACCGTCGCCGCGCCCGGCGGGACGGGCTACCTGCCCCAGCGCCTGGAGCTGCCCGCCGGCGCCACCGTCAAGGACGTACTGGACCGGGCGTTCGCGGACCTGCGGGACGTCGAGCGCCGGCTGCACGAGGCGGAGGACGCGCTCGTCGACGACGACCCCCGGCTCCTGCAGACCTACGGCGACCTGCTCGCCGAGTTCGAGGCGCGCGGCGGCTACGAGGCGGACGCCCGCGCCGACGCCGCCCTGCACGGCCTGGGCCTGCCCGGCCTCGACCGGGCCCGGGCCGTCGACACCCTGTCCGGCGGGGAGCGTTCGCGCCTGGCGCTGGCCGCCACCCTGGCCGCCGCCCCCGAACTGCTGCTGCTCGACGAGCCGACGAACGACCTGGACGACCAGGCCGTCGACTGGCTGGAGAAGCGGCTGCGCGACCACCGGGGCACCGTCGTCGTCATCACCCACGACCGGGCGTTCCTGGAAGCCGTCACCTCCGCCATCCTGGAAGTCGACCCCGACCGGCGCACCGTCAACCGCTACGGCAACGGCTACCAGGGCTACCTGACGGCCAAGGCCGCCGCCCGCGCCCGCTGGGAGCAGGAGTACGAGGACCACCTCCAGGAGATCGCCCGCCAGGAGAAGCTCGCCGAGAACGCCGGCCGGATGCTCGCCTCGATCGCCGCGAAGGGCCCCTGGGCGTTCAGCGGCTCCGAGCACCACCGCGCCCGGTCCTCCTCCACGGCCACCTCGGGCAAGGCCCGCAACGCCAACGAACGGCTGCGCAGGCTGCGGGAGAACCCCGTCCCCGCCCCGCCCGAGCCGCTGCGCTTCACCGCCTCCCTCACCGTCGGGAACGCGGCGGCGGCCGACGCGGCGACCGGCGGCCCGGCGGTCGGCCCAGCACCGGACGGGGCCCTCACCGAAATCTCCGGCGTCGAGGTCACCGGCCGGCTGCGCATCGACGCGCTGAGCATCGCCCAGGGCGAACGGCTCCTGGTCACCGGGCCGAACGGCGCGGGCAAGAGCACCCTGCTGCGGGTGCTCGCCGGGGACCTGACCCCCGACCGCGGCACCGTACGCCGGGCCGCGCACATCGGCTGGCTGCGCCAGGACGAGACGCCCAAGCACCCCCGGCGCTCGGTGCTCGCCGAGTTCGCCGAGGGCCGGCCCGGACACCCCGACGAGTACGCCGGACAGCTGCTGGCGCTGGGCCTGTTCCGCGAGGCGGAGCTGGAGCTGCCGGTCGGCTCGCTGTCGGTGGGCCAGCGCCGCCGCATCGACGTGGCGCGCCTGGTGACCCGGCCGGTGGACCTGCTGCTGCTGGACGAGCCCACCAACCACCTGTCCCCGCTGCTGGTGGAGGAGCTGGAGGAGGCCCTCGCGCAGTACACGGGCGCGGTGGTCACCGTCACGCACGACCGGCGGATGCGGCGCGGCTTCACGGGAACACACCTCGAACTGCGCGACGGGGCACCGTTCGCGCCGTGACGCTCACACCGTGACGTGGCGGGCCGCCCCGCGGACCTCGTCCAGCAGGGCGGCCTGCCGCCGCGACTCTTCGCCGAGCAGCGGCAGGCCGGGCGCGCCGCCGTCCCGGACGGCGCCGGCGAAGTACCGCAGCACCGACTCGAAGTGGTCCTCGGCGGGGACGCGCAGTTCGCCGTGGTCCGTGCCGACGGCGAGGCGGACGACCGGCGCGTGCTCGGGGGCCGTCGTGTACACGTGGTCGACGGACAGGGTGCCCGCGCTGCCCTGGACCTCGTACCAGGACCGGTAGTGGTGCTCCATCCCGAACCGGACGTGCGCCGCGGCCCCGTCGGACGCGGCCAGCAGCACGGAGCCGGAGAGGTCCACGCCGTACCGCTCGCTGCGGCGCAGCACGGCCCCGGCCACGGACAGGCCGCCGCCGAGGAAGCGCAGGGCGGCCCGCAGCGGGTAGACGCCGTTGTCGAGCAGCGCCCCGCCGCCGACCGCGGGATCGTGGCGGGTGTCGCCGTCCGGGCGGGGCGGGATGGTGAACGCCGCCGACACGGTGCGGACCGTGCCGAGCCTGCCGGAGGCCAGCAGCCCGGACACGGTCCGCTGGGTGGCGTGGTGGAGGAACATGAAGTTCTCCAGCAGGACCAGCGAACGCCGTCCGGCGAGCCGGAACAGCCGCTCGGCGTCCGCCGCGCCGGTGGCCAGCGGCTTCTCGACGAGGACGTGCTTGCCCGCGCGCAGCGCCCGCTCCGCCCACCGGGCGTGCAGCATCGTCGGCAGGCACAGGTAGACGGCCTCGACGTCGGGCCGCTCCAGCAGCGCCTCGTAGGAGGCGGCGGCCGTCCCGCCGAACCGCTGCGCGAACGCCTCGGCCCGCGCGGGGTCGCGGGCGGCGACGGCGACGAGCGTGAGCTCCGGGGTCCGCAGCAGCGCGGGCAGCGTCCGGCGGGCGGCGATGTCGCCGCAGCCGAGGAGGCCGAGGCGCACGGGAGTGGGCATGGGCGTCCCTCAGTACAGCGTGTGGGCGCACACCACCAGCGTGCGCAGTTCGACATTGAGCTGGTTGCCGTACGCGAGCAGCTCGGTGAGCTGGGCGAACGTAAGCCAGGCGTAGTCCTCCGGGACATCCTCGGCGAACGTGTCGGGCGCCTCGACGATCGTGTACCGGTTCTCCGCGTGGTAGAAGCGGCCGCCTTCCTCGGACTGCACGGCGTCGTAGCGGACGCGGCCGGCCGGGGCGGCCAGCACGTCCGCGAGGAACGGCGGGAAGGGCTGCCCGCCCGGACCGGTGTGGTCCGCCGGACGGCAGTGGACGGTCGGGGCGAGTTCGGCCACGTTGAGGTGGCCGACGTCGACGCGGGCCTGTACCAGCGCGTGCAGGGTGCCGCCGATCCGCTTCACGACCAGCGCCATCAGCCCCGGCACCTGCGGCTGGATCAGCGGCTGCGACCAGCAGGCCACCTCGCGGTTGCTGGCGCGGATGTCGGCCCCGATGACGCGGAAGCGCCGGCCGCTGTCGTGGCCGATCTCCTCGCCGGTGCGCCGCCAGCCGTCCTCGGCGACCGCGTCCAACGGGATCCGGCGCTGGACCAGTTCGCGCAGCGCCCGGATGCCGGTGAGCCAGCTGAGGATCTCCGGCATGGTGTGCCGGGCGGCGGCCGACGGGTCGTGGAAGGAGCGCAGCACCGGGTCGGCGGCCGTGCCGTCACCGGCGCCGGCCGTGGGCAGGCAGGCGAGGATGGAGCGGGTGTCCATGTTGACGACGTTGTCCAGGTGCAGCAGCCGCAGCAGCTGCCCGAAGGTCAGCCAGCGGAACTCGGGCCCCGCCTCGATGTCCTCGTCCACCTCGATGATCATGTTGCGGTTGCGTTTGGCGAGGAACCAGTCGGCCTGCTCGGACTGGAGCACGTCCACCAGCACCCTGGCCCGCCCGCGCCGCAGGAACAGGTCGAGGTAGGGGATGGGGCGGCCCTTGTGCACGCCCGTGAAGTTGCTGCGGGTGGCCTGGACGGTCGGCGAGAGCTGGAGCGTGTTGATGTTGCCGGGCTCCATCTTGGCCTGCATCAGGAAGTGCAGGACGCCGTCGATCTCCCGGGCGACGATGCCCAGCAGGCCCACCTCCGGCTGCACGATGATCGGCTGCTTCCAGCCCCCGGCGGGCAGCCCGTCGGCGTGCACGTGGAGCCCTTCGACGGCGAAGAAGCGGCCCGACTCGTGCCGCAGGTCCCCCGTCCCCTCCTCGAAGTACCAGCCCCGCAACCGCTCGAACGGCACCCGCGTGACCCGGAACTCCCCCGCGCGGGCCCGCTGCGCCAGCCACGGCGGCACCTGCCCGACCGGCATGGCCGGACTGTCCGGGGTACGGGCCGAAACGAGCAGGCGGCGTGCGGTCTCCACCCGGTCGGCGGCCCGGGCCGCCGTGTCAGTGAGCATGCTCCAGCGCCTCCTCGATGATGGTGCAGACGGATTCCGTACGGTCGTTGAGGAAGAAGTGCCCACCGGGCATCACCCACAGCCGGAAGTCCCCGGCCGCCACGTCCGACCAGCGCTGGGCGTCCCCGACGGGGACGTTCGGGTCGCTGTCGCCGGTCAGGACCGTCACCGGCATCCGCAGCGCCGCCCCCGGCCGGTGGACGTACGCGCCCGCCATCTCGTAGTCGCTGCGGATCGCGGGCAGCACCATGCGCAGCAGCTCCTCGTCCTGGAGCAGCGCCGGATCGGTGCCCTGCAACCGGGAGATCATGGCGATCAGCTCCCCGTCGTCCAGCAGGTGCCCGGTGTCGCGGTGCGGTACGGTCGGCGCCCGGCGGCCCGACAGGAACAGGTGCACGGGCGCTTCGCCGTACGCGGCCAGCCGCCGGGCGGTCTCGTACGCGAGCGTGGCGCCCAGACTGTGCCCGAACAGCGCGAACGGCCGGCCGGTCCACTGCCGGAGCTCCGGCAGCAGCGCCTCGACCAGCTCCTCCACGCTCCGCGCGAAGGGCTCGGAGCGGCGCTCCTGGCGGCCCGGGTACTGCACGGTCAGCACCTCGACCCCGCGGGGTGCGAGTGCGGCGGCGAAGCGGAGGTAGGAGCTGGCCGAGCCGCCCGCGTGCGGGAAGCACACCAGCCGCACGGCCGCGGAGTCGAGCGGGCGGAAGCGGCGCAGCCACGCGTCGCGGGTGACGGCCGGGGCGCGCGTGGCGGTGGGCAGGGTCACGGTCGGTTCAGCTCCTCGGGAGGCGTGTAGCGGGGCAGCCGGCCGGACGCCACGACCTCGGCGAGCGAGGGTGCCGCCGCGTCCTTCGGGGACCGGACGGGAGGCCCGGTCAGCCCCCAGGGCAGGGCCAGTTCGGGGTCCAGGGCGTCGAGGTCGACCATCGCGCCGGGTACGTACTCCGCGGACAGCAGGTAGTTCACGCAGGCGCCGTCCTCCAGGGCGAGGAAGGCGTGGCCGATGCCGCCGGGCAGGTACAGGGCGGTGCCGTCCTCGGCGTCCAGCCGGGTCATGACGTGCCGGCCGAAGGCCGGCGAACCGACGCGCAGGTCCACCATGAAGTCGAGGACGGACCCGCGCACACAGGTGACGAGCTTGCTCGCGTCCGGGGGCACGTCGTTGCAGTGCACGCCGCGCAGCGTGCCGCGGCGCGAGACGGAGTTGTTGACCTGCCGGACGGTGAACTCCAGGCCCGTCTCGCTGGTCAGCAGGCTGTGCCGGGCGGCCTCGTAGAAGTGGCCGCGCTCGTCCTCGATCCGGTCGGGGACGATCCGGTAGGCACCGGGCAGGACGGTCTCATCGATCCGCATGGGACCCCGCCCGCCGCTCCCCGCGCGCCGCCGGCAGCGCCGCCCGCGCTTTCAGCGGCTCCCACCACGCGCGGTTGTCCCGGTACCAGGCCACCGTCCCGGCCAGCCCGCGGGCGAACGGTACGCGCGGCGCGTACCCGAGCTCCGCGGCGATCTTCGCGATGTCCACCGAGTACCGGCGGTCGTGCGCCGCCCGGTCCGCGACCCGCCGCACGGCGGAGGCGTCGCGCCCGCACAGCTCCAGCAGCCGCCCGGTCAGCTCCAGGTTGGTCAGCTCGGTGCCGCCGCCGATGTTGTACACCTCGCCGGGCCGGCCCTTGACCGCGACCAGCGCGATCCCGCGGCAGTGGTCGTCGACGTGCAGCCAGTCGCGGCTGTTGCCGCCGTCCCCGTACAGCGGGACGTCCAGCCCGTCGATCAGGTTGGTGGTGAACAGCGGGATGGCCTTCTCGGGGAACTGGTACGGGCCGTAGTTGTTGGAGCAGCGCGTCACGCACACCTCCAGCCCGTGCGTGCGGTGGCAGGCGAGCGCGAGGAGGTCGGAGGCGGCCTTGGAGGCCGCGTACGGCGAGTTGGGCGCCAGCGGGTGCTCCTCCGGCCACGACCCCGTCTCGATCGACCCGTACACCTCGTCGGTGGAGACGTGCACGAAGCGGCCCACACCGGCGGTGACGGCGGCCTGGAGCAGCGTCTGGGTGCCGAGCACGTTGGTCCGTACGAACTCCGAGGCGTCGGCGATCGAGCGGTCGACGTGCGACTCGGCGGCGAAGTGCACCACCAGAGCGGTCCCGGCCATCAGCCCGGCGACCAGACCGGCGTCGCAGATGTCACCGTGCACGAACCGCAGCCGGGGATGGTCCCGCACCGGGTCGAGACTCGCGAGGTTCCCGGCGTAGGTGAGGGCGTCCAGCACCACCACCTCGCCCTCGCCCAGGTCCGGGTAGGACCCGGCGAGCAGCTCTCTGACGAAGTGGGAGCCGATGAAGCCCGCACCTCCGGTCACCAGGACACGCATGTGGAAGAGGCCTTTCCGCGAACGGGTTGGGCGGTGGGAGAGGGGCCTGGAGGGCGCTCAGGCGGCGGGGGAGTCGGCCCCCTTGCCCGCCGCGGCCCGGCCGGCGAGCTGGCGCACGTAGTTGCCGTAGCTGGAGTCGCCGAGTTCGCGGCCGAGCGCGAAACACTGCTCGTGGCTGATGAACCCCATCCGCAGGGCGATCTCCTCGACGCACGCGATCCGCTCGCCCTGGCGCTGCTCCAGCAGCTGGACGTACTGCCCGGCCTGTAGCAGCGAGTCGTGCGTGCCCATGTCCAGCCAGGCGAAGCCGCGGCCCAGCTCGTTGAGGCGGGCCCGGCCCTGCGCCAGGTAGACCCGGTTGACGTCGGTGATCTCCAGCTCGCCGCGTGCCGACGGGGTCAGCCCGCGGGCGATCTCCACCACGTCGTTGTCGTACAGGTACAGGCCGGTGACCGCGAGGTTGGAGCGCGGCTTGACCGGCTTCTCCACCAGCGACACCAGCCGCCCTTCGGAGTCCACCTCGCCGACGCCGTAGCGCTGCGGGTCCTGGACCGGGTACCCGAAGAGCTCACAGCCGTCCAGCCGCCTGGCGGCCTGCGAGATCAGCGAGGAGAAACCGGGGCCGTGGAAGACGTTGTCCCCCAGGATCAGCGCCACCGGGCTGTCGCCGATGTGCTCCTCGCCGATGAGGAAGGCCTCCGCGATGCCGCGCGGCTCGTCCTGCTCCGCGTAGTTGAGGTCGAGGCCGAGCTGGGAGCCGTCGCCGAGCAGGGCCCGGAACATCTCCAGGTGGTTCTTGGCCGAGATGATCTGGATGTCCCGGATGCCGGCCAGCATCAGCACCGACAGCGGGTAGTAGATCATCGGCTTGTCGTACACCGGCAGGAGCTGCTTCGACAGCGTCCCGGTCAGCGGCCGCAGCCGGGTGCCGCTCCCGCCGGCCAGGACGATGCCCTTGAGCGGCCGGCGCGGTCCGCCGCCGCCGAGCGTCGACACGGACGGGAGGGAGGGAAGGGACGGAACCTCAATCATGGCTGCTCTCCGTGGCGTCACGGACCGCCGTGATGACGGTCTCTACGTCCTTCGCGGTCAGCTGCGGCCCCATGGGCAGGCTCAGCACCTCGGCGGCCAGACGCTCGGAGTGGGGCAGCTCGCCGGCGACGGTGCCCGCGTAGGCATCCGACCGGTGGACGGCGACCGGGTAGTGGACCAGGCTCTCCACCCCGGCGCCGGTCAGCGCACGCCGCAGCCGGTCGCGGTGCGGCGTGCGCAGTACGTACTGGTGCCAGACCGGCCCCGCCCAGGAGCGGACGGCCGGGACGGTGATCCCGGGCAGGCCGGCGAGCCCCTCGCCGTAACGGGCGGCGACGGCGTCCCGGCGGGCGTTCCAGCCGTCCAGCCGGGGCAGCTTCACGCGCAGCGCCGCCGCCTGGATCTCGTCCAGGCGGGAGTTGGTGCCGCGCGCCTCGTGCCGGTACTTCTCGCGGGAGCCGTAGTTGCGCAGCAACCGGATCCGCTCCGCCAGCTCCCGGTCGGCGGTGACCACGGCGCCGCCGTCGCCCAGCGCGCCCAGGTTCTTGCCCGGGTAGAAGCTGAACGCCGCCGCGTAGCGGGAGCCGATGCGCCGGCCCCGGTAGCGGGCCCCGTGCGCCTGCGCCGCGTCCTCCACGACCGGGATGCCGCGGGGCGCGGTCACGGCGTCGATCGCGTCCAGGTCCACCGGGTGCCCGTACGTGTGCACCGGCATGACCGCCTTGGTGCGCGGGCCGATCGCGGCCGCCAGCCGCTCCGGGTCGATCAGGAACGAATCCGGCTCCGGCTCAACCGGCACCGGGCGGGCACCGGTCGCGGACACCGCCAGCCACGTCGCGATGAAGGTGTGCCCGGGGACGACGACCTCGTCACCCTCCCCGATCCCCAGCGCCCGCAGCGTCAGCTCCAGGGCGTCCAGGCCGCTGCCCAGTCCCACGCAGTGCGCGTTCTCGCAATACCGCGCGAACTCCTCCTCGAAGGCGGCCAGTTCCGCCCCCAGCAGGTACCGGCCGGACCGGGTCACCCGCAGCACCGCAGCGTCGAGTTCCTCCCGTACCCCGTCCAGCGCGTGCAGGTCCCGCAGGTCGTGGAAGGGGACGCGGTGCTGCGTCGGCGCGGCGCTCCGCGGCACCGCCGTCGCCGTCACCCCGGCCTCCGCGCGTCGGCCAGGAACTCCTCGTAGTCGCGGTAGTAGTCCGCCTCGTCGTAGTGCAGCGAGGCCAGGACCAGGGCGACCGCGCCCTCGGAGAAGCCGCTGAGGTCGCGCCACACCATCGGGCCGACGTACAGGCCCCGGCCGGCGTCGTCCAGCTCGTACCGGGCCCGGCGCTCGCCGTCGTCCACGGTGATCGTGAAACTGCCGTGCACGGCGATGATCAGCTGCTCCAGCGCCCGGTGCGCGTGACCGCCCCGCGAGGAACCCGGGTCCGGGTCGTGCAGGTAGTACACCCGCCGGATCGGGAAGCCCGCCGTCCATTCGGACTCCACGACGGACAGGTTGCCCCGCTCGTCGTTGTGCTGCTCCAAGTCGATGAAGGCGCAGGGTTTGACCCTGCCCACCTTCGCTTCTGTGGTGATGCCCACGGACATGCGATCGCGCTCCCTCGTTGCCTGGTCCGGACCCGGTCGGGTTCCTCGGCGCGGACGCCTCAGCCGCGGACGACGGAGACCGGCAGATGGCGGGCGGTCAGCTCGTCGGCCTCGTAGAACTGCGCCTCGTCGTGGCCCACCGAGAACGCGGAGAACGTGTCGAAGAACAGGTTCAGGAAGACCTTGGCCTCGATCCGCGCCAGGAACGCGCCCAGGCAGTGGTGGATGCCGTGCCCGAACGCCATGTGCTTGTTCGCGGACCGGCGGATGTCGAAGGTGTCCGGGTCCGGGAACTGCGCGCCGTCACGGTTGGCCGAGGCGCTCCACGCCGTCACCATCTGACCGGCCTTCATCGGCACGCCCAGGATGTCGGTGTCCTGCGTCAGCAGCCGGAATATGTTGTTGAACGGGCCCCGGAAACGCAGCGTCTCCTCGATGGCGCCCGGGATCAGCGAACGGTCGGCGCGCAGCTCGGCCTGCGCCTCGGGGTGCCGGTCCAGCACGATGAGCAGGTTGCCCAGCAGCGTGGCACTGGAGATGTGGCCCGCCGTCAGCAGCAGTGCCACGATGTTGACGATCTCCTCGTCCGTCAGCCGCCGGCCCTCGACCTCGGACTCGATGAGCCCGCTCATCAGGTCGTCGGTCGGCTCCGCCCGCTTCTCGGCGATCTTCGCGTACAGGTACGCCGCCCACTCCTTGATGGCCGGACCCATCGTCTCCGCGAAGTCGTCCGGCAGGTTCGGGTACTCCATCCCCTCGTTGTTGAGGATGACGTCGACCCACTCGCGGAACAGGTCCTGGTCCGCCGCCGGCACCCCCAGCAGCTCCGCGATCACCGTCACCGGCAGCGGATACGCGAGGTCCGTGACCGCGTCGATCTCCGTCCGGCCGCCCAGACCCGCGAGCAGCTCCCGGGTGATCTCCTCGATCCGCGGTTCCAGCGCGGCCATCCGGCGCGGGGTGAACGCCTGGCTGACCAGCCGGCGCAGCGGACCGTGCTTGGGCGGGTCGATGCCGCCGAAGGTACCCGGACCCATCAGCAGGGCCAGCTCCTCCGGGACCGGGAAGACCGGCGAGAAGTCCGAGGAGAAGATCTGTGGGTTCGTGGAGACGGTGTTGTAGTCCTCGTACGAGAAGACCTGCCACGCGAAGCGCGTCGCGTCGTAGAAGACGGGCGCCTCGGCACGGGCGCGCGCGAACCACTCCAGCAGCTGCTCGGCGTTGGCGCCCTCCGGCTGGGCCAGCGGGTGCGGCGCCTCGGCGGCCGGCGCCCCGTCCAGGGCGGCCTCGTCCTGGGCGGCGAGGTCCGTGGTCTGTGTCGTCATGTCGGCTTCCTCAGCTCTGGTACGGCAGAAGTGGGGGGCGGGAGGGAGGAGGGGGAGGGGCGCCGGCCAGGGCGCGGGGGTCAGGCGGCGGCGGGCACGGGCGCCACCAGCCGCTCGATCGCGTCCGCGGCGGCCGTGGGACCGCCCGCCGACTCGATCTCGTGGCGCAGCCGGGCCACCGCGTCGCGCACCTTCGCGTCACCGGCGACCGCGAGGACGGTCTCGCGGATCAGCTCCGGCGAGATGTCCTTGCGCAGGATCTTGGCGCCCACACCCAGCTGCTCCACCCGCGTCGCGGTCGCGTGCAGCTCGGCCATCTGCGGCACGCAGATCACCGGCACTCCCTCGGAGACGGCCTGGAGCACCGTGCTCGTACCTCCGTGGTTGATCATCAAGGTGGCGTGCCGCAGCACCTCGCCCTGCGGTACGAACTCGTGCACGCGCACGTGCGCCGGAACCTCACCCAGCTCCGCGGGATCCACTCCGCCGGCGTGCGCGATCACCACGTCCCAGTCGAGGTCCGCGAAGGCCTCGACGCAGGCGCGGAAGAAGGAGGGCTGCTTGTTGTACAGGGTGCCCAGACTGATCAGTGCCAGCGGCCGGCCCGTGGCCGGGGCCTCCCACGCGCCGTGGAAGCTGTTCGCGCTCGTACAAGGGCCGACGAACCCGACCTCCTCGCCGAACGTTTCCCCCGCGTACTGGAACGCGCGCGGCAGGTACACCAGCGCCGGCCCCGAGTGGACGTCGTCGGCGAACGCGCCGATGCTCTTGTCCACGCCGTGCTCGGCCAGCAGCTCCGCGACCACACCGAACAGCTCGCCCGTCTCCGGGTCCTCCTGCTGCTCCTCGGCCGTGTCCACCGGCGGGTGCAGCGACCAGTGCTCGTTCGCCACGTACGTGGGCGTGCTGCGGATGACGGGGACACCCCACTTCGCCGCGAGGATGTGCCCGCTCCAGAACGAGGACGGATCGCACACGAACACGTCCGGCCGCGCGTCCTCGAAGTGCGCCTCGAACGCCGGAAGGGTCTGCCGCGTCAGCTCCAGCATCCACTTCATCATGTTCACGAACTCCTGCTGGTCCGTGTACGCGGCCGAGTCCTGCTGCGGCACCATCGTCGCCAGGAACCGGTCCTGGTCCATCGGGTACGGGAGGAACTCCGCGCCCGTCGCGAGCACCCGTTCGGCGTAGTTCTCCGACAGGGCGTAGCTGACCCGGTGGCCGCGCGCGACGAGCTCCCGCGCCACGGACAGCGTCGGATTCACATGACCCGCCGCAGGGAGAATGAAGAAGGCGATATGCGCCATCGAGCCAGCCTTTCGAAGCAAAAATGGATATGGCTTGTCGATGCAACGGAAATTACGGGGGACCGGCCGCAGGGCGCAAGTACGGACTTGACACAGTGTCCGACGGGTCGACCTCGTGGCCGCGACCCTGTGCCGGAGTTCTCAATTCCCCATGGAATTCGACTCGACCGGCGCTCGACCGCCCAAAGCGAATACGCCCGAGTTGACATACTCCCATTCATCCTCGCGGAGACCACGGCGCACTGTTGTTGGGTGGCAAAGGTCCCGTACAGAGGAGATCCAGCCATGACCTGCCCTCATGCCGCCGCTTCCGGATCCGTCCGGACGTACCCCTTCGGTGACCGCGTCGACCTCGAACTCGACCCGGCGTACGCCGAACTGCGGGCCGGTGAGCCGGTGGCCCGGGTGCTCATGCCCTATGGCGGCGAAGCCTGGCTCCTCACCCGGCACGCCGACATCAAGAAGGCCTCGGCCGACCCGCGGCTGAGCATGCACGCCGGCGCCGACCGCGAGGTCCCCCGCGCCGCCCCGCGCGGCCTGGACTCCGTCGGCCTTATGGGCATGCCGCCCGAGAGCCACGCCCGCCTGCGCCGACTGGTCTCCCGCGCCTTCACCGCCCGCCGCGTCGCCGAGCTGCGCCCCCGCATCGCCGAGATCACCCACGGACTCATCGACGCACTCGTCGCCGAAGGCGGCCCCGCCGACCTCGTCCAGCGCCTCGCCCTGCCGCTGCCCACCGCCGTCATCTGCGAAATGCTCGGCATCCCGCACGGGGACCGGCACGTCTTCCGCGCCTTCACCGAAGCCCTCATGTCCACCAGCCGCTACACCGAACAGGAAGTCGCCGAAGCCGCCGAGCAGTACGCCGACTACCTGCGCGGCTACGTCGCCGAACGCCGCGCCCAACCCGAAGACGACCTGCTCAGCGCCCTCGTCGAAGCCCACGACGAAGGCGAGAAGCTCAGCGAGAACGAACTGCTCATGCTGGTGGGCGGCATGCTCATCGGCGGGCACGAGACCACCGCCGGACAGCTCGCCGGCCACGTCGCCCTCCTGCTGCGCGACCGCAGCCGGTACGAGGAACTGCGCGCCCGGCCCGAACTCGTCCCCTCCGCCGTCGAGGAACTCCTGCGCGTCGTCCCCCTCTGGGCCAGCGTCGGCCCCACCCGGATCGCCACCGAAGACGTGGAGATCGGCGGCGTCACCATCCGCGCCGGTGAAGCCGTCGTCTACTCCCTCGCCTCCGCCAACCGCGACGAGAGCGTCTTCGAGAACGCCTCCGACCTCGTCCTCGACCGCGCCGACAACCCGCACATCGCCTTCGGCCAGGGCCCCCACTACTGCCTCGGCGCACCACTGGCCCGCGCCGAACTCCAGTGCGCCCTCGAAGCCCTCGTCACCCGGCTCCCCGGACTGCGGCTCGCGGTCCCCGCCGACGAACTCGCCTGGCACGAGGGAATGCTCGTCCGAGGACCGGTGGAACTCCCCGTCGCCTGGTAACCGTCCGGGGCGCGCGCCCGGCCCGCTGCGTACTCGCGCCCTCCACGCTCCGGCGTCCTTCACAGCTTGCGAATCCTGCACATTTTCGTCTCGTCCCTGGCCATGGAGAAGCAATGACCCCCAAGACCGGTGAGCAGCACGTTGGTGAAAACGACATAGCCGTCGTGGGGATGTCCTGCCGACTGCCCGGAGCGGCGAACCCGGAAGAATTCTGGCAACTGCTCCGCACCGGCCGCCAGTCCGTCTCCCGGCAAAAGGACGGCACCTGGCGCGCGGCCCTGGACCACCACGGGGAATTCGACGCCGAATTCTTCGGGATGAGCCCGGCCCAGGCAGCCGCCACCGACCCCCAGCAGCGACTCGTACTCGAACTCGGCTGGGAGGCACTGGAACACGCGGGCATCGTCCCCGCCCGGCTCTCCGGCACCCGCACCGGGGTGTACGTCGCCATCGCCTCCGACGACTACGCCACCCTCGCCCAGCGCACCGAAGGCTCCGCCGGCGGCTACAGCGCGGCCGGCCGGCACCGCGCCATGGCCGCCAACCGCCTCTCCTACCTCCTCGGCCTGCGCGGCCCCAGCATGGCCGTCGACACCGCCCAGTCCTCCTCGCTCGTCGCCGTCCACCTCGCCTGCGAGAGCCTGCGCCGAGGGGAGACGGAACTCGCCGTCGTGGGCGGGGTCAGCCTCATCCTGGCCGACGAGAGCACCTCCGTCATGGAGCTCATGGGGGCGCTGTCCCCGGACGGCCGCTGCTACACCTTCGACGCCCGCGCCAACGGCTACGTACGCGGCGAGGGCGGAGCCGCCGTCGTACTCAAGCCACTGCGCCGGGCCCTCGCCGACGGCGACCCCGTGCACGCCGTCATCAAGGGCGGCGCCGTCAACAACGACGGCGGCGGGCCGAGCCTGACCACCCCCGACCGGGCCGCCCAGGAAGCGGTGCTCCGCGAGGCCTACGACCGGGCCGGCGTCCGGCCCGGCGACGTCCGCTTCGTGGAACTCCACGGCACCGGCACCCGCGCGGGCGACCCCGTCGAAGCCGCGGCCCTCGGCGCCGTCCTCGGCACGGCCCGGACCGGAGCCCGCGCCGCGGCCCCCCTCGCGGTCGGCTCCGCCAAGACCAACGTCGGCCACCTCGAGGGCGCGGCCGGACTCGTCGGCCTCCTCAAGGCCGCGCTCACCGTCCGCGAAGGGGAACTCCCGCCGAGCCTCAACTACACGAGCGCCAACCCCGGCATCCCGCTCGACGAGCTGAACCTGCGCGTCCAGACCGAGCTGGAACCGTGGAACGAGGAGCCCGGCCGGCGCCGCCTCGCGGGCGTCTCCTCCTTCGGCATGGGCGGCACCAACGCCCACCTCGTCCTCGAAGAGGCCCCGGCGGCGGAAGCGGCCGTACCGGGCCGACGGCTGCCCGTGCTCCCCTTCGTCGTCTCCGGCCGCACCGCCGAAGGCCTCCGCGACCAGGCCGCCCAGCTCAGCGCGCGCGTCGAGCACGGCCCGGAGCTGGCCCTCCCCGACGTGGCCTGGACCCTCGCCGCCGCCCGCACGACCTTCGGCCACCGGGCCGTGGTCCTGGCGGCCGACCGCGAGGAATTCCTGACCCGCCTGGAACGGTCCGCCGTACACGGGGTGGCGGGTGAGACCGGCCGTCGCGTACTGGTCTTCCCGGGGCAGGGGACGCAGTGGGTGGGGATGGGTGCGGGGCTGCTGGAGGCTTCGCCGGTGTTTGCGGATCG
>NZ_JBSGYT010000056.1:0-51811 GCF_053610645.1 Streptomyces sp. NPDC054883 | reverse complement strand
ATGTTCTCCTCGGCCGGTGGTCTGGTGCTGGCGGCCGGTCAGGGCAATTACGCGGCGGCGAACGTGTTCCTGGACGTGCTGGCTGCTCACCGGCGTGCGGAGGGTCTGCCGGCGACATCGATGGCCTTCGGCCTCTGGGGCGTCAACACCGGCATGACCACCATGCTCGACCTCGCCGAACAGCGCATGGCTGCCCAGGGGCTGCCCGCCCTCACCCAGGACGAGGGACTCGCCCTCTTCACTCTCTCCCTGAACTCGGGACTCCCCGCCGTGGTGCCCCTGCGCATCGACGCGAACGTCCTGCGCGGCCGGGCCGATGAGCTGCCCGCCCTGCTGCGGGGCATCGTGCGCGTCCCGGTACGCCGGGCCGCCCGGTCCTCGGACGGCGCCGACGGCCTGGCCGCCCGCCTCGCCGGCCTGGAGGCCGCCGACCGCAGCGCCGCCCTGCTCGACCTCGTACGGACCCAGGTCGCCGGCGTACTCGGACACGCCTCGGCCGACGCGATCGAGCCGGAGCGGGCGTTCAGCGAGCTGGGCTTCGACTCCCTGGCCGCGGTCGAGCTGCGCAACCGGCTCGGCTCCGCGACCGGGCTGCGGCTGCCCGCCACGCTGATCTTCGACTACCCGACCGCCCGGGCCGTCGCCGACCACATCGGTACCGAGGTCGCCGGCTCCGCCCGCACCGCCCCCGCGCCCGCCCGCGCCCTCTCCTCCGCCGGCGGAGCGGACGCGGACGATCCGATCGTCATCGTCGGCATGGGGTGCCGCTACCCGGGCGGTGTGACCACCCCCGAGGAGCTGTGGAAGCTGGTGGCGGAGGGGGTCGACGCGATCGGCGGGTTCCCCGCCGACCGGGGCTGGGATCCGGAGGTCTACGACCCGGAGCCCGGCGCGCCCGGCCGTACGTACGCCCGGGAAGGCGGATTCCTCTACGACGCCGCCGAGTTCGACCCGGTCTTCTTCGACATCAGCCCCAACGAGGCGCTGATGATGGACCCGCAGCAGCGGCTGCTGCTGGAAGTGTCCTGGGAGGCCATCGAGCGGGCCGGCATCGACCCCACCACCCTCAAGGGCGGGGCGACGGGCATGTTCGCCGGCGTCATGTACCACGACTACGCGCTCGGGGTGGAGGCCGCGGCCAGCAGCGGCGGCAGCCTCGTCTCCGGCCGCACGTCGTACACCCTCGGCCTCGAAGGACCGTCGGTCACCGTCGACACCGCCTGCTCGTCGTCGCTGGTCGCCCTGCACCTGGCCGCCCAGGCCCTGCGGTCCGGGGAGTGCGACCTCGCGCTCGCCGGCGGTGTGGCCGTCATGGGCACCCCCGGCATGTTCGTCGAGTTCAGCCGGCAGCGCGGGCTCGCCCCCGACGGCCGGTCCAAGTCCTTCGCAGCCTCGGCCGACGGGGTCGCCTGGGGTGAGGGCGCGGGCGTGCTGCTGCTGGAGCGGCTGTCCGACGCGCGCCGCAACGGCCACCCGGTCGTCGCCGTCGTCCGCGGCTCCGCGCTCAACCAGGACGGTGCCAGCAACGGCCTGACCGCCCCGAACGGCCCCTCGCAGCAGCGGGTCATCCGCCAGGCGCTGGCGAACGCCGGACTCGCCCCGGCGGAGGTCGACGCGGTCGAGGCGCACGGCACCGGAACCACCCTCGGCGACCCCATCGAGGCGCAGGCACTGCTGGCCACCTACGGCCAGGACCGGCCCGCGGACCGGCCGCTGTGGCTGGGCTCCATCAAGTCCAACATGGGGCACACGCAGGCGTCGGCCGGCGTCGCCGGAATCATCAAGATGGTCATGGCGATGCGCCACGGCCTCCTGCCCAAGACCCTGCACGTGGACGCGCCCTCGGACCAGGTGGACTGGGAGGCGGGCCGGGTGGAGCTGCTGACCGAGGCGCGCCCGTGGGAGGCCGCGGACCGGCCCCGCCGGGCAGCCGTCTCCTCGTTCGGCATCAGTGGCACCAACGCCCACGTGATCGTCGAGGAAGCCCCTGCGGCACCGGACGAGTCCGCTGACCGGTCCGAACTGCCCGCCACGCCGTGGGTGCTGTCGGCGAAGTCCCCGCAGGCGCTGGCCGCTCAGGCGGAGCGTCTGCTGGAGCGGGTCTCCGCCGGGCCGGACACCGACGCGGCGGACATCGGGCTCTCCCTGACCACGTCGCGGACCACGTTCGCCCACCGGGCCGTGGTCGTGGGCACCGAACGCGCGGAGCTGCTGCGCGGCCTGACCGCGCTGGCCCAGGGCCGCAACGCACCCGCGGTCGTACGGGACCAGGCACGCCGGAGCGGCAAGACGGCGTTCCTGTTCACGGGGCAGGGTGCGCAGCGCCTCGGGATGGGGCGTGGGCTGTACGAGGCGTTCCCGGTGTTCGCGGCGGCGTTCGACGCGGTGTGTGTCGAGGTCGACCGGCAGCTGGGGCGGTCGTTGCGTGAGGTGGTGTGGGGTGAGGATGCGGAGGCGCTGAACGCCACCGCGATCACCCAGCCCGCACTGTTCGCGCTTGAGGTGGCCTTGTTCCGGCTGGTGGAGGCGTGGGGTGTGACGCCCGACGTCGTTGCCGGGCATTCGATCGGTGAGCTGGCCGCCGCGCACGTCGCCGGTGTGCTGTCGCTCGCGGATGCGGCCGAACTGGTCGTCGCACGAGGACAGTTGATGCAGGCGCTGCCTGCCGGGGGCGCGATGCTCGCGGTGCAGGCGACGGAGGACGAGGTGCTGGCGTACCTCACCGACGGCGTGTCCGTCGCGGCGGTCAACGGCCCGGACTCGGTCGTCGTATCGGGTGTGGAGGCCGCCGTGCTGGCGGTGGGGGAGCACTTCACGGCTGCCGGCCGCAAGACCAGCCGGCTCGCGGTTTCGCACGCCTTCCACTCGGCGTTGATGGACCCGATGCTGGACGAGTTCGGCGCGGTAGCGGCCCGGTTGACGTACTCCGCTCCGCGGATACCGGTGGTCTCCACCGTCACCGGTGAGCTGTCCGAGGCCTGGCAGTCCCCGGAGTACTGGGTCGGCCAGGTCCGGGAGGCGGTCAGGTTCGCCGACGCCGTACGGACCCTGGAGCAGCAGGGCGCCACCCGGTTCCTGGAGATCGGCCCCGGCGGGGTCCTCACCGGCCTCGCCCAGCAGAGCCTCAGCACGGACCGTGCCCTCTCGGCGGCGGCCCTGCGCAAGGACCGCGGTGAACCCGAGTCGCTGGTCACGGCCCTCGCACAGCTCCACGTGGACGGCGTGCCCGTCGACTGGGCGGCCTACTACGCCGGCCGCGGCGCCCGCCGCGTCGAGCTGCCCACGTACGCCTTCCAGCGCAGCCGCTACTGGGTCGACGCCGCCAAGCCCGCCACCGGTGCCGTCGCGGTCGGCCAGGTGGCCCTGCACCACCCGCTGCTGGCCGCCGTCCTGGCCGCCCCGGATTCCGAAGCGGTGACCTTCACCGCCCGCATCTCACCGGACGCGCAGCCCTGGGTGGCCGACCACGCCGTCCACGGCAGCGTCCTCCTCCCCGGTACCGGCTTCGTGGAGCTCGCGCTCCAGGCCGGCGACCACGTCGGGTGCGCGCAGCTGGAGGAACTCACCCTCCAGGCACCGCTCGTCCTCCCCGAACGCGGGGGCGTCGCCGTGCAGGTCGTCGTCGGGGAACCCGACGACCGGGCCAGGCGGCCCGTTCAGATCTACTCGCACCCGGAGGACCGGCCCGACGAGCCGTGGACCCGGCACGCCGACGGCTTCCTCGCCCCGGCCGGCGCCGGGCCGGCCGGTGACGGCCCCGCCGTGTGGCCGCCCGTCGGCGCCGAGGAGCTGGACACCGAGCAGCTGTACGACCGGCTCGCGGAACGCGGCTTCGGCTACGGGCCGGTCTTCCGGGGCCTGACGGCCGCCTGGCGGCTCGGCGATGCCCTCTACGCCGAGATCGAGCTGCCCGAACAGGCGCACGCCGACGCCGGGCGGTTCGGACTCCACCCGGCGCTGCTCGACGCGTCGATGCACGCGCTCGGCTTCGGTGGTCTCGGCGCCGACGAGGACGGCGGGCAGGCCCTGCTCCCGTTCTCCTGGGCGGGCGTCACCCTGCACGCCGCGTCCGCGACCGCCGTACGGGTCCGGCTCGCCCCCGTCGAGGGGCAGCGCAACGCCGTACGCCTCGACCTCACCGACCCGGCGGGCGGGCCCGTGGCCTCCGTCGCCGCCCTGCTGCTGCGGCCGGTGGCCGCCGGGCAGCTGGGCGCCGGCGGGTTCCGGGACGCGCTGCTGGCCGTCGAATGGCAGCCGGTGCGGGGCGGGTCCGGGCCGCGCGGGCCGTGGACGATCGCGGGCCCGGGCCTG
Source organism: Streptomyces sp. NPDC054883 (assembly GCF_053610645.1). NCBI lineage: Bacteria > Bacillati > Actinomycetota > Actinomycetes > Kitasatosporales > Streptomycetaceae > Streptomyces > Streptomyces sp. NPDC054883. Next base: position 47,500 of record NZ_JBSGYT010000056.1, on the reverse strand, counting down.
GAGGTCGCCGGGGTTCCGGTGGCCCCGGGGCTGGACGCGCTCGGCACGCAGGGCGCGGACGTACCGGACACCGTGCTGCTGCCGGTGCTCCCGGGTGGCCCGGGATCCGGCGCGGGGGCCGACGACGTCACCGCCGGGATGCGTACCGCAGTGCACACCGCCCTCGCCGCCGTCCAGCGGTGGCTCGTGGAGCCGGCGTTCGAGCACTCCAGGCTGGTCCTCGTCACCCGGGCCGCGGCGGCCGTCTCGGACGGCGACCCCGTCGACGTACGGCAGGCCCCGGTCTGGGGCCTGGTCCGCGCCGCGCAGGCGGAGAACCCCGGCAGGTTCGTCCTGCTGGACGTGGAGGGGACCGAGGTGTCCCCGAAGGCGCTGGCCGCGGCCCTCGCCACCGACGAGCCGGAACTGGCCGTCCGCCGGGACACGGTGCTCGCCCCGCGGCTCGCCCGGTCCGCCGCGGTGACCGCAGAGAGCCCCTGGGACGCCGACGGCACGGTCCTGATCACCGGCGGTACCGGAGGGCTCGGCGCCCTCGTCGCCCGGCACCTCGTCAGCGAGCACGGTGTCCGCCATCTGGTCCTCACCAGCCGGCGGGGTCCCGGCGCCCCCAACGCGGCGGGCCTGCGCGACGAACTCGCCGCGCTGGGGGCCGAGGTGGAGATCGCCGCCTGCGACGTCTCAGACCGCGCGGCGGTCGCCGCGCTGCTCGGCTCGATCGACCCGGCGCACCCCCTGCGCGGCGTCGTGCACGCGGCGGGCGTGGCGCACAACGGGCTGATCGGTGCGCTCACCCCCGAGCAGGTGGACCACGTCCTGCGGGCCAAGGCGGACGCCGCCTGGTACCTGCACGAGCTGACGGCCGGGCACGACCTGACCGCCTTCGCGCTGTTCTCCTCCGCCGGCGGCCTCGTCATGGCCGCCGGGCAGGGCAACTACGCGGCGGCCAACGTCTTCCTCGACGCCCTCGCCCAGCACCGCCGCTCCGCCGGCCTGGCCGCCACCTCGATGGCCTTCGGCCTGTGGGACACCGAGACGGGGCTGAGCCAGTGGCTCGGCGAGGCCGACCTCCAGCGCATGCGCCGTACCGGAACCCCCGCGCTCTCCGAGGAGGAGGGCCTGTGGCTCTTCGACGCGGCGGTCGCGGCCGACGCCCCGGCGCTCGTCCCGCTGCGGGTCGACACGGGCGCCCTGCGGGCCCGTACCGACGAGGTGCCGGCGCTGCTGCGGGGGCTCGCACCCACCGCCCGCCGCCGGGCCGGGGCGGCCGCCGCGGCCACCGACGCCGGAGCGCTGCGCGAGCGGCTGCGCGGTCTCGGCGAGGCCGACCGCGAGCGGACGGTGCTCGACGCCGTGCTCACCCACGCCGCCGAGGTGCTCGGACACGCCGATCCGAGCGCGGTGGACGCCGAAGCCGGCTTCCTGGAAGCCGGGTTCGACTCGCTCACCGCGGTGGAGCTGCGCAACCGGCTGAACGCCGCCTCCGGCCTGGCACTGCCGGCGATGGTCGTCTTCGACAGCAGGAACCCGCTCGAACTGGCCCGGCTGCTCGCCGCCCGGCTGGCGGCCGCGCAGGGCGAACCGGGACGGGCCGCCGCTTCGGCCGCCCCGTCCGACAGCCCGCTCGACGACACCCTGTACGGGCTGTTCCTCGACGCGATCACGTCGGGCAACCTCCAGCCCGGCCTGGCCATGCTGCGGTCGGTGGCCGCACTGCGGCCCTCCTTCGGCTCGGCCGCGGACCTCGCGGAACTGCCCGCGGCGGTGTCGTACGGCGCCCGCCACCTCCGGCCCGCCGAGGGCCCGCAGCCGCCCCGGCTGATCTGCCTGAGCACGCCGACCGTGGCCGGCGGTGTGCACCAGCACGCCCGGCTCGCGGCCCGTCTCTCGATGCCGGTGTCCGGTCTCCCCACCCCCGGGTTCGGGCGCGGCGAGTCGCTGCCGGAGTCCTTCGACGCGGCGGTCGACGTACTGGCCGAGGCCGTGCTGCGGGCCGCGGACGGTGAACCGTTCGCGCTGCTCGGCTTCTCCTCGGGCGGCCTGCTGGCCCATGCCACGGTGGCCCGGCTGGAGCGGACCCACGGGGTGCGGCCGGCCGGACTCGTCCTGCTGGACACGTACTACATGGGCGCGACCAACGACGCGCTCTTCGACCAGATGGCGTTCGCGGTCCCCGACAAGGCGGCCACGCTCGGCTCGTTCAGCAGTGCCGAGCTGTCCGCGATGGGCCGGTACGTGGAACTGCTGCCGCAGTTCCGGCAGGACCGGATCGAGGCGCCGGTGCTGTTCGTCCGGGCCGGCGACCTGTTCGCCCAGGCCGAGGACTCGGCCATCGCACAGGACGCGCCCGAAGCCGCCTGGCAGGCCGACTGGGAGGGCGCCGACACGGTGGCGACCGTCCCCGGCACCCACTTCACGATCGTCGAGCAGCACGTCGACACGACGGCACCCGTCATCGACCGGTGGCTGACGGAGCTCAAGGAGCGGATCTCCCGATGACCGTGCAGACGCCGCATGACCGTGCAGACGCCCCGAACTCCACGCGGGCGGAACCCAACCGATGACGAGCAGAGGTGACACGACGGTGACCCTGAGCACGGTGCGCCCGGCCGAGGTCCACGGACCGGCCGAGCGGATCCACGAGTTCATGCTGGCCGCGGCCAGGACCGCGCCGGACAGCCCGGCCGTCTGGGAGGCCGGCGACGACGGCACCTCCCGGGTGCTGACCTACCGGCAACTGGAGCGCCGGGCCCACGACTACGCCCTGACCCTGGACGCCCTCGGCCTGGACATCGCGGACCGCGTCGTCCTGGAGTCCGACAACTCCGCCTCGGCGGTGGCGATGCTGCTGGCCTGCTCGATGCTCGGGCTCACCTTCATCCCGGTGAGCCCGGAAGTGCCCACCGCCAGGCTGCTGGCGATCACCGCCACCGCCGAGCCGGCGCTGCACCTGCAGACCACGTCCGGCCGCCGGGAGGGGGTGCCCGACACCATCGGCACCGCCCGCTTCGGCCCCGACGGCGTGGTGGTCGAGCGTCCGCCCGCGCCGCGCGTGCGCCACCGGCGGGAGCCGGTCACCACCGACGCCGCCTACATGATCTTCACCTCGGGCACCACGGGGCGCCCCAAGGGCGTCGTCATGAGCCACCGAGGGGTCCTGTCCTTCTACCGCGGGATGCTCCGGCACGGCATCGTCACGGACCGGGACCGGCTGGCCAGCACTTCACCACTGCAGTTCGACTTCGCCCTGCTCGACATCGGCCTCGCGCTGGGATCCGGCGCGCAGCTGATCCCCGTACCGCGCGAGCTGATGCACTGGCCCCGCCGGCTGCTGCGCTTCCTCACCGACACCGGCGCCACCCAGGTCGACGGCGTCCCCTCCATCTGGCGGCCCGTGCTGCGCCACGAGGCCGGGGGGCTGGCCGCGCTGGCGGGCCAGGTGCGCGGTGTCCTGTTCTCCGGCGAGGCGTTCCCGCTGCCCGAACTGCGCCAGCTGCAGGCCCTGTTGCCCGACGCCCGGGTGGTGAACTGCTTCGGCCCCACCGAGGCGATGGCCTTCTCCCTCACCGACGTGCCGAACCCGCTGCCCGAGGGAGCCGACAGGCTCTCCATCGGCTTCGCCTACCCGGGCGCCGAGATGCTGCTGCTCGACGAGGAGGGCCGGCCCGTCGAGGAGCCGGGCGCGGTCGGGGAGATCCACCTGCGCGGACCCTCCCTCTTCACCGGCTACTGGGACGACCCCCAGGCCACCCGGGCCGCCCTGGTCCCCGACCCGCTCAACCCCCGCTCCGGTCAAGTGGTCTACAAGTCGAACGACTTGGCATACCGCGGCGAGAGTGGTGAGCTGTACTTCGTGGGCCGGTCCGACCTCCAGGTGAAGATCCGCGGCAACCGCGTGGAACTCGGCGAGATCGAACGCAGGCTCCTGGAGTTCCCCGGCGTCGAAGCGGCCGCGGCGGTCGTCCGGCCGCGCCCCGGCGAAGACCCGGAGCTGTACGCGTACGTCGTCCCCGCCCGCGGCTTCACCGCCGACCCCGTGGTGATCAGCGCGTTCTGCAAGCAGACGCTGCCCGAGTACATGGTGCCGCGCAAGGTCGCGCTGCTCCCCGGCCTTCCCCTCACCCCCAACGGCAAGACCGACCGCAGGGCGCTGGCGGAACTCGCCACCGCGAACGGCTGAAAACCCACCGCGACGACCCCTGTTCCGCCGTCCGCCCCACCCCTGTTTTCACCCCTGTTCCCGCCCTCACCCGGGCGCGCCCGGCCCTCCGGTCCGTTCACTGGTACACGCCCCCGTCACAAAAGCATTGGACAGTCCCCATGACCAGCTCCCTGAGCGAGAACGACCACGCCGGACCGGAGGCCAAAGCAGGCCGCAAGGAATGGATCGCCCTCGGCGTCCTGCTCCTGCCCGTGCTGCTCGTTTCCATGGACCTGACGGTTCTCTACTTCGCCATCCCCTCCATCAGCGAGGACCTGCGCCCCTCCGGCAGCGAACAGCTGTGGATGATCGACATCTACGGCTTCGTCCTGTCGGGCGTCCTGCTCACCATGGGCGCACTCGGCGACCGGATCGGCCGCCGCCGTCTCCTGCTCATCGGCGCCGTCGTGTTCGCGGCCGGCTCGCTGCTGGCCGCCTACGCCTCCAACCCCGAGATGGTGATCTCCGCCCGGGCCCTCCAGGGCATCGGCGGCGCGACCCTGATGCCCTCGACCCTCGCGCTGATCCGCAATCTGTTCCGCGACCAGACCCAGCGGCGCACCGCCGTCGCCGTGTGGTCCACCGGCATGGCCGCCGGCGCGGCTCTGGGCCCCGTGGTCAGCGGCGCCCTCCTCAACGGCTTCTGGTGGGGCTCCGTCTTCCTCATCAACGTCCCCGTGATGCTGCTCCTGCTGGTGTCGGCGCCGTTCCTGCTGCCCGAGTTCCGCGACGCCGCGGCCGGCAAGTTCGACCTCATCAGCGCCGCGCTCTCGCTGGCCGTCGTACTTCCGGTCATCTACGGCTTCAAGCGGATCGCCGTGGACGGGTTCTCCGTCCCCTACATCGCCGCCATCGTCGTCGGTCTGGCCCTCGCGCCGGTCTTCCTGCGCCGCCAGCGCACCAGCACCGACCCGATGGTCGACGTCGAACTGTTCCGCAACCGTGCCTTCGGCGCGTCGGTGACCGTCAACATGCTGGCCTGTTTCACCCTGGTCGGGTACTCGCTGTTCAGCACCCAGTACATGCAGTCGGTCCTCGGCATGAGCGCCCTGAAGTCCGCGCTGTGGACCATCCCCGGCACGCTCGCGGTCGGCGCCGTCGTCCCCGTCGCCACCGTCCTCGTGCGCACCGTCAAGCCCGCCCACATCATCGGCACCGGCTTCGCCATCGCCACCGTCGCCCTGCTCATGCTCACCCAGGTCCCGGCCGAGGACGGCCTGGTCCTCATCCTGATCGGCATCATCGCGCTCGCCGTCGGCCTCACCCCCGTCCTCACCCTGGTCACCGAGCTCGTCGTCGGCCAGGTGCCGCCGGAGCGCGCCGGCACGGCCTCCGCGCTGCTCCAGACCGGCCAGGAACTCGGCGGCGCCCTCGGTGTCGCCGTCCTGGGCAGCATCGGCGCCGCCGTCTACCGCAACAGCCCCGCGCTGGACGCCCCCGCCGGGGTGCCCGCCGACGCGCTGGACCCCGCCCGCGAAACCATCGGCGGCGCCCTCGCGGCCGCCGGCAAGCTCTCGGGAGACGCCTCCGCCCACCTCGTCGACGCGGCCCGTGCCGCGTTCACCAGCGAGGTGCACGCCGCGTCCGTCGCCGGGGCGATCGTGATGGCCGGCGCGGCGGTGTTCGCGGTGATCGGGCTGCGCGCCGTCCAGAACGACAACGCGCGCGCCGCCGAACTCGCCGCCGCGACCGCCGACGCCCACCAGCCGGGCGCCGGCGCGGCATAGCCGGGCCCTCGACCCCCCACCCGCCCGACAACCGCCCAGGACCCCGCCCCCGTGGTCCTGGGCGGTTCTTTTCGTGCCGCCCGGCCCCTGCCCCGCCCCGGCGGTCCGGAGGCCGCTATTAGGGGTCCGGTTGGGGGTCCCGTGGCCGAATCGGCTTCCTAGCATCGAACCGCGTTCGAGCACACGCTCGGAACTGCCAGGCACCAGGCTGGAGGAATATCCGCATGTCCCTGCTGGCAACCGATTCTGTCGGGACGGCGCGGTTCCGCGCGTACGGGCCGCGGCAGCTCGACGAGATCGCGGACCGTCACGGCCTGCCCGCCGACATCCGGGAGACCGTCCGGCTCGTGTCGATGGTGCTGCCCTTCCGGGTCAACGAGTACGTCCTTTCGCAGCTCATCGACTGGGACCGGATCCCGGACGACCCCATGTTCCAACTGGTCTTCCCGCAGAAGGGCATGCTCACCGAGCAGAACGAGCGCGACCTCGCGGCCCTCTCCGCGGACCCCGCCGCCAAGCCCGCCCTGCGGACGCTCGTCCAGCAGATCCGCGGCCGCCTCAACCCGCATCCCTCCGGACAGAAGGAGCTGAACGTCCCCACCCGGGACGGCGCCGAGATTCCCGGCCTCCAGCACAAGTACCGCGAGACGGTGCTCTACTTCCCGAGCCAGGGCCAGACCTGCCACTCGTACTGCACCTACTGCTTCCGCTGGGCCCAGTTCGTCGGCGACGCGGACCTGCGGTTCGCCGCGCCCGACCCGAGCGGGCTGATCTCCTACCTGGGGGACCACCCCGACGCCGGCGACGTACTGGTGACCGGCGGCGACCCCATGGTGATGTCCACCGAGCGGCTCCGCACGCACCTGGAGCCGCTGCTGGCGGTCGACACCGTGCGCACCGTGCGGATCGGCACCAAGTCCGTCGCCTACTGGCCGCAGCGCTTCGTCACCGACCCGGACGCCGACGACGTGCTGCGCCTGTTCGAGCAGGTCGTCGCCTCCGGGCGGAACCTCGCCGTCATGGCGCATTTCAGCCACCCCCGCGAGCTGGCCACCGACCTCGCCCGGCAGGCCGTCGCCCGGATCAAGTCCACCGGCGCCCTCGTCTACTGCCAGGCTCCGCTGATCGCCCGGGTCAACGACGACGCGGACGTCTGGAGCGAGATGTGGCGGGCGGAGCTCGCCCTCGGAGCCGTCCCCTACTACATGTTCGTCGAGCGGGACACCGGCCCGTACGACTACTTCCGCGTCCCGCTCGCCCGGGCCGCCGAGATCTTCCGCGGCGCCTACCGGACCCTGCCCGGCCTGGCCCGTACGGTCCGCGGCCCGGTGATGTCGGCGACGCCCGGCAAGGTGGCCGTGGACGGGGTCGTCGAGACCGCCGAGGGCCGCTTCTTCCAGCTGCACATGGTCCAGGCCCGCGAACCCGCCCTGGTCGGCCGGCCGTTCCTCGCGCACTACGACCCGGACGCCGCCTGGCTGGACGAGCTGCGGCTGGACCGCTCCGTCCCGGCCGACATCGCGCGCGCGATCGCCGGCCCGGCGTGGACGGCCGAGCCCGAACTCTTCGGGACGCGGACCGTCGCCCCGGTGGGGAGCCCCGCATGAACGACATGAGGATGTCGCCGAACCTGGCGCTGAACCAGCTCGTGGCGCAGCGCCGGGCGGCGGGGGAGTCGCTGGTGCACCTGGGGTTCGGCGAGTCGCGGCTGCCGCCGTTCCCGCCGCTGATGGCACGCCTCGCGGCGGGCGCCACCCGCAACGCCTACGGTCCGGTGGCCGGTTCGCCGGAGGTCCGGGCGGCCGTCGCCGGCTACTTCGGCCGGCGGCGCATCCCCACCGAGGCCGACCAGATCGTGGTCGCCCCGGGCAGCAAGCCGCTGCTGATGGCCCTCAATCTGGTGGTCCCCGGCGACGTGCTGCTGCCCCGGCCGGCCTGGAACACGTACGCCCCCCAGGCCCGGCTGGCCGGCAAACACCCGATCGCCGTCGCCATTCCCGAGGAATGCGGCGGGGTGCCCGATCCGGCCGCCCTGCGCGAGAGCATCACCGCGGCGCGGGTGCTGGGCCGCGACCCGCGCGTCCTGGTCCTGACCCTGCCGGACAACCCGACCGGCACCCTGGCGCCGCCCGCGCTGATCCGCGAACTGTGCGCGATCGCCGAGGAGGAGGGCCTGCTGATCGTCTCGGACGAGATCTACCGGGACGTCGTGCACGACCGCGCCACCGAGTTCCTCAGCCCCGCCGAAGTGGCCCCCGGCAGTACGGTCGTCGTCACCGGGCTGAGCAAGAGCCTGGCCCTGGGCGGCTGGCGCATCGGCGCTGCCCGCTTCCCGCAGGGGCCCTGGGGGGAGTGGATCCGCTCCGGTGTGGTGTCGGTGGCGAGCGAGGTGTGGTCGACGCTGGCCGGACCGATGCAGTCGGTGGCCGAGTACGCCTTCGACGAGCCCGAGGACATCCGGGAGCGGCTGCGTTCCAGCGCCCGGCTGCACGGGGCCGTCGCCCGCGAGGTGCACCGCATCACGGTCGCGGCCGGCGCCCGCTGCCGGCCGCCCACCGGGGCGTTCTACGTCTACCCCGACTTCGAACCGGTCCGCGCGGAACTGGGCAAGTACGACGTGACCGACTCGCCGACGCTGGCCCGCCGGATGCTGGACCTCGGCATCGTGGTGCTCGCCGGACACCTGCTCGGCGACGAGGGGGAGGCGCTGCGGTTCAAGTGCGCCACCAGCATGCTGTACGGCGAAACCGTCGAAGAGCAGCAGCTCGCCCTCGACGCGCCCGATCCGCTGGCCCTGCCGCACATCGGATTACTCCTCGACCGGATCGAGGAGAGTTTCATGCGGCTGGTCCCCTGAACCCGTTCCGTCCGGCACAAATCCCGCACAAAGGGAAAGGCCCGGCTCGGATGTGCTCCGGGCCGGGCCTGGCGGGAAACGAAATCTGTCACGCGGCGGATTCTGTCTCGGTCATCAGGGTGCGCCACAGCACATCCGGACTGGCGAAATTCTCCAGTTTCAGGGCGTCGTCCAGGAAGCGGACGTCATAAGCGCTTTCCAGGGCGGCGAGCAGCTCGACCGTGCCCATGGAATCCAGGCCCAATTCACGGAGTTGGGCATCACCGGTCAGCTTTTCGCCCGGTGAGAGGTAGGGCAGGAACGGACGTACGACGGCCTCGAAAGCGCCGTCCCAGGTGTGATTCGCGAGTTCTGGCATACGGGAAATAATGCGGCGCCCACCGGTGCCTGTCAATGCGCCGTGGAAATGCGCGGACAATGGCACGGGCGCCCTCCCGGTTTTGTCCGACGAGAGCTTGCCGGTAATTCCGGCAAGGAGGAGCGGTAAATGGAACCATTGGCGCGGACCGCGCTGCACGCCCGTTTCCTGCGCGGTCTGGAGACATCGCCGCAGGGAGTCGCGGTACGGGTCGGGAAGGAGACCGTCGACTACACGACGGCCCACCGGCTGGCCCTGGCCTGGGCGGGCGCCCTGCTCGCCGCGCCCGGCGGCCCGCCGAAGGCCGTCGGCATCGTCGCCGGGCGCAGCGTGACCTCGTACGTGGCCGTCCTGGCGAGCCTGTACGCCGGGCTGCCCGCGGTGCCCCTGCTCGCCGGCTTCCCGGCCGGGAAGACCGCCTCGATGCTCGCGGCGGCGGAGGTCTCCGCGCTGATCGTCGACGAGGAGGGCGCGGCCCTGCTCGGTGCGGCGCGCGGCGCCCTGCCGGCCGAACTCGCCGGGCTCGCCGGACTCCCGGTCCTCGCACCGCACCTGGAGGCCGCCCGGGCGGGGGACCTGTCGGCCCTGGGGCTGCGGCCGGTGACCGCCGGACCGGACACGGCCCTCGACGCGCCGAGGTCCGCCGCTCCCGGGGACGTGGCCTACGTACTGTTCACCTCGGGGTCGACGGGCCGCCCCAAGGGCGTCCGGCTGACCCACGGCAACATGGCGCACTACTTCGCGCTGATGGACGACCGGTACGACTTCACCGCCGCCGACGTCTTCTCCCAGGCCGCCAACCTGAACTGGGACTCGGCCGTCTCCGATCTGTGGTGCGCCTGGGCGGCCGGCGCGCCGCTGGTCTCCGTGTCCCCGCACGCCTACCGCGACCTGCCCGGCTTCGTCGCCGAGCACGGCATCACCGTGTGGTTCTCCGCCCCCAGCGTGATCTCGCTGTCCCGCCGCACCGGCCGGCTGGTGCCGGGCAGCATGCCCTCGCTGCGCTGGACGTTCTTCGGCGGCGAGGCGCTCCAGTTCCAGGACACCGACGCCTGGCAGCAGGCGGCGCCCCACTCGGCGGTGATCAACGTCTACGGGCCCACCGAGATGACCATCACCACCCACCGCCACCGCTGGGACCCCGAGGAGTCCACCCGGCTCGGCGTCAACGGCGTGGTCCCACTCGGCCTGCTCCACGACGGCCACGCGGAACTCCTGCTCGACGAGCACGGCGAGCCCGCCGGTGAGGAGGGCGAACTGTGGCTCTCCGGGCCACAGTTGTCCGCCGGGTACCTCGACCCGGAGGACGGCCGCGGCAAGTACCTCCAGCGGGACGGGGCCCGCTGGTACCGCACCGGCGACCGCGTGCGCCGACTGGCCGGCGGCGAACTCGTCTACCTGGGCCGCACCGACTCGCAGGTGCAGGTGCAGGGCTACCGCGTCGAACTGGCCGAGGTGGAGCACGCGCTGCGCGCCGGCACACCGGTGACCGGCGCCGTGGTGGTCGGCGTACCCGTCGCCAACAGCACCGAACTCGTCACCTTCTACCTGGGCGAGGAGCGCTCGCCGCAGGAGTTCCTGCGCGACCTGGCCGGGCTGCTGCCCGCCCAGCTGATCCCGCGCCACTACCACCGGCTCACCGAGTTCCCGCTCAACACCAACAAGAAGACAGACCGGCTGGAGCTCACCGCACGGGCCGCCGCACTGCACGGCAAGCCCGTACCGGTCGGCTGAACCCGACCGGCCACCACCGAACCCGTCACCACCCGGAAGAAGAAGTCACCATGCGCAGAAGACCCTGGTCACGGCAGGGCGCGGTCCGCAGGTTCGTCCTGCTCGCCATAGCGGCACTGACCGCCACCCTCGTCACCACGCAGCCCACCAACGCGGCCTACCTCGCGGCGAACTGGCCCACCGGCGGCCACGACATCCGCAACAGCCGGTCGAACCCGCAGGAAGACACCGTCAACAAGTGGAACGTCGGCCGGCTCAAGGCCAAATGGACGTTCACCACCCACGGCGACGTGTCCGCCACCCCCGCGGTGACCGGCGGCGCGGTCTACTTCCCCGACTGGGGCGGCTACCTGCACAAGGTCGACGCCAGGACCGGCCGTGCCGTCTGGTCGCGCAAGGTGTCCGACTACACCGGCAACCCGAACTCGGTCTCCCGCTCCAGTCCCACCGTGGTCGGCGGCAGGGTCTACCTCGCCGACTGGGACAAGGCCGTCCTGATGTCGGTCGACGCGGCCACCGGCAACCTGGTGTGGAGCAAGCAGATCGACGCGCAGTACAAGGCGGTCCTGACCCAGTCGCCCGTCGTCCACGACGGCGTGATCTACCAGGGCGTCTCCTCCCGCGAGTCCGAGGGCGCCCTCGACCCCGCCTACCCCTGCTGCACCTTCCGCGGCAGCGTCAACGCCCTCGACGCCGCCACCGGCAACCTGCTGTGGCGCCAGTACACGGTGCCCGACAACGGCGGCAGGACCGGCGGCTACAGCGGCGTGGCGGTCTGGGGCACCCCGGCCCTCGACCCGTCGACCAGCACGGTGTACTTCACCACCGGCAACAACTACACGGTGCCGAAGGAGGCCAGCGACTGCCAGACCGCCGGCGGCACCCCCGGCCAGTGCCTGGCGCCCGACGACTACGTCGACTCGGTGCTCGCCCTGGACATGACCACGGGCCGGATCAAGTGGCACACCGGCTCCGGCCGCTTCGACGCCTGGAACACCGGCTGCATCCCAGGCTTCCCGCCCAACAACTGCCCCCCCAACCCGGGCAACGACTACGACTTCGGCGACGGCGCCCACCTGTTCACCATCAAGGCGGCCGACGGCCGCTCCCGCAAGGTGATCGGCGCGGGTGAGAAGAGCGGCGAGTACTGGCTCCTCGACGCCACCACCGGCGACGTGGTCTGGAGCGCGGCGGCCGGCCCCGGCGGCCACATCGGCGGCATCGAGTGGGGCACGGCCAACGACGACCGGCGGATCTACCTCGCCGAGGCCAACTTCTTCCGCATTCCGTACACCCTGGCCGGCGGCGCCTCGACCAGCCGCAGCTCCTTCGCCGCCCTCGACCCGCAGACCGGCAGGATCCTCTGGCAGGTCGAGGACAAGACCGACGGCTACGCCTGGGGCGCCCTGACCGCCGCGAACGGCGTCGTCTTCGGCGGCTCCACCAGCGGTGCGATGTACGCCCTGGACGCGGCGACCGGAAAGTACCTGTGGGAGTTCGACGCCCCGTACTCCTCCAACGCGGGCCCCGCCGTCGTCGACGGCACCGTCTACTGGGGCAACGGCTACGCCCGGTTCAGCCAGGGCGCCGGCACCACCGGCAGCCTGACCTCCGGCACCTTCTACGCCTTCACCGTGGACGGCAAGTAGCGGCCCCGGTGTGCCGGAACGCCGAAGGGGCCGGTGCCGGAAGGCACCGGCCCCTTCGGGCGTCCTGCGTCAGGCGGCCGCCGGCGCCGGCATCCGGCGCGGCGCCGGCCGCATCGCGGAGCGCGGCGTCATCGGCACCACCTCGAAGGCGCGCGTGGTGCAGGCGACCCGGGTGAACAGCCCGTCCTGCCCGGACACGTACAGCCGCCGGACTCCCGCGCGGGACAGCGTGTCCACCACATCGGGCCAGCGCACCGTCCGCACGAAACCGTCCAGCAGCATCCCGCGCACGCCCGCGCCGGTGGTCACCACCCGGCCGTCCTGGTCGGCGACCACCGGCAGCCGGGGCTCGGACCAGGTCAGCCCGTCGAAGACCTCCGCGGCCACCTGGTCCCGCAGCCCGCCGAAGAGGTGCGAGTGCATGGGCGGCTTCATCGTGTACATCGACATCCCGCCCAGCGACCGGATCCGCCGCTGGAGCCAGTCCAGTACGGACTCGTGGACCGTCAGCATCGTGAAGTCGTGGTCGACGACGCAGGACACGTCGCTCCACTCGCCCCGCTCGTCGAGCTCCCGCCGCAGCAGCTCCACCTTGTCCTGCGGTACCCGCGCGATCGACTGGGTCACCAGGGCGGGGTGCTCGCGCCGGAAGTACCCGTCCATCACGCTCGCCAGCCGCGCCGTCATCCGTACCGCGTCGGGGAATTCGAGGACCCCGCAGTGCACGGCGGCGGCCCGCGCGCCGAAACTGGGACCGGTGACGAAGGCAGGGGTGACGTCCAGCCGGTCCGCGGCCCAGCGCGCCAGGGCCAGGCAGTTCACCACGAACGAGATCTGCCCGTAGAGGGAATAGTCGCCCTCGGTCTCCTGGTAGCGGTCGGCCAGCCGGTAGCCGAGCACCTCGTCCGCGATCGCGTACAACTCGCGCGCGTACGGGTTGACCAGCATGAACTTCGCGACTTCGGAGAAAGCGGTCGGCTGCATCCCGGGGAAGACGAGGGCCGACGGCTGCGGGGCTCCGGCCTCGGCGCCGGTGTCGGTGTTGGTGTTCATGCCCCGAGCGTCCTGCGCTCCCCCCGCCCCCGAGCACCCCTGCCACCCCCTGAGTGCGGCGCGCGCAAGCGCCCCTTAAGGACCTGCGGGGACCATCGGCGCGAAGACGAGGTCCGCCACTCCACGGGGGCCCGCAGACGCGAGGGGATGCCGCGGATGTCAGAGTCACGCTTCGCCACCTTCACCGAATTGCTCCGCGTGCGGGCGGCGGAACTCGCCGACGAGGATGTGCACATCTTCCTCCGCGACACCGCAGCCGGAACGGTGGCCGAACACCTCACCTACGGAGAGCTGGACCGGGAGGCGAGACGGATCGCCGCCTGCCTCCAGGAGTACGGGGTGGGCGAGCAGCCCGTGCTGCTGGTCTACTCCTCCACCGTCGAGTTCCTCAAGGCCTTCGCCGGCTGCCTCTACGCGGGCGCCGTCGCCGTCCCCGTGCCGCTGCCCGGCGAGGCCGGCCGCGACAAGCGGCTCAACCGCACCACCGCGGTCCTCCGGGACACCGGCGCGAAGGTCGTCCTCACCGAGACGGCCGTCGCCCCCGAGGTGGCCCTCTGGCTCGCACGCAACTCCCGCCCGGACGCGGCCTGCGTGGTCAGTGACGTCCCCGGGATCGGCGACGCGAGCGCCTGGCGGCCCGTCACCGTGCGCCAGGACGACTACGCCTTCCTCCAGTACACCTCCGGCTCCGTCTCCGAACCGCGCGGCGTGACCGTCACCCACCGCAACCTGCTCGCCAACCAGGCCGCCCTGCAGAAGCTGCTCCACACCACCCGCGAGGACCGCTTCGGCAGCTGGCTGCCGTACTTCCACGACATGGGCCTCGTCGCGCACCTCCTGCACCCCGTCTGGCTGGGCACGCACAGCGTCCAGGTGACCCCGCTCTCCTTCGTCAAGCGCCCGCTGCGCTGGCTCCAGGCCATAGACGAGTACGGCGTCACCGTCGGCGGCGGCCCCAACTTCTGCTACGACCTGTGCGTGCGCCGCGTCAAGGACGAGCAGATCGCTGCCCTGGACCTGTCCCGCTGGCGCCTGGCCCTCAACGGCGCCGAGCCCGTCCGTCCCGAGAGCCTGGACGAGTTCGCCGAGCGGTTCGCCCCGGCCGGGTTCCGCCCCGAGGCGCTGCGCCCCTGCTACGGACTGGCCGAGGCGACCCTCGTCGTCTCCGGCGGCACCCCCGGAACCCCGCACGTGCGCAAGGACTTCGACAAGAGCGCCCTGGAACGCGACCTGGTCGCCGGCGCCGGCGACCAGGAGCGCGTGCAGACGCTGATCGGCTGCGGCAGACCGGTCGACATCGAGGTGCGCATCGTGGACCCGCTGACCCACCACGAGCTGCCGCCCGGCGCCGTCGGCGAGATCTGGCTGCGCGGCTACAGCGTGGCCCGCGGCTACTGGCAGCGGCCCACGGAAACCATCAGGACCTTCCGCGCCAGCCTCAACGACGAGGAGAGCGGCTTCCTGCGCACCGGCGACCTCGGCATGTTCGACGACGGCGAGCTGTACGTCACCGGACGCCTCAAGGAGGTCGTCATCATCAACGGGCGCAACGTCTACCCGCAGGACGTCGAATGGGCGGCCCGCACCGTCAGTCCCGCCCTGACCTTCGGGGTGGGCGCCGCCTTCTCCGTCGACGCCGGCCGCGAACACCTCGTCCTCATCCAGGAGGTGCGGGGCGCCGGCTCCGCCGAGCTGCGGACCGTCGCACAGAAGATCCAGGCGCTGATCGGCAAGGAGTTCGAGATCCCGGCCGGCAACGTGCTGCTGGTCCGCCCCGGCGCCGTTCGCCGCACCAGCAGCGGCAAGGTACAGCGCACCCTCATGCGCAAGCTCTTCCTCGACGGCCTGGTGCGCGGCGAGTACGAGGTCCTCACCCCGGACGTACGGGCGCTCGCCCGCGCCGACGACGTGCTGTTCGGCGAGGACCTGCTGCGGCCGGAAGGAGCCGACGGAGGCCGGCGTTGGTGACGTCGCTGCTGGGCGACCCGGCGGTGGCGCAGGGCCGTGCGGCCCAGCAGCGGGAGCAGGCGGTGCGCGAGCGCGTCGCCCGGCTGGAGACGCTGTTCGGCGACCCCTCGGACCCGGCCAACCCCGTCGGCTACACCGCGCTGCTGGAAGCGGACCGGGCGGCCGTGCCCTTCGCCGCCGGCGAGGCGCTGCTGGACGGCTTCGGGATCGCCGACGAGTACGTGCCGCGCTCCCTCGGCGGACGCCTCGACGGCATGGACGCCCTGGTCCGGATCATGCGCCCGGTGCTCCGCCGGGACGTGGGCCTGGCCATGGGGCACGGCATGACCACCTTCATGGCGGCCTCCGACGTGTGGGCCGCCGGGAGCTCCCGCCAGCGCCACCGGCTCGCCGCGCTGCTGCGCGGCGGCGGCAAGGCGGCCATCGCCCAGCACGAGACCGCCCACAGCAACGACTACGTCCGCAGCCAGGTCACCGCCCGCCGCGGCCCCCGCGGATACCTGATCAGCGGGGGCAAGCCGATGGTCAACAACCTGGAACGGGCCGGGGCGCTGGTGCTGTTCTGCCGTACCGACCCGGCACCCGGCAGCCGCAGCCACTCCGTGCTGCTGCTGGACCCCGAGCAGCTGACCGACACCCGTACGGCCGTCGCCGCCCGCCGCACCAACGTGGGGCTGCGCGGCTGCCGCTGGGCCGGCGTCGAGTTCGACGACTGCCCGGTGCCCGAGTCGGCCCTGCTGGGCCCGGAGGGCAGCGGCATCGAGACGGCCCTGCGGTCCTTCCAGATCAGCCGTACGGTGATCTCCGCGACCGCCGTCGCGGCGCTCGACACCAGCCTGCGCACCGCCGTCCGCTTCGACCGGGAGAGCTCCGGCGGCTGGCAGGGCCGCGGGATCGACGGCAGGACCGGCGCGGCCCTGACCAACGCCTTCGTCAACCTGCTGCTGTACGACAGCCTCGCCGTCGTCGCCACCCGGGCCCTGCACCTGCTGCCCGCCGAGACCAGCGTCTACTCGGCGGCGCTCAAGTACCTGCTGCCCCGGGTGCTCACGGAGACCATGTACGACCTGTCGATCGTGCTCGGCTCCGGCTTCTACACCCGCGAGGGCACCCTCGGCATCTTCCAGAAGCACGTACGGGACGTGCCGGTGCTCAGCCTCGGTCACGCCGGCACCGTCGCCTGCCAGGCCACCGTCATCCCGCAGATGCCGCGCCTGGCCCGCAGCTCGTGGTTCGTCGAGGACGAGGCGCCGGCCGGGCTGTTCCGGCTGCGCGGCGACCTGCCGCCGCTGCGCACCGACCGGCTGAGCCTGGCCTGCGGCCGGGACTCCCTCACCGCGTCGATGCTGGTGGCGGCCGCCGGGATCGAGGGCAGCGGTCCCGTCGAACGGGCCCTGCGCACCCTCGCGGGGCAGCTCGTCGAGGAACTGCGCGACGTACGCGAGCGGGTGCTGCGGCTGGAGGCGGCCGGCTCCGCGTCCTCGGCGCAGCCCGCGAGGTTCGCCCTGATGGACCGGTACGCCCTGCTGCTGGCGGCGGCCGCCGTACTCGGGCTGTGGGACCAGGGCCGCTACGGCCCCGACCCGTTCCTCGCCGACCCGTCCTGGGCCGCCGCCGCGCTGCACCGCATCGCCCGGCGGCTGGGGACCCGGGTCGCGGACCTGCCGCCGGAGTGCGAGACGCGGATCCGGCACGAGGTCCAGCTCAGGTTCAGCACCCAGATCAGCTACGACCTCTACTCCACCCCGATCCCCGGCTGACCCCGGCGCACGCCGCACGGGCCGTACGCACTGAAGGAGACCACGATGACCGCTCCCACCACCCGGACCACCACCGCGGCCGGCGGCGTCCTGCCGCACGAGTGGCTGCTGGACCGGCTCTCGCTCTACCTGCGCCGCCCGCCCGAGAGCATCGACCCGGGCGTGCCGCTCGCCGAGTACGGCATGGACTCGGTGGCGGCGCTCAGCCTCTGCGGCGACCTGGAGGACGAGTTCGGCCTGGAGGTGGAACCCACCCTGCTCTGGGACCACCCGACCGTGACCGCCCTGGTCCGGCACCTGGAGCAGGTGCTCCCGGAAGCGGCCCCGGCCGCCGCCGCCGTCGAGGGCGCCGACGCCCCGTCCGCCGCCCTGACGCCCGCGCGGGACCGGCGCTGATGGGGGACATCGCCATCGTCGGGATCGACTGCGCGTTCCCCGGGGCGGCGGGCGCGCAGGCGTACTGGGACCTGCTGATGCGCGGCGGGAGCGGCACCGGCCCGGTCCCCGCGCAGCGCTGGGCGGCCCGGGAGTTCCCCGCTGTCTGCGGCAGCGGCGGCTTCATCGACGACGCCGATGTCTTCGACAGCGACTTCTTCTCGATCGCCCCGCGCGAGGCCGCCGCCATGGACCCGCACCACCGGCTGCTGCTGCCCTGCGCCTGGCGGGCGCTGGAGGACTCCGGCCGCGCCCCCGGCGAACTCTCCGGCACCGAAACCGGGGTGTTCGTCGGGGTGATGGGCGGCGAATGGGGCCGGCTCACCATGAGCGACCTCGCGCGCGTGACCCCGCTGCTGGGGGCGGGCAGCAGCGCCGGGATGGCGGCCAACCGGATCTCGTACCACTTCAACTTCACCGGGCCGAGCCTCGCCGTCGACACCGCCTGCTCGTCCTCGCTCGTCGCCGTCCACCTCGCGGCCTCCGCACTGCTCACCGGGGAATGCGACACCGCCCTGGCCGGCGGGGTCAACATCGTCCTGTCGCCCTCGCTGGGCCTGGTCTACGAACAGCTGGGCCTGGCCGCCTCCGACGGGCGCTGCAAGCCCTTCAGCGCGGACGCCGACGGCATCGGGCGCGGGGACGGCGTCGGCCTGGTCGTGCTGCGCCGGCTCGACGACGCGCTCGCGGACGGCCAGCGGGTCTACGCGGTACTGCGCGGCAGCGCCGTCAACCAGGACGGCCGGAGCAACGGGGTCGTCGCCCCCAACCGCTGGTCCCAGCAGCGGGTGCTGAACTCCGCGTACCGGCGGGCCGGCACCACCCCCGACCGGGTCGCGTTCGTCGAGGCGCACGGCACCGGGACCGTACTCGGCGACGCCATCGAGTGCGCGGCGCTCGGCGCGGTGCACGGCGTCCCGCGCGAGACGCCCTGCGCGGTCGGCTCCGTCAAGGGCAACCTCGGCCACACCGAGGGCGCCGCGGGCATCGCAGGGCTGATCAAGGCGGCGCTGGCCCTGCACCACCGCATCGTGCCCGCCAGCCTGTTCGCCGACCGGGAGAACCCCCGGCTGCGGCTCGGGGAACGCGGCCTGCGGCTGCTCAAGTCCCCGATGCGGCTGCCGCGCGGGGAGAGCCTGGCCGGAGTCAGCAGCTTCGGCATGGGCGGTACGAACGCCCACGCCGTCCTGGCCACCGCGCCCCGCGCCCCGCGTCCGGCCGCGGCCCGTACCGCCCGGGGCGCCGCCGGGGTCTTCACCGTCAGCGCCGACACCCCCGAGGCCCTGCGCCGCAACCTCGCCGCGCACGCCGAGGCGGTGGCCCGGCGCCCGCGCGGGGGCACGGCGGCCCTGTGCTGGAGCAGCAACCGGATCAAGACCGGGCTGCCGCACCGCTTCGCCGCCACCGTGCGCGACAGCGACGAACTCGTGGACGCGCTCCGCGAGGCGGCCGGGCGCCCCGACGCGGCCGGCGGCGCCGCCCGCCCCTGGGGCCGGCCCGTCGTGGCCTTCCTCTTCACCGGGCAGGGCACGGAGTACCCCGGGATGACGGCGGCGCTGCACCGCGAGTCCCCGGCCTACCGCCGCCACCTCGGTGAAGCGGACGAGGCCCTCGCGGGCCACCTGGGCACCTCGGTGCGCGAGCTGATCCTCGGCGGCGACGAACGGGTGCACCGCTCGAAGTTCGCCCAGCCGGCCCTGTTCGCCGTCGGCTACGCCCTCGCCCGCACCCTCACCTCGCTCGGCATCACCCCCGCCGCCGTACTCGGCCACAGCCTGGGCGAGTACGCGGCGGCCGTCACCGCGGGCGCGCTCGAACTCGACGAAGCCGCCAGGCTGGTGGTCCGGCGGGGCGCCCTGATGAGCGAACTGCCCCGGGGCGGCGGCATGAGCGCCGTCGGCGCCGCCCCCGGCGAACTGGCGGACGTCCTCGCGCGGGAACCCGGCGTGGTGACCGCCGCGCTGAACGGTCCCGCCGACACCGTGCTGTCCGGCCCGCTCGACGCCCTGGCCAGGATCGGCAGGGAACTCGTCCTTCGCGGCGTCAAGGTCAAGCCGCTGCCCGTCGCCCACGCCTTCCACTCGCCCCTGCTCGCCCCGGCCGCCGCCGACCTGCGGACGCTGCCGGTGCGCTGCGCGCCGCCCGCGCTGCCGCTGGCCTCGACCCGGCACGGCCGGATGCTGCGCCACGAACCCATGGACGCCGACTACTGGGCGGACCAGATCGAGGAGCCCGTGCTCATGGACACCGCGCTCAAGGCGCTCGTATCGGACATCGCCCCGACCCACCTGATCGAGATCGGCCCGCGCAGCCAACTGCTGGAGATCGCCGCCCGGGGCGGGCGCGCCGCCGGAGCGGAGTTGCTGCACCCGGCCCCGGGCGGGCAGGCGACCGGCCGCGACCTCGCCGAGACCGTCGCCGCCCTGCACCGGTGCGGGCTCGACCCGCGGTGGGAGGAGCTGTACGCGCCCGAGCACCGCGCGGTCGAAGCCCTCACCCCGTACGTGTTCTCCGCCGCCCACCGGTACTGGGACCGGCCGGCCCCGCACGCCGGACCGGCGCCCGCCGCCCCCGCGCCCCAGCCCGCGCCGACCGGCCCGCCGCCCTCCGGACCCGCCCAGGACGACGACCCGGTGCTGCTGGCCGTCGTGGCGGCCGTCAGCGAGGTGGGCGGCCACCCCACCGAGCGAGTCGTGCGCGAGGCCCGCTTCCACGAGGACCTCGGCTTCGACTCGGTGATGATCATGCAGCTCAAGAACCGGGTCGAGGCCCGGCTGCCCCGCGTCGGCGAGGTCTCCGTACAGCAGATGCTGCCCGCGCTGCGCTCGGTCGGCTCGCTCGCCGCCTTCCTCGGCGACGTCATCACGGCGAGGTCGGCATGAGCCGGGCGGCGGACCACGGCACCGTCTACCTGGCCGCGACCGGCACCGCGCTGCCCGGAGCCCCCGTCGACAACGCGGCCCTGGCCGCCCTGCTGGGCGTCAGCGAGGAGTGGATCGACCTGTTCGTCGGCACCCGGACCCGGTACTTCGGCTGGGACCCGGTCACCGGGGAGGTCCGCGGCACCCTCGCCGACCTCTGCGCCGAGGCCGGCGCACAGGCCATGGACGGCTGTGGACTGGGCCCCGCCGACATCGAGTTCCTGATCCTCGCGACCGCCACCCCCGACACCCTGCTGCCGACCACCGCCAGCGAGGTCGCCGACCGGCTGGGCCTGGGCCACCTGCCGGTCTTCCAGATCCAGGCGGGCTGCTCCGGCGCGATCCAGGCCATCGACCTCGGCCGTACCCTCGTGCGCGGCGGACGCCGGGCCGGCCTGGTCATCGGCGGGGACGTCACCCACCGGTTCCTGTCGGCCGCCCCCGAAGCCGCCCGGATGCCGCGCGAAGAACTCGTCAACTACGTCCTGTTCGGGGACGGCGCGGGCGCCGCGGTCCTCACGGACGAACCCGAAGGCGAACGCGTCGCCCTGCGCGCGGTGCTCAACACCTGGACGGGCCAGGGGCGCCCACCCGGCCAGCTACTGGACTGGTACGGGACCACCGACCGCGGTTCCGGCCGGCGGATGATCTCCGAGGACTACAAGGCGATCGAGGAACACGTGCCGGCGATCACCGTCGAGATCCTCTGGGAGCTCCTCGGCGGCCTCGGCTGGAGCCTCGACGACATCGGCTTCCTGCTGCCGCCCCAGCTGTCCGAGCGGATGACCGCGCGGATCGTGGAGCGGCTGCCGGCCGGCTCCGCGCGGGAGATCTCCTGCGTCTCCCGGACCGGCAACACCGGCAACGCCCTGCCCTTCCACCAACTGGACCTCCTCCTGCCACAGTTCACCGCCGGATCGCGCGCGCTGGCCCTCTGCGTGGAATCCAGCCGCTGGTTCCGCGCCGGGCTCGCCCTGGAGAAGGTGTGAGGCACCCATGACGAACGCACTGGCCCGGCTGCGCGAACTGCGCGAGCGGGGACTCCTGGAGAAGGCCTACGACCAGGTGCCGGGACTGCTCGCGGAGGCCGCCGACACCCGCGAGCCCGACGGCCCCGTACTGGCGCAGGCCGGCCGGCTGCTCGCCCGGCTCGACCCCGACGCCGTACTGGCACACCACCCGCACACCCCCGTCGTCACGGTGGCCGTCACCGGCCAGTCCACCGTCGGCCACGTCATCGACCCCCTCACCGGCGAACTGGCCCGCCACGGACTGCTGCTGCGGCCGGTCCGGGGCGAGTACGGGACGTACCTGCGCGACCTCACCGACCCCCACGGTCCGCTGCGCACCCCCGCCCCGGACCTCACCCTGTGCCTCCTCGACGCCGAGACCGTGTTCGCGCAGGTCCCGGCGGTGTGGCGGCCCGAGGACGTGGCGGCGGCCGGGGAGGAGGCGCTGTCCCGGTGCGCGGCACTCGCCGACGCCGTCCCCGGCACCCTCGTGCTCAACACGCTTCCGCTGCCCCGCTGCTACAGCCACCAGCTGGTCGACCACCGCTCCCGGGCCCGGCTCGGCGCGATCTGGCGGGAGTTCAACGCCCGCCTGCTGCGCCTGACCGAATCCGCCGGCCGGCTGGTGGTGATCGACCTGGAACCCCTCGTCGGCGCGGGCGGCCCCGTCACCGACCCCTGCCTGGACCGCTACGGCAAGGTACGGCTCGGCGCGGGCCTGCTCGCCGCGTACGCCCGCGAAGTCGCCCACCTGGCGCGCGCCGAGCGCGGCCGCGTCCGCAAGTGCCTGGTCCTCGACCTCGACCACACCCTGTGGGACGGGGTGCTCGGCGAGGACGGCCCCGACGGCATCGCCGCGGCCGGCACCCTGCGCGGCGAGGCCTTCGGGGCCTTCCAGCGGTGCGTGCGCCAGCTCGCCTCCCAAGGCGTGCTCCTCGCGGTCAGCAGCAAGAACGACGAGGACCTGGTCCTGCGGACGCTGCGCGACCACCCCGACCTGACGCTGCGCGAGCAGGACTTCGTCCTGGTCCGTGCCAACTGGCGGCCCAAGGACGGCAACCTCCACGACATCGCACGGCAGCTGGACCTCGGTCCCGACGCCCTCGTCTTCGCCGACGACTCACCGGCCGAGCGGGCCCGGGTGCGCCACGGCGCGCCCGAGGTGGCCGTCGTGGCCCTGGACGACGAGCCGGCGCTGCACGTGACCCGGCTGCTCGCCGACGGCTGGTTCGACACCCTGCGGCTCACCGAGGAGGACCGGGCCAGGACCGGCGAGTACCGGCGCCAACGCCGGCGCCGGGCCCTGCGCCGGGCCGGGGGATCGCACGAGGAGTTCCTGCGGGCCCTGGAGGTCACCCTCGACCTCGGGCCGCCCCGCCGCCACGAGTTCGCGCGCCTGTCGCAGCTGAGCCTGCGCACCAACCAGTTCAACCTCACCGGCGGCGGCCACCCGGAGTCCGAGCTGGCCGCACTGGCGGCCGACCCGGACCGGCTGCTGCTCGCGGGTCGCACCGCCGACCGGTTCGGAGCCAACGGCCTGGTCGCGGCGGTGCTCGGGACCTTCGAGGACGGCGCGCTGCGGCTGGACGGCATGTGGCTCAGCTGCCGCGTGCTCGGCCGCGGCATCGAGCGGGCGGTCCTCGCCGTACTGCTGGCCCAGGCCCGCGACCTCGGGCTGTCCGCCGTGACCGCCCGCTACGTACCCACCGCGCGCAACCACCGCGTCCGCGACTTCTATCCCTCCTGCGGGTTCACGGAGCGGACCGCTCCACCGGAACGCGAGGACATATCGGTGGAGTTCCACCATGATCTGACGCGGGTGCCGGACGTCCCGGGGCACGTGCGCGTCACCGCGACCCCGGGGAGAAGGCCGGCGGATGAGTCTCGATAACGTCGACGTGTTCCTCCGGACGGTCCGCGACGATCTCGGCCTGGACCTCCCCGGCCCGGCGGGCGCGGACACCGCACTGGTGGACCTGCCCGGCTGGGATTCGCTGAACCTGCTCCGGCTCGTGGCGCTCCTGGAGGAGTCCGGCCACCGCGTCCCGGTGCACCGCCTGCTGGAGGCGCAGAGCCTCCGCGACATCCACAGCCTCGTGAAGGAGTACCGCCGATGACCGCCCCGGGCAGTCCCACGCTCGGCCCCCCGCTCGGCGAGCCCGTCGCGGTCGCTGCCGGGGGCGCGTCATGGGACCGGGTCCGGGAGGACCTCGCCACCCACGGAACGGCCCTGGTCTACGCGTGGCTCGACGACCTGGAGCCGGGCCTGCCGTCCGGCGACGGGCTGCGCGAGCTGCTCGGCCGGGACTGGACGCGCTTCCTCGACCTGACGCACGCCGACGTGCGCAACCGCTACATCGCCTCCCGGATGCTCCTCAAGCACGCGGCCGGTGCGGTGCTCGCCAGCGATCCCGCCGACCTGGAACTGGCCTACGGGCCGACCGGCCGCCCGTACCTGCGGGGCTGCGACCAGATCGACATCAGCCTCAGCCACACCGAGGACCTGCTGCTCGTCGGCCTGACGACCTGCGGCCTGATCGGCGTCGACGCGGAGCGGGCCGACCGGGAGATGTACGGCGGCGGCCTCGGCCGCCACATCTGCACGCCCTACGAGTCGGTGCTGCTGTCGGGCATGCCGGAGGCGGAGCGCAACGGCGCGCTGGTGCGGCTGTGGACCCTCAAGGAGGCGTACAGCAAGGCCATCGGGCAGGGCATGCAGTTCCGGTTCACGGAGTTCGGCTTCGGGCCCGACGGCAGGCCGGTGCGCGTCCAGCGGCCGGACGGCACGGCGGGCACCGGGGACGAGTGGATCTTCCGGACGTTCCCGCTCGACGGCGGGTACGTCGTCAGCGCCGCCGTGTACGACGCGGGCTTCGGCCGGCTCCAGGACGCCCACGTCACGACGATGCTCGACCAGGACTGCGTGGACGCCATCACGGAGGCGCTCGACGAGGACACGGGCTGGTGAGCGCGGCCGGGGCGGTTCGCGCCCCGGCCCGCGCCGGGTCAGCCCGGGGAGGGCGCCGACTCGCCGGAGAGCAGCTCCTGGCGCGCCGCGTTGTAGCCGGCCTGGAAGCGGCTCGTCGCCTCCAGTTCCTCGGTGATGTCGGCGATGTGGCGGCGGCAGGTGCGCACCGACATGCCGAGCCGGCGGGCGACCATCTCGTCCTTGTACCCCTTGGCCATCAGCCGGATGATCGACCACCTCAGCTCGTCGGAGGAGGCGGCGGACCGCTGCGACTCCACCATGTAGGCCGACGCACCGTCCCACAGGTACTCGAAGACGGAGCACAGGAACGCCACGAGCGTCGGCTCGCGGACGATCGCCGCGCCGGGGGCGCAGCCCACGGAGGAACGTTCAGGCAGGAAGGCGACCTCACGGTCGTAGATGATCAGCCGGTCGATCACTTCGTCGGCGGTACGGATCTCGGCACCGTGCCGGGTCACGTCGCGGACGTACGAGCGGGTCGGCAGGTCGTTGCGCGCCGTGTGCTGGTAGATCGTCCGGATGCGGACACCCCGGGCCAGGGTGGACAGCGCCGACTCGCGGGCCTGGTCGAGGAGGTCGGCGGGCCGGGCGCCGCCGGGCTGGACGGTGAGCAGCTCGCTCTTGCAGTTCTGGCTGAGGTGGTCGAGCATCGCCTGGATCCGCGAGACGTCCGTGATGATGTCGAAGGCCTCGAGCCGGTTGCGCAGCCTGCGTCCCTCGAAGTAGAGGGGGGTCAGGGACAGCAGTTTGGCGCGTACGTCGGTGACCGCCTGCTGGAGGTCGCGGATCTGCCGTTCGGCCGGCGCCACCAGGGAGGCGGCCGCCACGTCGGGGGTCACGGGGGTCAGTTCGGCGGGGTTGCCGGGCATCGACTGCAACAGGCGGACGCCGCGGAGCACCTGCTCCACCCGGGCGATCTCCTCGGGCGTCAGGGAGAGCTGCTCGGCGACCTGCTCGCGGACGAAGCGCCCGGACTCGACGGCCAGCCCGTACGCGGTGGCGCTGACGTCGTCCAGCTCTGCGAAGCCTGAATCCGGTGCCTCCCCTGTGAACATCTCAGCCCCCACTGATCGATGTAATTGCTGCCACGTAACTTTACGCCAGCGTCGGCCTCTTGGCGCGAATGATCGATGTCAAGCACTCTATTCGCATCACCCGGGGTCACCAAAGCCGGAAAATTCGGACAGGTGCGGGTGTCGGAACCTGATCTTCAACTGGGGGAAGGCGTGAGGGTAATTTCCGGCAAATTCTCTGCGATCTGCTTGACCGTACTCACCGGTATAGTCCTGACCGTCATGGGGGCGCAGTTCATGTCCGGGGCCGTCGTGGTGAACGCGTTAAGCCTGTCGGTCACGATCACGGGGAACGGCAGCCTCCTCGGCGCCCCGCAGGTACCCGAGGACGACCGCTGGGGGTAGGGGGTGTCTGACGGCTCAGGGCCGGATAGCCCCTGAGCCCGCGACGTCACCGGCGGCCAGGTCAGCAGGCGCTCCCCGCAGGGCAGAGGCGGGGGGCGCTTCGCCGTTCCGGGGCGACCGCGGCGACGGGCCGGGCGGCCGGCACCGCGATCGCGCTGAGCAGCACCCCGTCCACCGCCGACCAGCGGCCGCTGAACGCGTGCGGCCCGGCCGTCGAGAGGGCCGCGGGGTCCGGCAGCAGCCGCGCGCGGAACGTCTCCTCGGCGGCGTCGATGCTGACCAGGGCGTCGGTGAAGTCCAGTTCCTGTCCGGTCAGGGGGAACCACGTCTTGTAGACGGCCTCCTTGATGCTGAACAGCAGCCGGTCCCACGAGACCTCCGGCACGGACCGCGCCAGCTCCCGGGTCCAGCGCAGTTCCCGGGGCAGCGCGATCGACTCCAGCACCCCGGCCGGCAGGGCGGTGTTCGTCTCCGCGTCGATGCCGACCGCCGCGAACTCCGCCGAGCGGGCGAGGGCCACCCCGCGGAAACCCGCGCAGTGCGTCATGGACCCGACGACCGAGGGCGCCCACTGCGGGGCGCCGCGCCGGCCCGGCACCACCGGGGCCGGCGGCAGCCCGAGCGAGTCCATCGCCCGTCGGGCGCACCAGCGGACCGTGCCGAACTCCAGCTTGCGCTTCGGTACGGCGTTGCGGATGAGGCTCTCCTCCTCCGGGTAAAGGAAGACCCCGTCCGGATCGGCGGTGGCCTCGGCGGTGGCGACGTTCGCCGGCAGGAGCTTCGTGAGCACGGCATTTCCTCTGGTCGCGGGACGGTGCCGGGCCGGGTCCGGCCTGACCACCCCACGCTCGCGCCGCCCGGCCGCCGGGGCCAGGAAACCGAGCGCCACCCGTACCGACCGGGCCCGGCGAGGCCGCCCGGGCGCCAGTCCGCTGCCATCCGCGGGCCCGTGCGGGCGCGGACTGCCCCGACGCTGGCACGGCCGGTAGCGGCATTGCCATCCCCCTGCCATAGCGCGGGGCGGAAGCCCCGGCGGCAATTCAGGGGCCCGGCAGGGGTGTCCGGCACGCGGGACCCCGGCCAAACTCACGGAATGCCGCACGGAAACCTCATGGGCATCAGCGACCTCCATGTCGCATTCCCGGAGAACCGCAGGATCGTCGAGGAGCTGTATCCGCAGAGCCCCGCCGATTGGATCGTCATCGCCGGCGACGTCGGAGAGTCACCCGAAGACCTACGGTGGGTGCTCGAACGGCTCACCAGGCGATACGCCACGGTGATCTGGGCACCCGGGAATCACGATCTGTGGACCCTGCGCGACGACCCCGACGGCCCGCGCGGCGAGGCGCGCTACCGGCTGCTCGTCGAAATCTGCCGCTTCTTCGGCGTGCACACCCCCGAGGATCCCTACCCCGTGTGGTCCGGGCCCGGCGGCCCCCTCGTCGTGGCCCCCCTCTTCCTGCTGTACGACTACTCCTTCCGCACCCCGTCGGCGGCCACCCGGGAGCAGGCCCTCGAAGAGGCGTACGCGGCAGGGGTGGTGTGCAGCGACGAGTTCATGCTGCACCCGGACCCCCATCCCTCCCGCGAGGCCTGGTGCCGCGCCCGGGTCGCCCACACCGAACAGCGGCTCGCCGCCTGCGACCCCGAGTTGCGCACGGTGCTCGTCAACCACTTCCCCCTCGTCCGCAACCCCACCCGCATCCTGCGCCACCCCGAATTCGCCCAGTGGTGCGGCACCGAGCTGACCGCCGACTGGCACGTGCGCTTCCGGGCCGCCGCCGTGGTCTACGGCCACCTGCACATCCCGCGCACCACGTGGTACGACGGAGTGCGCTTCGAGGAGGTGTCCGTCGGATATCCGCGCGAGTGGCGTACCCCCGGCCACCCGCGCAACGTCCCCCGCCGCATCTTCCCCGCCGCGGGCCGCGGGGATTGATGCCTGGCAGCTTCCGGACACCGTGAGCGGCCGAATGCAGGCCTACACTGAGGCCTGAATTACCGCTCAAGCATTGCTCGATCATTCCTGTATCCGCATTCGTCCATTTCATCGGACGCGCGGACCGGGGACACTGGGGGACTCTTATGGTGTTGTTCCGCCGTGCCGAGGAACTATCCCTTGCCCATGCGCAGATCGACGGCTGCGCGGAAGGGAACGCCGGATTACTACTCATCGAAGCGGCCGTCGGCTGCGGGAAAAGCGAATTCCTTGAAGCCGTCGCCGGACACGCCCGCGCCCGTGGCTGCCGCGTACTGCGCGCCATGGGAACGGCGGCCGAAAAGGGCGACCCGCTGGGCGTACTGTGCCAGCTGGCCGCCGACGCCCCCGCCGGAGCGCTGCCCCACCCGCCGCAGGCACCCGGTGCGGGCCGGGTGGAGGCCATGCAGGCCTTCGCCCTCTGCGTCCGCGAACTCAGCGCCACCGCACCCGTGGTGATCTGCGTCGACGACCTCCACCACGTCGACGAACTCTCCAGCCGCCACCTGCTGCACCTCGCCCGCGGCAGCCGCCAGGCCCGGATCCTGCTGGTGTTCACCGAGTCCCTCCACGAACGCGGCGACGACCCGCTGCTGCGCACCGAACTGCTCCGGCTGCCCCACTTCGTCCGGCTGCGGCTCGACCGGCTGAGCCCCGAAGCGGTCCGCGCGATGCTCCCGGACCGCACGGAGGCGGAGACCGGCCGGCTGCACCAGGCCAGCGGCGGCAACCCGCTGCTGTTGCGCGCCCTGCTCCAGGACCCCTCGGTCCGGCCCGGGGAGGCGTACGCGCAGGCCGTACTGGCCTGCCTCCACCGCTGCGGGGCCGCCACCACCGAACTGGCCGAGGCGATCGCGGTACTCGACACGCTGGCGAGCCCCGCCCACACCGGCCGGCTGAGCGGAGCCACCGAAACCGCCGCCGCCCGGGCCGCCGCGGCCCTCGACGCCGCCGGCCTGCTCGACGGCCCCGGCTTCCGCCACCCGGCCGCACGCGCCGCCGTACTGGACCGCATGGACCCGGCGGCCCGCACGGCCCTGCACCGCCGGGCCGCCCTGCTGGCCCGCGCCTCGGGAGCACCCGACACCGAGGTCGCCCGCCAGCTCCTCGCCGCCCGGCACACCGCCGAGGACTGGGCGCTGCCCGTGCTGCGCTCCGCCGCCGACCAGTGCCTCGCCGACGGCGCCCCCGAGCGGGCCGCGGACCTCCTGCGACTCGCCCACGAAGCCTGCCCGGACGAGGCCCGGCGCGCCGACATCGGCATCAGGCTCGCCGCCGTCGCCGCGCGCACCGACCCGGCCGCCGCCGAGCGCCACCTCCTGGAGCCCCTGGCCGCCCTCGCCGAAGGCCGGCTCGAACCGCGCGCCTTCGGCCCGCTCGCCCGGGTGCTGGCCGCCCAGGGCCGCATCGACGAGTCCGCCGACGTACTGGAACGGCTGGCCGCGGCCGGCGGACGGCGCCCCGGCACGGACCGCCGGCCCGGCGAGGTCCCCGGCGACGACCCGCTGGACGGCCTCTCGGCGTTCCCCCAATGGGCCGCCTGCGACCGCACCGGCGCTCCCGACCGGCCCGGCCCGCTCACCGGCCGCCCGGTGCGGACCGCGGCCCACCCGGCGGCCATGTGGGCGCTCCCCGTGGAGCCGGAGGAGGCCACGGCCGCCCACGCCGCCGAACTCTTCCTGCGCGGCGCGACCCTCGCCGAAGGCACGGTCGAACCCGTCGTACAGGCCCTGCGCACCCTCCTCTACCTGCACGGCGCCGCCCGCGCACTGCCCTGGTGCGAGGCCTTCGCCCGGCAGGCCCGGCAGCGGGGCGCCACCGGCTGGCAGGCCGTGTTCGCCGGGCTGCTCGCCGAGGCGCGGCTGCGCCTGGGCGACCTCACCGGCGCCGCCGAAACCGCCGAGGGAGCCCTGCGCACCGTCCCCGAGCGCGGCGGCAGTGCCCTGCTCAGCGGCGTCGCCGGCACGCTGGTGCGGGCGTACACCGCCATGGGCCGCCCCGAGGAGGCGGCGGCCGTACTCGGCCGGCCGGTCCCCGACAGGCCCGCCGGCAGCGTCCACGGTCTGAACTACCTGCGCGCCCGCGGCCGGCACGCCCTGGCCACCAGCCGCTTCCACGCCGCCCTGGGCGACTTCCTCGACATCGGCCGCCACATGAAGCGCTGGGGCCTGGACCGGCCCCGGGTGCTGCCCTGGCGCGCCGACGCGGCGGAGGCCCTGATCCGGCTCGGCCAGGTCCACCAGGCCGAACGGTTCCTCGCGGACCAGCTCACCACCCGCGACGCCGGCGACCCCTGGGTGCGCGGCATCACCCTGCGGCTGCGGGCCTCGCTGCGCGAGCCGAAGGAACGCCAGGCGATGCTGGCCAAGGCCGTCGACGAACTGCACCGCTCGGGCGACCAGTACGAACTGGCCCGCGCCATGACCGACTTCGGGCAGGTCCTGCGGGAAATGGGCGAACCGGCCCGCGCCGCCATGGTCGACCGGCGGGCCTGGCACGTGGCTAAGGAGTGCGGCGCCGAGGCGCTGTGCGTGCAGATCCTGCCCGGCCACACCGGCGACAGCCCCGGCCCCGGGGAGGGCGCCGACGGCCCGGACGCCGACCTCGTGGCGAGCCTCAGCGACTCGGAGAAGCGGGTGGCCCTGCTCGCGGTGCACGGCCACACCAACCGGGAGATCGCGCAGAAGCTCTACATCACCGTCAGCACGGTGGAGCAGCACCTCACCCGCGTCTACCGCAAGCTGGAGATCCCCGGCCGCCAGGCACTGCCCGTCGACTTCCACCTGGGGGTCACGGAGTTGGTCTGAGCCGGAGGTGACCGGACGACGGCAGGAGCGAGGACGCGAGGTGGCGGGGGTATGGCAAGCTCATGGCAAGCCCGCCCCTGGTCCGCCCCCTCGTGGCAGACAACTGGCGGACCGGGCCCCCACCTCCCCCCGGTCCGCCCTCTGTAGCGTTCCTCGATGGTCCCCTCGAGCGGTGTCGGGGAGAGTCGTTCATGAGGCCGTAGCCCACCAGGGAGGGCACCATGACGACACCGACAGACCACCAGCCGTGGCGTACCCGGACACCCGCCCAGGTCCGCGACGCCATGCTCGACCGGGTCGAGGAGCGACTCGCCCGGCTGCTCGCCGAAGAGCACCGGGCGCGGCGCACCTGCGATCCGCGCAGCGCCGTACTGGTGGCGGGCGTCGCCGAACTCGTCCAGGCCGGCGCCGAGCGGGCGCACCCCGTCATCTGCCTCACCGGGTACCTCGCCGCGGGCGGTGACCCGGAGGGCGAGGACGCCGTCGCCGCGGCCGCCGCCCTGGAACTGCTCGACACCTGCCTCATGATCCGCGAGGACGTACGGGACAACGCCCCGTTGCGCCGCGGCATCCCCACCCTGCACATCAGCCACGCCGCCGAGCACGAGCGCAACGGCTGGCGCGGCGAGCCCCGCCGGTTCGGGGAGGGCACCGCCGTGCTCGCCGGGGACCTCGCCCTCGCCTACGGCGACCGGCTCGCGGTGCGGCTCCCGTACGAGGCCTGGCGGTGGTGGGACGAACTGCGTACCGAACGGGCCATCGGCGCGCACGTCGAGGCCGCCGCGGCGACCGAGTACCTGGACGACGCCTGGCCCGGCCAGTGCGTCTCCGGCTGCGGCAGCGGCTGCGCCGCCGGCTGGTACGGCCTGCGCCACGCGCTGCTGATCGGCGCGGCGCTCGCCGGCCGAGAGGACCTGCGCGAGGCCTACGAGGAGTACGCCCGCGCCCTGCACGGGGCCTGGCGGATCCGCGGCTTCCTGCGCGGCGGCCCCGGCTTCGGCGGCGACGCCCAGTTCCTGCGTGACGTGTTCTTCGACGAGCGGGCGCGCGCCGGGGCCGAGGAGACCATCGCCGAACTCCTGGGGCGCGCCGACGCGGCGGTGGCGGCCGCCCCCCTCGCCCCGCACTGGCGCGCCGAACTCACCGCCTTCGCCCGGCGCGTGGCGGGCTGCGAGTACTGAGCCCGAGCGGCCCGGAGCTCCCTCAGTCCACCGCCGGGCGGGGGTCGCCGGGGCGCAGCCGGGCCAGCCAGGTGCGGAGGGCGTCGCGGCGGACCTGGCCGTGGTCGTCGCGGGGCAACGCTCCGACGATCTCCAGCCGGGTCGGGAGGAACGCCTCCGCGACGCCCTGCCCGGCGAGGTGCTCGCGCAGCTCCGCCGGCCCCGGCGGCCGGTCCTGCGCGGCCGGGACCACCACTGCGCAGGGCAGTTCCCCGTGCTCCGGATCGGTGTAGGCGACGACCGCGGCCTCCCGCACCCGGGGGTGCGTCAGCAGCCGCTCCTCCACCTCGGCGACGGGCACCATGAAGATCGCCCCCGTCCGTTCGCCGGCCCGGGCCACGACCTTGACCCCGCCGTGCCGCCCGGCCGTGGCCAGGTCCCCGGTGTCGAGCCGGCCGTCGTCGTGCTCCCACGTGGGCCGCGGGGCGGGCGTACCGTGCGGCCAGGTGGCCAGGCAGACGGAGGGCCCGCGCACCGTCAGCGTCCCCGTCCCCGGGTGGGCGGCCAACTCCAGGCCCGGCAGCGCGCTGACGCCGTCCCGCCCGTGTGCCACGTCCCCGGACAGGGTGCCCATGCCGAGCTCGGGCGCCCCCCACACGGACAGCACCGGTACGCCGAACACCTCCCGCAGCTCGTCGGCCAGCGGCTCCGGCGTACTGGTGCGCCCGCCGGACAGCACCAGCCGCAGCCGCGGCAGCTCCCGCGGCCGCCGGCGCTGCGCGGTGAGCAGCTCCGACAGGTAGGCGGGCTCCGCGTTGACCTGGTCGACCCCGGCCGCCGCCATCAGGTCCAGGCACCGCCCCGGATCCCACAGGTCCTGGTAGACGCCGGTACCGCCGACCGCCAGCGGCCAGCAGACGGTGTAGATCAGCGAGGCCAGCGAGGTGAGCGGCAGCGTACTGAGGAAGACCTCGCGGGGCCGGCGCCCCGGCCCCCGCGGCTCGTGCTGGGTGCTGATGTTGGCGTACAGGGTGTTGGGGGAGTGCACCACCGAGGTGTAGGCGTCCCGCAGTCCCATCACGCTGATCAGCAGCGCTGGCCGGTCGGCGCGGCCCGGGCGCGGCCGGTCGCGGCGGCCGGCCCCGGTGCGCTCGTGCGCGGTGCGCCGGAAGTACTCCTCGAAGCCGATCGCCCCGGTCGCCGCGGCGTCCCCGAGCACGACCCGGTGCCGCAGCCACGGCAGCCGCGGGGCGAGGTCCGCGAGCGCCTCGGCGTGCGGGAAGCCCTCCCAGACGTCGGGCACCACGCACACCCGGGCCCGGGTGCTGTCCAGGATCCGCCGCAGCCCGTGCGCCCGTACGGTCGGCAGCACCGGCACGGCGACCGCCCCGGCCCGCAGGCAGGCCAGGGTCAGCGCGGCCGTCTCCCACCAGTTGGGCAGCTGGTAGGCCACCGGATCGCCCGGCGCGATCCCGAGCGAGCGCAGCGCGGCGGCGAACCGGTCGACGTAGGCCGCGAGCCGCCCGTAGCCGATCGTGACCCGGCGCCGGCCGGCCGGCCGGTGGGCGCGCTCAGAGACGATCGCCGGCCGCTCCGGCGCGACGGCCGCCGTACGGTACAGGTCGTCCAGGAACGTCTCCGGCCGCCACCAGCCGGCCGCGCGGAACCGGGCGGCGACCTCGTCGGGCGCACTGATGTCCATGGGGCGGGCGGGGCTGGGGCCGAGGCGCTCCGCGGCACCGTACGCGGTGGAGTCGGTCATGCCCACCGGCCCACCGCCCCGGCGACCTGCACCCGCGAGGTGCAGCCGAGGCGGCGCATCACCTGGCGGACGTGGTTGACGACGGTCCACTCCGAGATGTCCAGCCGGGCCGCGATGTGCCGGTTCGTCAGGCCTTCCGCGACCAGCAGCGCCACCTGGACCTGGCGAGGCGTGAGCGACTGCGCCTCGGCGGCGGCCGAGACCACCGGGCGCCGCGAGGGGCCGGGCGCCGAAAGCGCCTCCGCCACGGCCGTCGGCGCGGCCATCCGCACCCCCTCCGCCCAGGCCACGGCGAAGTCGGTCCAGTCCAGCCGGGCACTGAGCTCCGTGCGCGCCCGCTCGGCCTCCGAACGCCACTCGTCGGGCACCCGCGCCCCCGTCCGGCCGCGCAGTGCGTCCGCCGCCGCGAGCAGCCGTACGCACCGGGGCCGCTGGGCCGGCGACGTGCGCAGCAGCAGGAGCGCGAACTCCTCCAGCATCCCGGGCAGCTCACTGCGCTCGCCGATCTCCCCGTACAGCCGCAGGCCCTCCCGCAGGGCCCGGTCGGCGCGCTCCGGCTCCTCGCCCTCCAGGGCCAGCGCCGCCGAGATCCGCAGGGCACCCGCCAGGCCCCGCCCGTCGCGGATCCGGCGGAACGCCTCCTCGGCCCGCTCCAGCAGCTCCAGCGCCTTGCGCCGGTCACCGTCGGCCCGCAGGACGGCGGCGAGGGAGGCGGCGGCCGCCGCCGCGCCCCGGGTGAGCCCCATCGATTCGAGCGCGCTCAGCGAGGTCACCAGGACCGCCCGGGCGCCGGGAGAGTCACCCGCCGCCAGCAGGGCCGCTCCCAGGTGGGCGGAGGCGAGCGCGTTCTGCCGCCGGTCGCCCACGCCCTTGCCCACCGCGAGCGCGCGCCGGTGACGGCGCACCGCCTCCTGGGGATCGCCCAGGGCCAGCGCGAAGACCCCGGACATGTCGGCCAGCCGGGCCCGCAGGGCGTCCGCGGGCACCGGCCCGGCCGGTTCGGCGGCCAGGTCACACCAGTCCAGCCCCTCGCGCAGCCGCCCCTGCGCCAGCCAGGGCAGCCGGCAGCCCAGCACCATCGCCGCCACGGCCTCGCCGTCGCCCCGCTCCCGCAGCCGCCGCAGCGCGGCCGACACGTTGTCCCCCTCCGCCGCCAACTCGCCCAGCCGAGCCGCCTGTTCCGTCCCGGCCAGGGCGGCCTGCGCGGAGCTCACCAGCAGCCGGTACCGCTCCGCGTGCGCGTCCAGGGCGGCGGCCTCGCCGCCCGTCTCCACCAGCCCGGCCCTGCAGTACGAACGCACCGGCTCCGGCACCGCGAGGCGCAGCTCCCCCCGCTCCTCGCCCACCACCGTCAGCACGCCCCGGTCCAGCAGCACCTCGACGGCCGCCTCGGCCGCCACCCCGGCCGCCGGCAGACCGAACCCCGGCTCGCAGACGCTCAGTTGCCGCAGCACGCCGAAGGCCTGCGGATCCAGCCCGCGGCAGCTCCACTCGGCGAGGGCGGCCAGCGAACGGTGCCGCTCGGGCGCCTGCGCCGGCCCGCCGGACAGCGCCGTGGTCCGCCCGCGCAGCCGGGACAGCAGCAGATGGGGCGGGAACAGCCGCAGCCGGCGCGCCGCGAGCTCCACCGCGAGCGGCAGACCGCCCAGCAGCGTGCACAGCTCGGCGACGGCCCCGGCGTTCTCCAAGGTGAGCGCGAACGACGGATCCGCGTCCCGGGCGCGCCGCACGAAGAGGGCGACGGACGCCACCCCGGCCAGCTCCTCGGGGTCGGCCGCGCCCCCCGGTCCGGGCGCGGGAACGGACAGCGGAGCCAGCGGCAGCAGCTGCTCCCCGTACACGCCGAGCGGCTCCAGCGCGGTGGCCAGCACCACCACCCGGGGGTCGGCCGCGAGCCCGACGGCGGCCGCCGCCGCAGCGGGGCGCACCGCGTGGTCGCAGCCGTCCAGTACGACCAGCACCCGCCCGGGGCCGTCCGGCAGCGGCCCGGCGAGCAGGGAATCCGGCAGCGCGCCCGCGCCGTCCGAGACCGCGTCCGCCGCGTCCGCCGCGTCCACCACGGCCACCCCGGCGAACTCCGCGCCGGTCTCCCGCACGGCCCGGGCGGCCAGCACGCTCTTGCCCACACCGGCCCGCCCGGTCAGCGTCACCAGCCTGACCCCGGGATCCCGCAACCGCTCGCGCAGCGCGGCGCCTTCGAGCTCCCGGCCGACGAGTTCCGTGACCGGACCCAGCGCTACCGACATGGTTCTCCGAACGTCAGGGGCGGGCGCCCCGGCTGGGCGCGGGCCCGGTGGATGGGCGGGGCGGCCGGTCACGTACGGACCGGGGGCGGGTGCAGGCGCCACAGGCCCGGCCGGATCTCCACGGCGCCCCGGGCGCCCGCCCCGGCGCCCCGCAGCGCCCGCAGCGAACGCCGCGCGTACACCTCCAGCCGGTGGTCCCGCAGGACGCCCGCCAGCTCCAGGCACTCCCCGAACCAGGCCCGGGCGGTCTCCGGGTCCTCCTGCGCCAGCGCCAGCAGCGCCCGCGCCCGGCTCGCCTCGTACCGGCCCCGGGCCCGGCCGGGTCCCGACAGGGCGGCCAGCGCCGGCTCCAGCAGAGCGGCGGCGTCACCCGCCGCCCCGGCGTCCAGCCACAGCTCCGCCAAGCCCACCAGGGCGCGCCCGGCCTCCTCCTCGGCGCCGGCCTCCCGGGCCAGCTCCAGGGACCGGTCGTACAGTTCACGGGCCCGCTCCAGGCGCCGGTGCTGCCAGGCGAGGTCCCCGAGCGAACGCAGCATCCGGGCCTGCGCCGCCCGGTCCGCGCACCGCACCGCGGCGTCCAGCGCCAGGCCGTAGCCGGCCTCCAGGTCCTCCCGAACCCAGCCGCCCAGGGCGTCCGTCAGCCGTACGGTCAGCTCCCACAGCCCCGCCGCGTACGCGGCGCGCGCCAGGTGTACGAGCCCGCCCGCCGCGGCGTCCGGCACCCGGCCCGGCTCGGCCGCGGCGTCCGCGTACGCCCGGCCCACGCGCTCCACCGCCGCCCGGACCGCCTCCGGCGGCTCCTCCCCGGCCAGCAGCTCCGCCGCCAGCAGCCGCAGCAGTTCCGGCAGCCGGCAGCCGTCCCGCTCCGGCGCGACCAGCCGCCCGTCGGCCAGGGCCTCCAGCACCGCGGCGGCCTCCCGCTCGCCCACGCCCAGCGCGGCCGCGGCCTCCCGGCTGCCGAACCGGCCGGGCGGCAGCGCCCCCAGCAGCCGGAACGCCCGCCGCTCCGGTTCGGGGCAGGCCGCGTACGCCGCGTACAGGCGGCCCCGTACGTCGACATCGCCGGTCCGCAGCGCGTCGAGGCGCCCGCGCTCCTCCCGCAGCCGGCCCGCGAGGACGGCCGCCGTCCAGTGCGGGCGGGCCGCCAGCTGCGCGGCCGCCGCCCGCACGGCCAGCGGCAGCCGCCCGCACAGCTCGGCCGTCTCCGCGACGGCGTCCGGGTCCGCGACGGCCGCCCCACCGGCCCCGGCCCGGTCCGCGAACAGCCCCGCCAGCCGCGGGAGCTGCTCGGGGCCCCACGGACCGAGGACCACGCAGCGCAGGCCCGGCAGCCCCGCGGGCACCCGCCAGGCGGTGAGCAGCACCACGGCGCCCGGCGCGGCGGCCAGCAGCGGCCGCACCTGCGCCTCCGACGCGACGTGGTCCAGCACCAGCAGCACCCGCCGCGGCCGGCCGTCCGCCGCCCCCGGCAGCCGGTCCACCGGCCGCGGCGGCTGCCCGTCGGCGCCGGGGCGCAGGTCCAGGAAGAGCCGGCCGTCGGGGAAGGCGTCCGCCACGCGGTGCGCCGCCTCGACCGCCAGGGCCGACGTGCCCGTGCCCGGCGGGCCCGTCACGGCGACGCAGCCGCCCTCCGGTGCGCTGCGCAGCAGCCGTTCCAGCTCGGCCAGTTCGTCCGCCCGGCCGGTGAAGTACGGATCGGTCGCGGGCAGCGCGGCGTCCGCGGCCGTGGGCCATGCGGCCGGGCCGGCCCCGGTGGCCGCGGCCGTCTCCGGCGCTCGCGGCCGGGACAGCCCGGGATCGCCCTCCAGGATGCGCCGCTGGAGCTCGCGCGAGGCCGGACCCGGCTCGATGCCCAGTTCCTCCACCAGGGTCTGCCGCAGCAGCGCGAACACCCGCAACGCCTCGGCCTGCCGCCCGCACCGGTACAGCGCCACCATCAGGTGGGCGTGGAACTCCTCGTGCATCCGGTGCTCCGCCACCAACTCCTGCAACTCCGCGAGGACTTCCCGGTGACGGCCCAGCTGCAGCTCGGCCCGGATCCGCTCGTCCAGCGCCGTGACGCGGGCCTCGCCCAGCCGGACGGCGGCGCCGTCGAGCACCGGCCCGTGCGGGGTGTCCGACAGCACGGGCCCCCGCCACAGCGCGAGCGCCTGCCGCTGCAACTCCGCGGCGGCCGCGAAGTCGCGGGCGAGCAAAGCCTCGTGGCCGCGCCGGGTCAGCTCCTCGAAGGCCACGGCGTCGAGCGCCCGTGCCCCCACCCGCAACAGGTAGCCGGGGCGACGGGTGACCAGCGCCGCCGCGCCGTGCTCCGGGTCGGCGCCGCGCAGCACCTTGCGCAGGTGGGACACGTACACCTGGAGGGTCGTCGTCGCGGTGCGCGGGGGCGCGTCCGGCCAGAGCTCGTCGATGAGGGTGCCGACCGACACCACCTCGCCGGCACGCACCAGCAGGGTCCCGAGCACGACCCGCAACTTGGCGGCCTGCGGGGCGTGCGCGGTCCCGGGCCCGGTCCCGGCGCAGACCTCCAGCGGTCCCAGAATCCGAAAACGCATGCCGCTCAGTAGTCCTGCACCACAGAGGTGCGCGCCTCGGCCACCGCGCGGCGCCGCTGGGTCAGGGTCAGCGTGACGGGCACGGCCGGCCGGCCGTCGCCGTCACGCCCCAGGGGACCGGCCACCGCCACGCAGCGCAGCGGCAGCTCGCGCTCCGCCTGCCCGCGGAAGTGCACTTGGAGCGCGCCGAGCGTGCTCCGGCGCGCGGCCAGCCCGTGCGCCCGGCCCGCGGCCAGCAGCGACGCCTGGCGCAGCGCCTCCAGTACGTGCAGACCGGAGAGCCGGCCGTCCTCACCGGCGAAGACGGGGCTCACCCCGGTGGCGAGCAGCCAGGTGCTGATCCGGCCGCGCGAGGCGTCGGCCGGCTCGCTGACGACGACGTTCTCGGCGGCATAGCGGCCCACCTCGCGGGCGCCGGCCGGCCGCAGCGGCCCGTCGGGGGCGTCGTCGAGTTCGGGCGCGGCCCGCAGGGCCTGCCGGGAGTGCTCGACGTGCCGCCGGTAGAGCCGCGGCATGAGGAAGACCAGGCCGGCCGCCCCGGTGGCGCAGGGCCGGT
The DNA here is from genome assembly GCF_053610645.1 of Streptomyces sp. NPDC054883. Lineage (NCBI taxonomy): Bacteria > Bacillati > Actinomycetota > Actinomycetes > Kitasatosporales > Streptomycetaceae > Streptomyces > Streptomyces sp. NPDC054883. The sequence continues at coordinate 8,362 of NZ_JBSGYT010000056.1, read as the reverse complement.
CGCCGAGGGAGACCTCGATGTGGAAGTCGAGCCCGCGCGGCACTTCGGCGACGACGTTCGCGGGCCTCGCCCTGATCCGCGTCGCCATCGGCAGCGGGCCCGCGCCCGGGCCGTCGGAGCGCCAGGCCGCGAGGTCCGTGAGGTTGAGGGCGAACCGGTAGAAGAGCCCCGGCCGGTCCTCGGGCACACCGTAGTAGCGCTGCCCGACGAACGCGCCGATCTCGCCCATCGTCTCCGTCGCGATCTGCAGGTCGTGGAAGTGGGCCGGACCGTCGTTGAAGAGCGGATGGGCCACGGGGGCCGCGCCCACCAGGGTGAAGTTCTCCTCGCCCAGGCTGGGGACGTCCAGGGCGTAGTGGGCCCGCGAGGGCGGACGGTGGATCAGGTGACGGGTGCCCGCGAGCGTCCGCCCGTCGCCGGCGGGGCCGTCGACGGCGCGGGCATCGAGGGTGCGGGGCGAGGCCGTGCCGTTGTCGACTGTCATGTCCCTCTCCTTCTCTGGAGCCATGCTGGAGCGCCGGTCGAAGGGGCGGCCAGGCGGTCACGGTGGCAGCAAGGTGCATGGCAGGAACTCGTGCCCTCCGCCCGGGCCGTCCCGGCTTTAGCGGGGCCCATGACGGGAAACGCACTCTGATCGCAGCCCCGCCCCCAGGAACCCCCCAGCCCCGGGGCGGGGCCGTTCCCCCGCTCCACCGCGTCGGAAGGAAATCCCGATGGCCACCACAGGACCCGAGCGAACCCGGGTCGTCCCGCCGCCCGCACCGCCGCGCACGCCGGCGGGGCCGCAGGCCGCAGCCGCCGGGGGACTGTCCGCGCGGCTCCGGCTGGGGTACGCGTCGGGATCGCTGGTCACCGGGACGTTCACCACCCTGCCCGGGCTGCTGCTGCTCCCGTACCTCACGGACACGCTCGGCGTCGGCGCCGCGCTGGCCGGCGCGGTGGTCTTCGCGCCCAAGGCCTGGGACGCCTTCCTCAACCCGCTCGTCGGCCGGGCCAGCGACCGCACCCGTACCCGCTGGGGCGCCCGCCGCCCCTACGTACTCGCCGGCGGCATGGTGATGGCCCTGGCCTTCGCGCTCACCTTCGCGGGCCCGCTCGGAGGCACCGCCGGCGCGTGGTTCACCGCGGCGGGCTACTTGCTCACCGCCACCGCCTTCGCCTTCTTCCTGGTCCCGTACGTCGCCATGCCCGCCGATCTCACCGACGTGCCCCGCGACCGCATGCGGCTGGCCGGCGGCCGGGTCGCCGTGATCGGGGTGGCCGCGCTGGTCACCGGAGCGGCCGGCCCCGCCCTCATCCAGGCCGGCGGCGGGGGCCTCGCGGGCCACCGCTGGGTCGGGGTGTTCGGCGGCGCGGTCATCGCGCTCGGCACCCTCTGCGTCTTCGTCGGCACGTCCGGCGGCCGCGGCGCGAACGCGGGCGGCGGCCCGGGCGGCAGCGGTCCGGTGGCCCGGCCGGACGAGCCCGGCCTGCGCCGCCGGTTCGCCGCGGCGCGCGGCAAGCCGGCGTTCGCCGCGCTGCTGCGGTGCGTGGTCGTCCAGTCCGTCGCCACCGGTGTCCTGCTCGCGGGCGCCCCCTACTTCGCCGGGCACGTCCTGCACGACTCGACCGGCGTCGGCGCCCTGGTCGCGGCGTTCGTCGCGCCCAACCTGCTGACCGTGCCGCTGTGGTCGCGGCTGCGCGGCCGCCGCGGACACGCGATCGCCTCCGCGCTCTTCGCCACCGGGTGCCTGCTCTTCCTCGCGGCCCCCGCCCTGCCCGAAGGGGCGGTGCTCCTCAGCATGGCCCTGGCCGGCACCGGCCACGCGGGCCAGCTCCTCTTCCTCTACGCCATGCTGCCCGACTGCGTGGGCCCGGAGCCGGATGACCCCACACCCCGTCAAGCGGGCATGCTGTCCGGCCTGTTCAGCACCGGCGAAGGCCTGGGCGTCGCCGTCGGCCCCCTCCTCTACGGGCTGGTCCTCCAGCTCTCCGGCTACGCCTCCTCCGGCACCGGCCACGCGGCCCCGCAGACCGCCACCGCCGGACTCGGCATGCTCGCCGGCTTCGCCGTCCTCCCGGCCGCGGCCACGGCGCTGGCCGTCCTCCTGCTCCGCGGCTACGACCGCCGGGGCCCGCGCCGCCCCTACTGACCCCTCATCAGCGCCGCCGCCCGGTACACGGGTATGCCCCGCCCCTCCGTCGCCGGATGATGGGCAGGTCAGGGCTCGTGGGCATCGGGGGATGGCTTTCGTGACGTACACACACGACTGGGACACGGCCCAGGTCGGGTTCGGCCCGCACGCGCGGACCCTGGTCGAGGAGGCCCTCGCGCCGAGCGCCGCGCCCGCCCTGCGGACCGTGACCAAGACGTACGTGGTCGATCCGCCGTTCTTCGGCAACGGCGACATCGGCCGCGTCGCGGTGTGCGGAGCCGTCAACGAACTGGCCGCCACCGGAGCCGAACCCCGGCACATCGCCCTCGCCCTCGTGCTGGAGGCCGGCCTGCCGATGGACCTAGTCCGCCGCCTGACCGCCTCCGTACGCGCCGCCGCCGCCGAGGCCGGGGTCACCATCACCGCCGTCGACACCCAGGTGGTCCGCGCGGGCGAAGCCGACCGGGTCTTCGTCACCGCCACCGCCTTCGGCGTCCCCGCCGGGCCGCCCCTGGGCATCGGCCTGATCCGGCCCGGCGACCGCATCCTGGTGACCGGACCGCTGGGCAGCCACGCGGCGCACCTCGTCTCGCTGCGCGACGGCCTCGGGTACGAACACCACGTGCCGAGCGACTGCGCGCCCCTGGCCGGCCTGCTGCGGGCGGCGCAGCCGGGGATCCGGCACGCCCGGACCGTGACCACGGGCGGGCTGGCGGAGGTGCTGCGCCGGACCGCCGCCGGGCGCGGGCTGACCCTGCGGGTGGAAGAGGCCGCCCTGCCCGTCCGGTACGAGGCGCGCGTCGCCCTCGCCGCCCGGGGGCTGGCCCCGCTGGACGCCGCCTGCGCCGGCTGCCTGTGCCTGTTCGTCCCGCCCGGGCGCACCGGACCGGTCCTGGCGGCCCTGCGCGCCCTCCCGTACGGCAGGCAGGCCGCGGTGGTCGGCGAGGTCACCGCCGACCCGATGGGGGAGGTCGAGTACCTCACCCCGGAGGGCGCCGTGCGCCCCCACGCGGTCGTGCCCGGCTCCCTCCCGGAACGGCTCCTCTGAGGCCCGGACGGCCGGGCCGGGCCGGTGACCTGCGGCGCCTGCCGCCGGGCCAGCGTGGGCGGCGGCACGGACGTACGGTGAAAACCGGGCCCCTGCCCCGACGGACCCCCGGTGGCGGGCCGGCCCGCCACCGCTCGTCGCGCTCCCGCGGCCCCGCTCCTCAGCCGTATCCGGCCGCCCCATTCCCTTCCATGGAGGCACGACATGAGCACCGCCAAGGCGTACGCCGCCACCTCCGCCACCGCGCCGCTCGCCCCGGCCACCGTCGAACGGCGCGCGGTCGGGCCGCACGACGTCCTGATCGACATCAAGTACTGCGGCATCTGCCACTCCGACATCCACCACGTGCGCGGCGAGTGGGGCCCCGTGACCTATCCCGTGGCCCCCGGACACGAGATCGCCGGGGTGGTGGCCGAGGCCGGCCCGGAGGTCACCAGGCACGCCGTCGGTGACCGGGTCGGCGTCGGCTGCATGGTCAACTCCTGCCGCGAGTGCCCCCCGTGCCGCTCGGGGGAGGAGCAGTACTGCCTGAACGGCACCGTCTTCACCTACGGCTCCGTCGACCGGGACGGCACCAACACCAACGGCGGCTACACCACCCACATCGTCGTCAACGAGGACTTCGTCCTCGCCATCCCCGAGGGACTGGCGCTCGACGAGGCCGCCCCCCTGATGTGCGCCGGCATCACGACCTACTCGCCGCTCAAGCGCTGGGGCGCCGGCCACGGCAAGAAGGTGGCCGTCGTCGGCCTCGGCGGGCTCGGACACATGGGCGTCAAGCTGGCCCACGCCATGGGCGCCGAGGTCACCGTCCTGTCCCAGTCCCTCAAGAAGCAGGCCGACGGTCTGCGCCTGGGCGCCGACGACTACTACGCCACCAGCGACCCGGGCACGTTCGAGCACCTCGCGGGCGCCTTCGACGTCATCCTGAACACGGTGAGCGCCCGGCTCGACCTGGACGCCTACCTCTCGCTGCTCGCCCTCGACGGCGCCATGGTCAACGTCGGGGCCCCGCCGGAGCCGCTGGCCGTCAACGCCTTCTCCGTGATGTCGCGGCGCCGGTCCTTCGCCGGCTCGATGATCGGCGGCATCCCCGAGACCCAGGAGATGCTGAACTTCTGCGCCGGGCACGGGGTCGGCGCGGAGATCGAACCGATCCCGGCGGAGAAGATCAACGAGGCGTACGAACGCGTCCTCGGCTCCGACGTCCGCTACCGCTTCGTGATCGACATCGCGACACTGGGCTGAACCTGCCGGGTCGGCGTTCGGGGCGGGGCCCGGTCAGCCGGCCGGGGCCGCGTCCCCCGCGGGAGCCCAGTGCACCCGCCCCGCGTGGATGAGCCGCAGCTGGCGCAGGGCGGTGCGGGTGACGGCGTCCCGTTCGCCGTCATCCATGGCCGCCGCCAGGAACGCGGAGGCCGTCATCACCATGTGGTCGACGTACAGCCGGGCCAGCATCAGCAGGTCGTCGCGGCTCCAGCCGGCGCCGAGCGGGTCGGACCCGAGACTTTCGGCCACTTCGCCCGCGAACGCGTCGAGCTGGTCCGTCACCGCCTCCCGGACCCGGCGCACACCCCCGTGCCGCTCCCGGACGATGAAGCGGATGTGCGCGGGGTAGGCGCGCACCAGGGCGGCCATCAACTCCACGGCGGTGGCGATGCGTTGTTCGGGATCGCCCGAGGCGGCGAGCGTGGAGCGGACCGTGGCGTGCAGGTTCTCCAGCGCCTCGTCCACCAGCGCGATGCCGAGCTCCTCGATGTCGCGGAAGTGCCGGTAGAAGGCGGTCGGTGCCACGCCCGCCGCGCGGGCCACCTCGCGCAGGCCGAGGCTGCCCAGGCTCTGCTCCTCAAGGAGGGCCAGAGCGGCGTCCAGCAGGGCACGGCGGGTCTTGAGGCGTTGGAGCCGGCGGGCTCCGGTGGTCTCACTCATGACGGAAAGTTAACCCCCGCGCCACACAGGACCGCATGAGCACTATTAGACTGGGTAGTCAGTGAACAACTGTCACCTATTTACGGAGGGAGCACGATGCTCTTCCTCGTAGCGGCCCTGATGCTGATGGGGGTCCTCCTGGGGACCGTGGCCCACGTACCGGCCCCCGTCTCCCTCGCCGCGACGGCCGCGATCGCCTGCTGGCTGCTGGTCTTCGCGATCCGCGAACGCTCCGGCCGCCACCACCGCCGGTCCCACCGACAGGAAGGTTCGTCATGAGCACCCGAAGTGCCGTCGACCACGTCCTCGGCCCCGACCGCACGCTGAACGCCGACCGTGCGGGCCTCGCCGAGCGCACCGAGCGGCCCACCCCTGCCTCCGCCCGCAGCCGCAGCCGCACCCGAGAGGCCGACGGCATGGCCGTCGCCTCCTTCCTCCTCGGCCTGGTCGGCCTGCTCGCGATGAACCTCCTCCTCGGCCCGGCCTCGATGGTCCTCGCCGCACTCGCCCTGCGCCGCGGCACGAGCCGCCCCGCCCGCGCCCGCCTCGGGTTCGCGCTCGGAGTCGCCGACCTCGTCGTCCTCGCCTGCCTGGTCGGCGCCGATCACACCTGGTCGTGGAGCGTCGGCTGACCACCGTGCGGTCAGCCGGACCCGGCCGGCCACCGTGCTCCGCCCGCCCGCGCCAGAACCGTCGTGCGGTTCGCCGGTGATCGTCCTATGGTGAGAAGCGGGGAGGACCCGGGCAGTCCACGGCCGGCCCTGGGCCGGCGGGAAGCGGGCTTCGATGGTCAAGCGGATGAAAATGCCACCTTTGGTCGCTGAGCTGTCGGCCGAATTCGCGGGCACCATGATCCTCATCCTCTTCGGGTGCGGCGTGGTGGCCCAGGTGGTGGCCGGCGGAGGTCTCACGGATCCCCCCGGCGGCCTCGGCAACCACGACAGCATCGCCTGGGCCTGGGGCCTGGGCGTCACCCTCGGTGTCTACGTCGCGGCACGGCTCAGCGGCGCGCACCTCAACCCCGCCGTGACCGTGGCGCTCGCCGCGTTCAAGGGGTTCCCCTGGAGCAGGGTCGCGCCGTACGCGCTCGCGCAGACGGCGGGCGCCTTCGTGGCAGCCCTGCTGGTGCGCTGGAACTACAGTGAGGCGCTGTCGACGATCGACCCCACGCACACGAAGACGCAGGGCGTCTTCTCCACTCTCCCCGCCAACGGCAATCCCAACCTGCCGGTGACCGAATGGGGGGCCTTCCGTGACCAGATCATCGGCACGGCGATCCTGCTGTTCCTGATCCTGGCCATCACGGACCTGCTGGGCACGCCTCCCGGCGCCAACCTGGCCCCGTTCATCATCGGCCTGGTCGTCGTGGCGATCGGCATGGCCTGGGGCACCGACGCGGGTTACGCGATCAACCCGGCCCGCGACTTCGGTCCCCGTCTGGCCAGCTTCATCACGGGCTACGGGAACGCGTGGCGAGATCAGTACGGCAACTTCTACTTCTGGGTCCCGATCATCGGTCCGCTCATCGGCGGCCTGGTCGGAGCGGCGCTGTACAAGTTCTTCGTCGGCAGGTTCCTGCCGACCGCCGAGCCGGAGCCTCCCGGACGCGTGCCGGCCCCCGAGGGACCGGAGGCGTGACCACGGCTGCCCGAGGCAGCGAGCAGGCCATCCCACAGGAGAGGCGGCACCCCCATGGCGGACTTCGTCGGCGCGGTGGACCAGGGAACCACCAGCACCCGTTTCATGATCTTCGACCACGCCGGTAACGAAGTGGCGAAGCACCAGCTGGAACACGCCCAGATCCTCCCGCGTTCGGGATGGGTCGAACACGACCCCGTGGAGATCTGGGAACGCACCAACTCGGTGATCCAGAACGCCCTGCGGCACGGGAACCTGTCCCCGGCCGACCTCGCGGCGATTGGCATCACCAACCAGCGCGAGACCACCGTGGTCTGGGACCCCCGCAACGGCCGTCCCTACTACAACGCCATCGTCTGGCAGGACACCCGTACCGACTCCATCGCCGCGGCCCTCGACCGCTCCGGTCAGGGCGACACCATCCGCCGCAAGGCGGGGCTGCCGCCGGCCACGTACTTCTCCGGCGGCAAGATCCAGTGGATCCTGGAGAACGTCGACGGCGTGCGCGAGGCGGCCGAGGCGGGCAACGCCCTCTTCGGCAACACGGACTGCTGGGTCCTGTGGAACCTCACCGGAGGCCCGGACGGCGGAATCCACGCGACCGACGTCACCAACGCCAGCCGCACGATGCTGATGAACCTCGAAACCCTGGACTGGGACGAGGAACTGCTCGGCTTCTTCGGCGTCCCCCGGGCCATGCTGCCCAAGATCAACCCGTCGTCCCACCGGGACGCCTACGGGGAGACCCGTACCTCTCGCCCGCTGCGCGCCGCTATCCCCATCACCGGGGTCCTCGGCGACCAGCAGGCGGCGACCGTCGGGCAGGTCTGCTACGCGCCCGGCGAGGCCAAGAACACCTACGGCACCGGCAACTTCCTGGTGCTCAACACCGGTACCGAGCTGGTCCGATCCCAGCACGGCCTGCTGACCACGGTGGCCTACCAGTTCGGCGACAGCCCCGCGATCTACGCCCTGGAGGGCTCGATCGCGGTCACCGGCTCCGCCGTGCAGTGGCTGCGCGACCAGATGAAGATCATCAAGGACGCGGCCGAGAGCGAACGGCTGGCCCGGACCGTCGAGGACAACGGCGGCATGTACTTCGTACCTGCCTTCTCGGGCCTGTTCGCCCCGTACTGGCGCTCCGACGCCCGCGGCGCGATCGTCGGCCTGGCCCGGTACAACGACAGCGGCCACCTGGCCCGGGCGACCCTCGAAGCCATCTGCTACCAGAGCCGCGACGTGGTCGAGGCCATGGAGCAGGACTCCGGGGTCCACCTCGACGTGCTCAAGGTCGACGGCGGCGTCACCGCCAACGACCTGTGCATGCAGATCCAGGCCGACGTGCTCGGCGTCCCCGTCAGCCGCCCGGTCGTCGCCGAGACGACCGCCCTCGGCGCCGCCTACGCGGCCGGGCTGGCCACCGGCTTCTGGGGCGACACCGACGAGCTGCGCACCCACTGGCAGGAGTCCAAGCGCTGGGAGCCCCAGTGGTCCGAGGACCGGCGCCAGGAAGGGTACGCCGGCTGGAAGAAGGCGGTGGAACGCACCCTCGACTGGACGACGGTCGAGTGACCCGACCGCCGAGACGGCGCCGCGCCCGGCTCCCGGAGCC
>NZ_JBSGYT010000055.1:0-53536 GCF_053610645.1 Streptomyces sp. NPDC054883 | reverse complement strand
GCCCGTCCGCTCGGACGGGCCGGGGCCACGGGCATGTCCGGCGGGCGACCGGGCCGTTCGACCGTTCGGCAGCGCCGTTCGACCGGTGGGCGCCCGGGGGCGCCGGATACGTCAGGCGGCGGATAACTCCGCGCCGGGTTTCGGTCACGCTCAGGTCATCCGACCCGGAAGAGGTGACCCGGTGACCACCGACCTCGCCCGCCGCACCACCGATGAGCAGGCCCTCGCCCGCCTCCACCGCGACCACGGCAAAGCCCTCTACGGTTTCCTGCTGAGCCTCACGTTCGGGGACCGCCACCGCGCCGAGGACCTGGTCCAGGAAACCCTCCTGCGGGCCTGGAGGCACCCGGAAGCCGTCGAGAGCGGGGACCACGCCTCCATGCGGCCGTGGCTGTACACCGTCGCCCGGCGGCTCGCGATCGACGCGCGGCGGGCCCGGCTGGTGCGGCCCGCCGAGGTCGGGCCCGACGCCCTGGAGCAGTCCCCGGCCGCCGACGACCGCACCGAACAGGCCGTCGCCGCCCTGGACCTGCGCGAGGCACTGCGCTGCCTGAGCCCCGAACACCGTGCCGTACTCGACCTGATCTACTTCCGCGGGGCGTCGGTCTGCGAGGCCGCCGCCGCGCTGGGCGTGCCCTCCGGGACCGTCAAGTCCCGTACCCACTACGGCCTGCGGGCCCTGCGGGCGCTCCTGCCCGGCTACGGGCGCCCCGCCGCCTGAGCCGCCACCGCCGCCCGCGAGCGGACCTGGAGCTTGGCCAGGATGTGCGAGACGTGCGTCTGCACCGTCCTGGGGGAGAGGAACAGGGCCGCCGCGATCTCCGGGTTGGTCCGGCCCTGCGCGACCAGCAGCGCGACCTTGAGCTCGGCGGGGGTCAGCGACTCCCAGCCGTTCACCGCCCGGCGCCGCGCGGCCCGGCTGCCCCGGCGCACGCCCAGGCTCCGCAGCCGGGCCTCGGCCCGCGCGACGTCCCACCGGGCGCCCGGCTCCTCGTACGCGACCACCGCGCGGGTCAGCGACTCCCGCGCCCCCGCCAGGTCACCGCGCCAGGCCCGGGCCACCGCCAGGTCCTCCAGGGTGTGCCCCAGCACCAGCGGCCACCCGCCCCGGCCGGCCCGCGCCACGGCCCGCGCCAGCAACTCCGGATCCTGCGCGAACAGGCCCCGGCAGCGCAGCAGCGCCAGCGCCGGCCCCGGGTACTCGGGGAGGGCCGCCGCCGTACGGGCGCACGCCGCGACCGCCGACCGGGCCGTCGCCGCGTCCCCGCACTCCAGGGCCAGGCGCACCGCCTCCGACAGCACCCAGGGACGGTCGTACACCGTCGCCCCGTCCACCCGGTCCGCCAGCGCGGGCAGCAGCGCCGCCAGGGCGTCGGCGGGCCGGCCGTCCCGTTCCGCGAGCAGCGCGCGGGCCAGCAGTACGTGGGAGGCGTACCGGCGGGCGGCCGGGCTGCCGAACGCGTCCTCGGACAGCGCCGCCAGCTCCGCCCCGGCCGCCGCCCGGTCGTCGCGGTGGCCCAGGACCAGCGCCCGCAGCCCGTGCGCCACCACCGGCAGCCAGCCGTCCGACACCGGCAGGCCGTCGGCCCGTGCCACCCCGGCCAGCGCCGCGTCCCAGTCCCCGAGCCGGTAGTGGAACTCCGCCAGCAGCGCCTCGGTCACCACCAGCCGCCCCGTCGAGCGGGTCCGCACCGCGAGCTCCCGGGCCTCCCGCAGCGCCTCCGCCACCGCTCGCGGCTCGTCGAACCGCATGAGTTCCTCCGCCTGGTTGGCGAGCAGCAGCAGCCGCATGTCGTTCGCCGCCGGGCTGCGCCGCGCGCAGACGATCCCCTCCGCCACGTGCCGCAGCGACTCCCGGCCCCGGTGCAGGTGGAACAGGGCGAACGCCATCGCGTGCTCGGCCTCCGCCCCGCACAGCGGATCGCCCAGCCGCCGCGCCCGCTCCACCAGCGGCCCCGCCAGCGCGTACGCCTCCTGCGGCCGGTGCAGCTCGGCCAGCGCCAGCACCCGGCAGGCCTCCAGGCGCAGCCGGTACCCCGCCGAACCGAACGGTTCCGCCAGCGCCCGCCGCGTCACCTCCAGGGAACGCTCCATGTCCCCCTCGATCATCAGCGCCGACACCAGCTTGAAGGCGAGGACCGCCCGCCGGTCCGCGTCGGTGGCCCGCTCCCACAGCGTCTCCAGCAGCCGCGCCGACTCCGGGCGGCGCAGCAGCAGCGCCGCGTCCGCCAGGTTCTCCTCCAGCGCCTCCAGCGCGCCCGGCCCCGCCGCACCCCCGCCCGGGCCCAGCGCGACGGCCCGCTCCAGCAGTTCCGCCGCCAGCCCCGGGGCCACCGGGATCAGGTCGGGCGCCGCACCGGCGAGCCAGCGCGTCCCCCAGGCGTCCGGCGCCCCGCCGCCCAGCAACTGCTCGGCGGTCCGCGCCGGGTCCAGCCCGGCCTCCGCGAAGGCCCGGGCGGCCTCCCGGTGCAAGGTGGAGCGGACCGAGCGGGGGGTTTCCCGGTAGAGCGCCTCGCGGAGCACCGGGTGCCGGAACCGGAGCTGCTCGCCGGTGTCCTCCAGCACCCCGTCCAGCAGCGGTTCCTCCAGCTCCGCGAGCAGTTCCCGTACCGGCCTCTCCCGTACGACGGCCAGCTCGCGCACCGTGAAGGACGGACCCAGGACCGCCGCGTGCCGGAGGGTGGCGCAGGCCGCCCGGGACAGGGAGTCCAGCGCCCGGGTCACCGAGGCGGGCGGCGGCGGCAAGTCCTGCGCGCCCGGCTCCAGTTCCGCGGTACCGGCCTCGACCGTGACGCTCGGGGACCAGTGCCGCGCGAGGTCCCGCAGGAGCCGGGGGTTGCCCCCGGCGCCCCCGGCCGCCTCCCGCAGCCGCGGCCCCGGTGGCGCCCCGAACAGCTCCCGGAGCAGCGCCGCCGCCTCCTCGGCCGACAACGGCCCCAGCCGCAGTACCCGCCCGCCCGGCTCCGCGCACAGCCGCTCCACCTCGGGCCGCCGCGGCACGGCCCGCCGGGTCACGGCCAGCAGCAGCGGCAGCCGCTCCGCCGCCCGGCCCAGCCGCTGCCACACCAGCAGGCTCGCCGGGTCCGCCCAGTGCAGGTCGTCCAGGACCAGCAGCACCGGCCCGGCCGCGCACCAGGCCTCCGCCCCGGCCACCAGCAGGTCCATCGCCGCGAGCAGCGCCCCGCCCGGCCGCGCGGGATCCTCGGCCTCCCGCAGCAGCGCGATGACCGCCGCCCGGCCCGGGCCGTCGGGGTGCAGGCAGTCCAGTACGGCCCGCAGCGCCAGCCCCTCCCCGAGCGGGTCCGCGGCGCCGTAGCGGACCCGGCAGCCCAGCGCGGCCGCCTCGGCCAGCGCCTCCCGCACGAGGGCGGTCTTCCCCGCGCCGGATTCGCCCTCCACGACCAGGCGGCCCCCGCCGCCCCGCGCCCCGCCCCGTACCCACTCCCGCAGCTCGCCCCGCTGATGCTCTCGCCCGACCCGCACCTCGGCGGTCCTTCCGGTCATGCCGCGCCTCCCGCAGGATGCCACGCTCAAGGCCGGCGGTGCCGTTCGCCGGGGCCGGAACTGTGCACACCCGGACGGTACTTGGGAATGCGTACCGTGACCTTCATCCCGGCGCCGACCCCGGTCTCGATGACCAGGCCGTAGTCGTCCCCGTAGACCTGCCGCATCCGCTCGTCCACGTTCGGCAGCCCCACCCCGGAGGACGACCCCGCCCGCTCGCCGGCCAGGATGCGGCGCAGCAGGGCCGGGTCCATCCCGACGCCGTTGTCCTCGATGGTCAGCACCGCCTCCGAGCCCGCGTCCCGGGCGGCGATGGTGATCCGGCAGCGGGCGGTGGAGTCCTCCAGCCCGTGCTTGACCGCGTTCTCCACCAGCGGCTGCAGACACAGGAACGGCAGTGCCACCGGCAGCACTTCCGGCGCCACCTGCAAGGTCACTGTCAGCCGGTCTCCGAACCGGGCCCCGGCCAGGGCCAGGTACTGCTCGATGGAACGCAGCTCCTCGGCGAGCGTCGTGAAATCGCCGTGCCGCCGGAACGAGTACCGGGTGAAGTCGGCGAACTCCAGCAGCAGGTCCCGCGCCCGCTCCGGGTCGGTGCGCACGAACGAGGCGATCGCGGCGAGCGAGTTGAAGATGAAGTGCGGGGAGATCTGCGCCCGCAGTGCCTTGATCTCCGCCTCCATCAGCCGGGTCCGCGACCGGTCCAGCTCCGAGAGCTCCAACTGGACCGACACCCAGCGCGCCACCTCCGTCGCGGCCCGCACCAGCACCGCCGACTCCCGCGAGCCGTACGCGACGAGCGCGCCCAGCACCCCGTCCTCACCGGTCAGCGGGGCGAACACCGCCCACCGCAGCGGGCAGCCGGGCCGCTGGCAGCCCGTGCGCAGGCTCAGGCTGCGCCCCGACTCCAGCATCGACGCCACCCGGGCCATCGCCCGCCGCTGGTGGTGGTCGGCGCCCGGCCCGTCCCAGGCCAGCACCGCCTCCCGGTCCGTGAGGCACAGCGCCTCGGTGCCCAGCAGTGAGCGCAGCCGCCGGGCGGCCTTGCGGGCGGCGTCCTCCGTCAGCCCCGCCCGCAGCGGGGGAGCGGCCAACGAGGCGGTGTGCAGGGTGTGGAAGGTGGCCCGCTCCACCGGTGTGCCCAGGTCCAGTCCCGCGGCCCGTTCCCCGCGCCGGGCCTGCCACCTGCCGCCCGCCCAGCCCAGGGCCAGCAGCGCCGCCGCGCCCAGGACGGCCACCGCGAGCAGCACCGCCCCGGTCACCGCCCCGTCCACCGCGCGCCCCCGGTCCGGTCCCCGGCGACGCCCTCGGGCAGGTGCAGCCGGGCCAGGGTCGCCGCCGTCCCGGCCGGGATCCGGGACCGGGTGGCCAGGGACACCGCCACCATCGTCAGGAACCCCAACGGGACCGACCACACCGCCGGCCACGCCAGCAGGGTGTGCGCCCAGCCCGCCGGCACCAGCCCGCCCCGGGTCGCCACCACCGCCCCGAGCGCCGCCCCACCGCCCGTGACCAGCCCCGCCACCGCGCCCGGCGGGGTCAGCCGGGACCACCAGATGCCCAGCACCAGCAGCGGGCAGAAGGACGACGCCGACACCGCGAAGGCCAGCCCCACCGCGTCCGCGACCGGCACGTCCGCCGACGCGACGGCCCCCAGGAGCGGCACCAGCATCGCCACCGCCACCGCGGCCCGGAACGTCCGCACCCGCCGCCCCGGCAGCACGTCCTGGTGCAGCACGCCGGCCACCGCCATCGTCAGGCCCGAGGCCGTGGACAGGAACGCCGCGAAGGCGCCGCCGGCCAGCAGTGCCCCCAGCAGTTCCCCGAGCAGCCCGCCCACCACCCGGTGCGGCAGCACCAGCACCGCGGCGTCCGCGTGCCCCGTCAGGGCCAGCTCGGGCGCGTAGATCCGGCCCAGTGCCCCGTACACCGGCGGCAGCAGGTAGAACACCCCGACGAGTGCGAGCACCACCAGCGTGGTGCGCCGGGCGGTCCGCCCGTCGGGGCTCGTGTAGAACCGCACCGCGACGTGCGGCAGGCCCATCGTGCCCAGGAAGGTGGCCAGGATCAGCCCGTACGTGGCGTACAGCTGGTGCCGGCGCCGGCTTCCGGACGGTGGCTCCGACCAGCTGGACACGCCCGGGCCGGCCTGCGCGCCGGTGTCCGGGACCACGCTGTCCGGGGTGAACCGCAGCAGCGCGTGCGCCCGTACGGTGTGCTGTCCGGCGGCCAGGGTCACCGGCTCCGCCGCGTACGAGCGGCCGTCCACCTGCCCGGTCACCGTCAGCGTGAGCGGCGCGACCAACGAGATCCGCAGGTCCTGGGCCGGCGTGACGGCGGTGTGCTCGCGGAACACCGCGGGGGCGTCGAAGGTGGCCCGCGGCGCGCCGTCCGCGGCCCAGGCGCCGATCAGGAAGAACGCGGGGACCAGCAGGGCGGTGAACTTGAGCCAGTACTGGAAGGCCTGGACGAAGGTGATGCTGCGCATCCCGCCCGCTCCCACGGCGGCCGTGACCACCGAGGCCACGACCACGCCCCCCACCCAGTGCGGGGCCCCGGTCAGGATCTCCAGGGTCAGTCCGGCGCCCTGCAGTTGGGGCAGCAGGTACAGCCAGCCGACGCCGACGACGAACAGCACCGCCATCCGGCGCACCGTCCGCGACTCCAGCCGGGCCTCGGCGAAGTCGGGCAGCGTGTACGCGCCCGAGCGCCGCAACGGGGCCGCCACCAGGACCAGCAGCACCAGGTACCCGGCCGTGTACCCGACGGGGTACCACAGCATCTCGGGCCCCTGGAGCAGCACGAGCCCCGCGATCCCGAGGAAGGAGGCGGCGGAGAGGTACTCGCCGCTGATCGCCGCCGCGTTGAGGCGGGGGCCGACGGTGCGCGAAGCCACGTAGAAGTCGGAGGTGGTCCGGGATATGCGCAGACCGAGCGCGCCGACCAGCACGGTGACCAGGACGACGACGGTGACCGCGGTCAGCGCGTACGTCCGGTTCACCGGCGAACCCTTCGGCAGGGGGAGGAGTCTTGGGAGTGTACGCAGCGCCGTGTACATGGCGACAGACGCGATCCGGCACGAAGCTGGCCGAACGGCATGCCGCACGGGAGGGGTTCGGACGAGGGGTCGAGACGGGGACTCAGGCGGCGGGGTCGCGGTGCTCCGCGCAGTCCCGCAGGGCGATCTCCAGCTCCACGTACGACTCCTCGGCGCGCCGGAACGCGAGCGTCAGCGCCGCCTCCGCGCGCGGCGGCAACTGCTGCCGGGTGCCGTCCTGGGCCTCGTAGAGCACGTCGGCCCAGCGCGCCGCCACGCTGCGCAGCCGGGCGAGCAGGGCCTCGGCCTCGGCGGGTTCGGCGGGCCGGGTCCGGGGCATTCCGGTGAGCGCGTCCAGCAGCGCCTGGATGTCGGGCATGTGCGGGGCTCCTCCCGGGCCGGAAGATCCACGATACGCGCGGGCCGCCGGGCCGGGGCCGCTTCCGTCCACCGCTGCGGCCGACGGGCCCGGCGGGTCGCCGTACGTCCGTCCCGGCGCGACGAACGGCGCCCGCGCACGCCGGACGGTCGGCGGATGCCGTACAGCGCGGGCCGGACGGCGTCCGGGCGGCCCGTCAGCCGGTCGCCTGCCGCATCAGCAGGTCCCGCAGCTCCCGCGCGTGCCGGCGGCTGACCTGGAGCTCCGCCGACCCGATCCGGACGCTGGTGGTGCCCCCGTCGAGGCGCAGTTCGTCGATCCGGCCGAGCGCCACCAGGTGGCGCCGGTGGATCCGCACGAAGCCGCGCGCGGCCCAGCGCTCCTCCAACGTCGACAGCGGGATCCGCACCAGGTGGCTGCCGTCGTCGGTGTGCAGCCGGGCGTAGTCGCCCTGGGCCTCGACGTACGCGATGTCGGCGATCGCAACGAAGCGGGTCACCCCGCCCAGTTCGACGGCGATCTGCTCCGTGGACCGGTCGCCGACGGTGACCTCGGGGGCCGGTCTGTGCTGCGCGGGCACGGCCGGGGGCGGCGGGGGCCCGGCAGGGTCCGCCGCGGCCGCGGGTCCCGCCGCCCGGTCCAGCTGGGCGCAGGCCCGGCGGACGGCTTCCGCCAGCCGCTCCGGGCGTACCGGCTTGAGCACGTAGTCCACCGCCTTCAAGTCGAAGGCCTGGACGGCGAAGCCCTCGTGGGCGGTGACGAACACGATCAGCGGCGGTCGCGCGAAGCCGGCCAGCAGCCGGGCGATGTCCAGCCCGGTCAGCCCGGCCATGTGGATGTCGAGGAAGACCACGTCGATGCCGTCGGGCCCGTCCGGGCCGCTCTCCAGGGCCCGGGTGATCCGGCGCAGGGCTTCGGTGGCGTCCGAGGCGCCCTCGGCGCTGCACACCCGCGCGTCGGAGCCCAGCAGGTAGAGCAGTTCCTCGAGGAGGGGCTTCTCGTCGTCGACGGCGAGTACGCGCAGCATGGAGCCGAGTCTAGGTTCGCTCGGTCGCACTGGGAACGGGGGCGGGGGACGGGTGCGCGGCCCCGGCCCTCGGGGGGAGGGGAGGACGGGGGCCGCGCGGTCAGGTGGTCCGGTCGGGCGCCCTACTGCGCCGTGATGAGCTTGCCGTCGGGGGTGACGGCGTACCAGGTGCCGCCCACGCCCTGGCCGTTGGTGTCGCCGGCCTTCTTGTCACCGGTGAAGGTGTAGACGGGCCAGCAGTTCACCGTCTGCTGCTTCTTGCCGTCGGGGCGGTCCAGCACCAGGTAGTTCTTCTCGATGATGCCCTTGGCGTTGGCCTTGTCCACCGGGGGCACCACCGGCCACTTGGCGACGCAGTCGCCCTCGCACTTGGAGACCATCGGCCAGGCGGTGTCCGGCTTGAACCGGTAGACGGTCATCCCGTTGCCGTCGACGATGTGTTCACCGAGCTTGGGGTCCTTCGCCACGGTCAGCGCGCCCGTCGGCTGACCGGCGCCGGCCGGAGCGGGGGCCGGCTTCGCGGCCTTCTTGCCGTCCGGCGCCGCGGCGAACCAGGTGCCGCCCACGCCCTGGCCGTTGGTGTCGCCCGCCTTGGTGTCCTTGGCGAACCGGTACACCGGCCAGCCCGCCACCGTCAGCTGCTTGCTGCCGTCGGTGCGCACCACCTCGCCGAGCAGCGCCGCGTCCATGCCGGCGGCTGCCGTGGCGTCGCCGGCCGCGACGGCCGGCCAGGCCTTCGCGCAGTCCCCGTCGCAGTTCGACTTCGGCGGCTTGGCCGTGTCCTTGTCGAAGCGGTAGAGGGCGAATCCGGCGCTGTCGGTGAGCACCGGGCCCAGCGCGTCGTTGGCCGCGACCGCCAGCTGCCCGGCACCCTTCGCGCCGGAGGCGCCCGCGGCGCCGGCGGCCGGGTCGGCCGCGTAGGGATCCGCGGCGGCTGCCTGGGGGGCACCGGCCGCGGCCGGCTTGATGGCGCCGGCCGCCTTGTCGTCGCCGCCGCCGCACGCGGTCGCCGTCATGGTGACGACGATCGCGATCGCGGCCAGGGAAGTCCCGCGCTTGATACCCATGTTGATCTCTCCCACGTGTGGTGTCCGCCGAGCCCGTCGCCGGAGCGTCGGCAACTTGTGCAGGACACGTCGTCGGGGGAGGGACCTGTTCAGCCGGTTCGGTGTGTCCTCTTTCACCTATCCCGCGTCGAACCCGGCCCGCCGCAGGGCCGTGACCACAGCGAGGCCCAGGACCCGGTGCCCGTCGTCGTCGGGGTGCAGCCCGTCCGCGAGGTGCTCGGGACCGAGCAGGTCCCGGCCCGGCAGCAGGGCCAGCCGGCCGTCCCCGGCGGCGATCCGGTCGCGGACGGCGCGCTCCATGGCGTCGCGCAGGGCGCCCAGGGTGGCGCCGAGCCGGTTCGGGGTGCGCTCGGCTTCGGGGCGCAGCACGGGGGACAGCAGGAGCAGCGGGGTGTGCGGGTGGCCCTGCCGTACGAGGTCGAGGAACGCGCGCGTGGTCTCGTAGAGCATCGGGGCGGAGAAGGGCACCCGGGACCAGCAGTTGGTGCCGAAGGCGAGCGTCAGGGCGTCGGCGGGGAGCTCGGCGAGCTGTTCGGCGGTGGCGAGTTCCCCGCGCGCGGCGCCCGCGTACCCCAGGTTGACGGTGTCCCACCCCAGTTCCCGGCCGGCGACCGCGGCCCAGCCGTGGGCGGGGCGGGTGGACCACCAGCCCTCGGTGATGGAGTCGCCGTGCACCACCCAGCGCGGGGCCGGCGGGGCCGGAGTGAGGGGGCCGCCGATCCCGCGCACGCCGAGGATCAGCGGCGACTGGGCCTCGGGCGGGTGGACGGTGAGCGGCCCGGCGCCGACGGGCAGCGGTATCCGTACGACGGCCTCCGCGGCCGGCTCGGTCCACACCTCGCGGAGCACCCCGTGGCGGTCCCAGAGGGCGAAGCCGTGAGCGACGTCGCGCAGCGCGTCGGTGGGTCCGGGCACGGTCGCCCGGTAGCGGATCTCCACGGCGTGCGCCCGCCCGGCGGTGAACTCCAGCCGCACCCCGATGGGAAGCGTGGCGCGCTCGCCGGTGTCCCAGGGCAGCCGCATGGTGTCCGCGGGGTCGGCGCGCACCGGTCGGCCCTCGTCCAGCCACGCGACCCCGCGCAGGAAGGGGCCCGGATCCTGCCACGCGTCGTCCGCGCCGCTCACCGCTCTCACGCATCGCCTCCGGTCGTCGAGTGGGGGAACGCTTCGATTCGTACCCCGCCGGAAGGGGTTCGACCGCCCGCGCGGCCGAACCCGTCGAAAAGGGGTCGCGGAGCGCCTTACGCAGTGATCGATCATCCGCGCGCAACAAAGGACCAGCTGGGACAGATCCGCGCAACGATCGTGCGCCAATGTGCAAGGATGGTGCATTACGGGCGGTATCACTCAGCTCGTAGGCTCACTCGCTGTACGTGGAGTGGCGCGGACCGCCTGCTCGGCGGTCCCCCATGCCCAGGCAGGCTCCTGCTCGCCTGTTCCTGCTCCGGACCGCTGCGGTCGACGCCTGAAAGTCCCCATCCGCAGTGTCAAAGGAGTCCTTTCGTGCTCGAAACCGGCCAGGCGCCACCGCTCACGTCCGAGCCCAGCAAGCCTGCCCATCCTTTGCTGCGCCGCAAGCCGGTCGAGCAGCTGGTCGCCGAGGGCGGCCAGGGTGAGGGCGGCTCGCTGCGCCGCTCGCTCACCATGTGGCAGCTGACCATGATCAGCATCGGCGCCACCCTGGGCACCGGCATCTTCGTCGTCCTCGGCGAGGCCGCCCCCAAGGCGGGCCCGGCCGTGACGATCTCCTTCATCATCGCGGGCCTGACCGCGCTGTTCTCGGCGCTGTCCTACGCCGAGCTGGCCGGATCCGTCCCGGTCTCGGGCTCCTCGTACTCGTACTCCTACGCCACCATGGGCGAGTTCGTCGCCTGGGTCTGCGGCTGGTGTCTGGTCCTGGAGTACGCGGTGTCCGTCGCGGCCGTCGCCGTCGGCTGGGGCCAGTACCTCAACGAGCTGCTCGACGGGACCATAGGCGTCACCCTCCCCGAGCGGCTCGCAGCCCCGATGGGCGAGGGCGGCTGGATCAACCTGCCCGCGCTGGTCGTGGTCCTGCTCGCGATGGTCTTCCTGATGCGCGGCGCCAAGGAGAGCGCCACCATCAACTCGGTCATGGTCGGCGTGAAGATCGTGACGCTCGTGCTCTTCATCGGCATCGGCATCATGGGCATCAAGTCCGGCAACTACACCCCGCTGGCCCCGCTCGGCGTCACCGGCATCAGCGCCGCCGCCTCCACCCTCTTCTTCTCCTACATCGGCTTCGACGCCGCCTCCACCGCCGGTGAGGAAGCCAAGAACCCGAAGAAGGACCTGCCGCGCGCGATCATGCTCTCGCTGGGCATCGTCACGGTCCTGTACGTCCTCGTCGCCTTCGTCGCCGTCGGCGCCATGCCGTGGCAGGACTTCGCGGGCACCGAGGCCGCGCTCGCCCAGATCATGACCAACGTCACCGGCACCAGCGTCTGGGGCGTCGTCCTCGCGGCCGGCGCGGTCGTCGCCATCGCCTCCGTGGTCTTCGCCGTGCTCTACGGCCAGACCCGCATCCTCTTCGCGATGTCCCGCGACGGCCTCGTCCCGAAGGTCTTCGCCAAGGTCGACGCCAAGACCGGCGCGCCCCGCGCCAACGTGGTGATCGTCTCGCTCTTCTGCGGCGCGCTCGCCGCCTTCATCCCGCTGGGTGACCTGGCCGACGCCACCAGCATCGGCACGCTCTTCGCCTTCGCCCTGGTCAACGTGGCCGTCATGATCCTGCGCCGCACCAAGCCCGACATGCCGCGCACCTTCAAGGTGGCGCTGTACCCGGTGACGCCGATCCTCGGCTTCCTGGCCTGCGCCTACATGATGTACAGCCTGCCGGGCGCCACGTGGGTCGCGTTCGGTGTCTGGATGGCCGTCGGCCTCGTGGTCTACTTCCTGTACGGCATCCGCCGCTCCCGACTGGCCACAGCAGAGAAGTGATCCACCCGCAGTGCGACTGAACGATCTCGACGAACGCATCGTGCACGCCCTCGCCGAGGACGCCCGCCGTTCCTACGCGGACATCGGCTCCGAGGTCGGGCTCTCCGCCCCCGCCGTGAAGCGGCGCGTGGACCGGCTGCGCTCGGAAGGGGCCATCACCGGCTTCACCGTCCGCGTGGACCCGGCCGCCATGGGCTGGGAGACCGAGGGCTTCATCGAGATCTACTGTCGCCACAACACCTCGCCGGACGACATCCGGCGGGGTCTGGAGCGGTATCCCGAGGTGGTGTCCGCGTCGACCGTCACCGGCGACGCGGACGCCCTCGTCCAGATCTTCGCCTCCGACATGCGCCACTTCGAGCGGGTCCTGGAGCGCATCGCGGGGGAGCCGTTCGTGGAGCGCACCAAGTCGGTCCTGGTCCTCTCCCCGCTGCTGCGCCGCTTCACCTCCGGCGCCCCGGCCTGAGCCCTTCGCGGGGACCGCTCGCCCGCGGGCCACCGGGTCCGCTCACACGTGCGCCGGGGTGCGCTCGTCCAGCAGGGCCCGGCGCTCCTCTTCCGTGAGGCCGCCCCACACCCCGAACGGCTCGCGGGCCGTCAGTGCGTGCTCCAGGCAGGCCGCGCGCACCGGGCACCCGGCGCAGACGCGCTTCGCCGCCTCGTCCCGGACCTCGCGGTCCTCGCCCCGCTCTCCGGCAGGGTGGAAGAACCGGCCGGAACCGAGGTCCCGACAGGCGGCACGGGACTGCCACTGCCAGTAGTGGTGGGCGGAACCCGGCAGGCGGGAGACGTCGGACATGGCGGTTCCTTTCCGTGGGAAGTCGTCGGTACCAGCGCGTGTGACCCTTCCCCGCGCACTGAAACCCCTTCCCGCGTACGGGAATCTCCGCCCTCCGGCGCACCGGGGCCCGCGCGACCACCGGGGCGGAACAGCGGGTGTTACGGCTTCCCCTCCCCACCGGCGCCCCCGTCCGGGGCCGTGCCCGGCCCGGCGGCGCCGGGGGTGCGCAGCCCGATGAACACCGGCTCGCGGCGCAGGGTGAACCCCATCGACCGGTACAGCCGGATCGCGCCGGTGTTCGCGGCGGCCGCGTGCAGGAAGGGGGCGTCCCCGCGCTCGCGGACGGCTGCGGCCACCGCGCGGACCAGCCGCCCGGCCAGGCCCTCGCCCCGGTGGCCGGGGTGGGTGCACACCGCGCTGATCTCCGACCAGCCGGGCGGCCGCATCCGCTCCCCGGCCATCGCGACCAGTCGGCCCTCGCGCCGGATCCCGAGGTACGTGCCCAGCTCCACGGTGCGCGTGGCGAACGGCCCCGGCTCCGTGAGGCGCACCAGCTCCAGCATCTCGGGCACGTCGGCCGTGCCCAGCCGCACCGCCTCCGGGTCGTCCTCGGCCCGCACCTCGCGGCCGTCCAGTTGTACGCCCGGTATGGAGCGCAGCGTCCGCCACCCGTCGGGCGGGGTCGGCAGGCCGGTCAGCCAGACCTCCTGCCCGGGACCGGCCAGGGACGCCAGGTCCGCCCAGGCCAGCGGGTCCGCCGGGTCGGCGAGGGCGCCGAAGGGTTTGCGTCCCGCAGGTAGCGGGCCGCACGGCCGGCCACTTCGGCGAACTCCCGGTGCGGGCCCGTGAGGGCGGCCCAGACCGGGTTGTCGAGGGGATGGGCGCCGGTGGCGGTGAGGGTGTCCGGGTCGGGGGACATGGAGTGCGGGGTCCTTGGGGTCGGAGGCGGAAGCATCGCGGCGCGTCCGCCTTCTTGACGGCCCTGCGGGACGCCACGACACTGCGGGGGACGGTCAGGATCGTCAGCGCCCGCACCGGGCGCTTTATGCCCGAGGACAGGATGGGATCGGTCGACATGCCCCGGACACCCGGCACGGAGGCCCAGCCCCTCCGCCGCTGCCGGCTGACCCGGCGCCTCTACATCGACCTCCTGCGGGTCTGCGGCGCGCAGCGCGCCTGACCCGGCGCCGCCCGGTCCCGCGGGCGCACCGCGCCCGCGCCCCGGCGGCCAGCCGGCGCCCCCGCCCCGCCCCGCCATCGCGGCGCACCCGCACGCCCGGTCGCCCATCCGTGCGCCCCTTGCCGTGCCCGTGTGCCCCTGTTTGTCCGCGTCACTCCGCCGCACCCACCCAGGAGAGCCATGCTCCAGATGGTCCTGCCCCGCACCGGCCCCGCCCCGACCCCGCGCGGTCGCATCGGCGCGGGCTTCTCGCCCGAGCCCCACCGTTACCACCTCTACCTCTCCGCCGGCTGTCCCCGCTCCCACAGCCTGACCACCGCCCTCTCCCTGCTCGGCCTCGCCGACTCCGTCGGCACCACCGTCCTCGGCCCGCCCGCCACCCACGCGGCGCTGCGCCGCGCCTACGAGGCCACCGGACACCACTACGACGGGACCCTGACCGTGCCAGCCCTGTGCGACACCTGGAGCGGCCGCGTCGTCAGCAACCACACCCCCGACATCCTCGAAGACCTCGCCCTCCTCGCGGGCCGCCCCGACCTCGCACCGTCCGGCGAAGGCCCCAGCTGACCCCCGGCACACGGACCGGTGCGGGCCCGCGCGTACCCTCGTACGTACGCCGTTCCCGCGCCCCCGCCTCCGCGAGGAGGGGCTCATCCAGCCCCCGCGCAACGAATCTCCGCACCGGCGCCGAAACACGCAACGAATCGATGCTCCGAGCGCAACGGAGACGTCTTGTCGTGGTCGAACGGGTGAACGTACCGTTTTGGGACACCCTCCCCACCCGTCACAGAGGTACGCCCATGCCCCCGCTGCGCACCGCTCTCCTCCAGAGCTCCGGAGTCCTCGGCCACCCCGCCGAGAACCTCAAGAGGCTCGACGAGGCCGCGGCGCGCGCCGCACAGGGCGGGGCCGGGCTCCTCGTGACCTCGGAGATGTTCCTGACCGGCTACGCGCTGGACCTCCAGGACATCCCCGGGCTCGCCGAACCGGCCGACGGCCCGTCCGCCGTCGCCATCGGCGAGATCGCCCGCCGCCACGGCGTCGCCGTCCTGTACGGCTACCCGGAGCGGGCGGGCGCGGCGGTCCACAACTCCGCACAGCTCATCGGCCCCGACGGCACGGCGCTGGCGAACTACCGCAAGACCCATCTCTTCGGCTGCTTCGAGCAGGACGCCTTCACCCCCGGCGACACCCCCGTCGTCCAGGCGGACCTGAACGGCCTCCGCGTCGGCCTCATGATCTGCTACGACGTGGAGTTCCCCGAGAACGTCCGGGCCCACGCGCTCGCCGGGACCGACCTCCTCCTGGTCCCGACCGCGCAGATGCACCCGTTCCAGTTCGTCGCCGAACAGCTGGTCCCGGTGCGGGCCTTCGAGAACCAGATGTACGTCGCGTACGTCAACCGGACCGGTCCCGAGGGCGAGTTCGAGTTCGTCGGACTCAGCTGCCTCGCGAGCCCCGACGGCGTCACCCGCACCCGGGCCGGCCGCGGCGAGGAACTGGTCCTCGGTGACGTCGACCCCGAGCTGCTGCGGGTCTCGCGCGAGACCAACCCGTACCTGCGCGACCGCCGCCCGGGGCTCTACGCCTCCCTCGTCTGAGCCCTCCCCTCCCCGCCCGATTCCCCCCGCCTGCCACAGTCCGTTCGCAAGGAGCCGTACCCCATGACGTCCACGGTGCCCACCGCCGTCCCGCACAGCGACGGACAGCCCCCGATCACCATGTTCGGTCCGGACTTCCCGTACGCGTACGACGACTTCCTCGCCCACCCGGCGGGGCTCGGCCAGGTACCGGCGACGGAGCACGGCACCGAGGTCGCCGTCATCGGCGGCGGGCTGTCCGGCATCATCTCCGCCTACGAGCTGATGAAGATGGGCCTCAAGCCCGTCGTCTACGAGGCCGACCAGATCGGCGGCCGGCTGCGGACCGTCGGCTTCGAAGGCCCGGGCACGGACGGTCTCACGGCGGAGATGGGCGCGATGCGCTTCCCGCCCTCCTCCACCGCCCTGCAGCACTACATCGACCTCGTCGGTCTGGTCACGGAGCCCTTCCCGAACCCGCTCGCCGAGGCCACCCCCTCGACGGTCGTCGACCTCAAGGGCGAGACCCACTACGCCGAGACCATCGCCGACCTCCCGCAGGTCTACCGGGACGTCGCCGCCGCGTGGAACGCCTGCCTGGAAGAGGGCGCGGACTTCTCCGACATGAACACCGCGATGCGCGAGCGGGACGTCCCGCGCATCCGCGAGATCTGGGCGAAGCTCGTCGAGAAGCTCGACAACCAGACCTTCTACGGCTTCCTCTGCGAGTCGCAGGCCTTCCAGTCCTTCCGCAAGCGCGAGATCTTCGGCCAGGTCGGTTTCGGTACCGGCGGCTGGGACACCGACTTCCCGAACTCCATCCTGGAGATCCTGCGCGTCGTCTACACCGAGGCGGACGACCACCACCGCGGCATCGTCGGCGGCTCGCAGCAGCTGCCGCTGCGGATGTGGGAGCGCGAGCCCGAGAAGATCGTCCACTGGGCGCAGGGCACCTCGCTGTCCTCCCTGCACGACGGCGCCCCGCGCCCGGCCGTGACCCGCCTGCACCGCACGGCCGGCAACCGCATCACCGTCACGGACGCCTCCGGCGACATCCGCACCTACCGGGCCGCCATCTTCACGGCCCAGTCGTGGATGCTGCTGTCGAAGATCGCGTGCGACGACACGCTCTTCCCGATCGACCACTGGACGGCGATCGAGCGGACCCACTACATGGAGTCCTCGAAGCTCTTCATCCCCGTGGACCGGCCGTTCTGGCTGGACAAGGACGAAGAGACCGGCCGCGACGTCATGTCGATGACGCTGACGGACCGGATGACCCGCGGCACCTACCTGCTGGACAACGGCCCCGACCAGCCGGCCGTCATCTGCCTGTCGTACACCTGGTGCGACGACAGCCTGAAGTGGCTGCCGCTGTCCGCGAACGAGCGGATGGAGGTCATGCTGAAGTCCCTCGGCGAGATCTACCCGAAGGTCGACATCCGGCGCCACATCATCGGCAACCCGGTGACGGTGTCCTGGGAGAACGAGCCCTACTTCATGGGCGCGTTCAAGGCGAACCTGCCGGGTCACTACCGCTACCAGCGCCGCCTGTTCACCCACTTCATGCAGGACAGCCTCCCCGAGGACAAGCGCGGCATCTTCCTCGCGGGCGACGACATCTCCTGGACGGCGGGCTGGGCGGAGGGTGCGGTCCAGACGGCGCTGAACGCGGTCTGGGGCGTGATGCACCACCTGGGCGGCTCCACCGACGCCACCAACCCCGGCCCGGGCGACGTCTACGACGAGATCGCCCCGGTCGAACTCCCCGAGGACTGACCGTCCCCGGACCCCCCCGATCACGGGCCGCCCCCGCGCTTCCCCAGCGCGGCGGCGGCCCGTCCTCATGCCGGGCCCGTCCTCGTAGCGGGCCCGTCCTCGTGCCCGCTCAGGACGCGAAGGCCCGGACCGGGCGGGGTTCCAGGGGCGTCGGGGTCAGCAGGCAGCGGCCGACCAGGCCGACGCTCGCGTCGAGGGATTCGCGGAACTCCTCGGCGAGTTCCGGGGTGCGGCGCAGCGTCCACAGCAGGCGGGCCGCCGCCCAGGCGCCCGCGCGGGCGCGGTCCAGACTCCAGGAGCCGAGCAGGTGCGTCAGCGGGTCGGCGACCTCCAGCAGGTCGGGACCGGGCATCAGGTCCTCGCGGATGCGTTCCTCCAGGGAGACCAGGACGTCCCCGACCCGGTCGAAGTCCCCTTCCAGTGCGACCGGTTCGCACCCCAGGTGGCGGCAGCTGGCGACCACCGCCAGTGCCAGGTCGTGGCCGATGTGCGCGTTGATCCCGGCCAGCGCGTGCTGGAGCGGGCGCACGCCGGGGTGGCGGCGGTACTGGAGCAGGGGCCGCCAGCAGGCGGGGGCCCGGTCCGCTTCCACCGCCGCCAGGTAGCGCTCGGCGAAGCGGACCGTCAGGGCCTGGGCCCGGCGCGGCGCGGGGAAGTCCCCGTCCCGGACCCGCCGCTGGAGCGTCTCCGTCACCGTCAGGTAGACCCGGTTGAAGACGGCGACGCCGTCCTGCGCGGGCAGCCGCTCGTCCAGGGCGCGCATCCGCGCGAGCACCGCTTCCATGGGGGCAGCGTCGCAGCCGGGACCGCCCGATCGGGGAACTTGGCCGCGCGCTTCCCCGGTTCGGGCGAAACTCCGTCAACCGCGCGTGTCCCGGGGGGCCTGGTCGTCGTAGGCGGAGGTGCCCGCGTCGAGCAGCGGCCGCTGCTCCTTGAGGTGCGCGGGGGCGAAGTACCGCAGCGCGTGGTAGCCGCCGGCCACCACGATCGTGCCGAGGGCGATGCCGCCCAGTTCGAACGAGCCGGTGATCTGCAGCTTGACGCCGCCGACGCCGATGATGATGCCGGCCGCGGCCGGCACCAGGTTCAGCGGATTGCGCAGGTCCACCCCGGCGTTCAGCCAGATCTGCGCACCGAGCAGGCCGATCATCCCGTACAGGATCACGGTGATGCCGCCGAGCACCCCGCCGGGGATCGCGGCGACGACCGCCCCGAACTTCGGGCACAGGCCGAACAGCAGGGCGAAGCCCGCCGCCGCCCAGTACGCGGCCGTCGAGTAGACGCGGGTGGCCGCCATGACGCCGATGTTCTCGGAGTAGGTGGTGTTGGGCGGCCCGCCGAGCGCGGTGGACAGCATGGAGGCCGCGCCGTCGGCCGCGATGGCGGTGCCGAGCTTGTCGTCGAGCGGGTCGCCGGTCATCTCGCCGACGGCCTTGATGTGTCCGGCGTTCTCCGCGATCAGGGCGATGACGACCGGCAGCGCGACGAGGATCGCCGACCACTCGAAGGCCGGCGCGTGGAAGGAAGGCAGTCCGATCCAGTCCGCCTTCGAGACCGCGGAGAGGTCGAGCCGCCAGTGGTCGACCGCGGGTCCGCCGCCCACCGTCGAGTGGATCTCGCCGAAGACGAGGTCGAAGATCCAGGAGATCGCGTACCCGAAGACCAGGCCGAGGAAGATCGCGATCCGGGACCAGAACCCGGGCAGGCACACCACGGCCAGTCCGGTGAAGACCATCACCAGCAACGCCGTCCACTGGTCCTGCGGCCAGTACGTCGAGGCCGTCACCGGAGCCAGGTTGAAGCCGATCAGCATCACCACGGCGCCCGTGACCACCGGCGGCATCACCGCGTGGATCACCCGCGCCCCGAACCGCTGTACGGCCAGCCCCGCGAGGAACAGCGCCACGCCGACCACGAACACGGCGCCGGTGACCACCGCGCTGTCCCCGCCGGCCGCCCGGATCGCCGCGGCGACACCCACGAACGAGAGGGAGCAGCCCAGGTACGAGGGCACCCGGCCGCGCGTCGCCAGCAGGAAGAGGACGGTCGCGACGCCCGACATCATGATGGCGAGGTTCGGGTCCAGGCCCATCAGGACCGGTGCGACGAAACTCGCGCCGAACATCGCCACCACGTGCTGGGCGCCGAGCCCGACGGTACGCGGCCAAGACAGCCGCTCGTCCGGCCGGACCACCGCGCCGGGGGCGGGTGTCCGCCCGTCCCCGTGCAGGGTCCAGCCCACGCCGAAGCCCATGTCCACCACTTCCGTTCCGCCGACCGGTCACCGATATTGGCTGCACGCGGTCAAACGCGCGCGCGGGCCAGCGGACATCCTACGGCCGGATAGCTGCCGGTTCGTCCCGATTGACCGGGCCGCCCCACTCGCCCCCCGGCCGGCGCCGCAGCACCGCCGCCCCAGCGACCAGGGCGAACGACAGGAGCGTGACCAACCCGAACGACACCACCAGCGAGCTCGCGTCCGCCACCGCCCCGATCGCCGACGGGGCGATCAGGCCCGAGGTGTAGGTGATCGTGGCCACCCCCGCGATGGCCTGCGCCGGAGCGGGCCCGCTGCGCGCCGCTGCCGCGAAGGCCAGCGGCACGACCACCGCGATGCCCAGCCCGATCAGGCCGAACCCCGCCAGGGCGCCCGCCGGATGCCGGACCGTGACCACCGACAGGCCGCCCGCGGTGGCCAGTAGGCCGCCCGCCCGCACGGTGGCGACCGGGCCGAACCGGTCGACCACCCGGTCCCCGGCGAGCCGCGCCACCGCCATGGTCAGGGCGAACGCCGTGGTGCAGGCGGCCGCGAGTCCCGCGTCCGAGTGCAGTACGTCCCGCAGGTAGACGGCGGACCAGTCCAGGCCCGCGCCCTCGGCGAAGACGGCGCAGAACCCCACCGCGCCGATGAGCAGCGCCGACTTGGGCGGCAGCGTGAAGTGCGGCGGCGCCGCAGCCTCCGCGTCGCCGCGCGGATCCAGGACTCCCCGTACGGCGACCAGCCCGGCCGCCGTCAGGGCGAGCGCGGCGACCAGGTGGTGCAGCCGGGCATCGGTACCGGCGTGCGCGGCGACCGTACCGGCGGCCGAGCCGAGCAGCGCCCCCACGCTCCACATGCCGTGCAGCGAGGACATGACCGAGCGGCCGAGCCGGTTCTCGGTCTCCACGCCGAGCGCGTTCATCGCCACGTCGGCCATGCCGGAGGTGGCTCCGTACACGAACAGGGCGCAGCAGAGGGCGGCCAGGCCGGGGGCGAGGCTCGGCAGGACGAGGGACAGGGTCCACAGGGCCAGCAGGCCGCGCAGTGCGGTCCGGGCCCCGAACCGGTGGTTGATCCGCCCGGCGAGCGGCATCGCGAGGGCGGCGCCGAGGGCGGGGAAGGCCAGCGCCAGGCCCAACGTGCCCGCGCTGAGCCCGGCGTTGTCCTGGATCCAGGGGATCCGGGTGGCGAACGAGCCGGTGACCGCGCCGTGGGCGCAGAAGACGGCGGCTATCGCGATCCGGGCGCGCCGCAGGCGCGCGGGGGTGAGTTCGGAGTCCCCGGTCGTCATGCCGCCAACCTACCGGGCGCCCGCCTCCAGCCCCTCCGGCGCCCGCCTCCAGCCCCCGCTGCGACCCTCCGGCTCCCTCGCCGACCACCGGGAACACCTCCGGCCCGTCGGCGTTTGAGGCGTGGGGGTCCCTGCGGACGGAGTCTGGGGGAGGGTGCGGGGCGGAGCCCCTCGAAGCCCGGCGCAGCCGGGGCCGCTCGCGCAGCCGGACCGCCGCGGGACGGCCCCGCCCCGTCAGCCCGCGCTGCGCAGGAACTCCGCGAAGCTCTGGCGACCCACCGCCCGCCCCGGCGCCAGCTGGCCGCCCCGGCGGAACGCCGCGTACGCCTTGCCCGCCAGCGGCACCGACACCACCCGTCGCCCACCGCGTCCCGTCGCCGCCAGCCGGGCGCGGACCAGCCCCGCCAGCGTGCGGGTCTCCGGCCCGCCCATGTCCGGGACCCGCCCCGCCGCCACCGGAACCGCCAGCTCCGCGAGCCGGTCCGCGACCTCGCCGACCGCGATCGGCTGCACCCTCACCCCCTTCGGCACCGGCACCACCGGCAGTCTCCCCAGGGCGTCCGCCAGCTGCGCCACGAGGTCGTGGAACTGGGTCGTCCGCAGGATCGTGACCCCCAGCCCCGACTCCTCCAGCAGCCGCTCGACCTCGTGCTTCGTCACGTAGTAGCCGAACGGCACCACGTCCACCCCGACGATCGAGATGTAGACGATGTTGGTGACGGTCCGGGCCCGCCGGGCCGCCTCGATCAGGTGCGCGGCCGCCACGTCGTCCCCGCCCCGCGGCGAGCTCGCGCAGTGCACGACGACCTCCGCGCCCGCCAGCGCCGCGTCCAGCCCGCTGCCGTCGCGCAGGTCGACGGGGTACTCCTGCGCGTGCCGGCTCAGGACGCGGACCTCGTGACCCGCCTCCCGCAGCCGGGTGACGACGAGCGAGCCGAGGGTGCCGGTGCCTCCGGTGACCAGGATCGTGCTCATGGTGGTGTTCGTCCTTTCCGGAAAGGGTGCGTTCACCAGCCGGGACCGGACAGCCTCCCCGGACGTGACAGCTGCCGCAGCAGGAACTCCAGCTTCTCCGGGTTGACGACCACCCGCATCCCGCTGACCAGCGGGTTCCCGCCGTCCGGCGCGTCCTCGAATTCGACGGTCAGCACCGCCACCTCGCCGAACACCAGGGCCGGCATCCCGTTGACCTCCGCGGGGGCGACGGGCAGGCCGGCCGTGAACTTCCCCAGCGCCCCGAGCAGGAGCCGGGCCACCTTGTTGCGGCCGACGACCGGCCGCCGGGCCGCGTTGACCACCCCGCCGCCGTCCGCCACGTAGCGCGCGTCGGCGCTGAGCAGGCTCTCCAGCCGTGCCACGTCCCCGTCGCGCGCCGCCGCCATGAAGGTGTCCACCAGGCCCTGCCACCGCTGCGGATCCGCCTGGAAGCGCGGCCGCGGCGCCGCCACCCGCTGGGCCGCACGCCGGTACAGCTGACGGCAGTTGGCCTCGCTGAGGTCGAGCAGTCCGGCGATCTCCCGGTGCCCGTACGCGAAGGCCTCGCGCAGCACGTACACCGCCCGCTCCACCGGGGTGAGCTGCTCCAGCAGCACCAGCAGGGCCATGGAGACGCTGTCGCGCCGCTCCGCAGAGTCCAGCGGACCCAGCGTGCCGTCCGAGGTGAGCACCGGCTCCGGGAGCCAGGGTCCGACGTACTCCTCGCGCCGGGCCCGGGCCGAGGTCAGGCGGGTCAGGCACAGCCGGGTCACGGTCTTCGCGAGCCACGCGCCGGGGTGCTCGACGTCGCCCCGGTCGCCCGCGCTCCAGCGCAGGTACGCGTCCTGGACGGTGTCCTCGGCCTCGTGCGCGGAGCCCAGCATCCGGTAGGCGATGCCGAACATCCGTCCCCGGTGTTCCTCGAAATCCGCCGCGGAGGCGGTTGCGGGTGCGTTCACCGGAGCAGCGTACGTGGCAGGACCCGGTGGCCGCCGGGCCACCGGGTCCTGCCGTCGGCGGGAGTCACCCGCCCTCACCCGTGGGTGTCAGCAGGCGCCCAGGTCCTTCCAGACGCCCCAGTCGCCCGTGGTGCCGGGCTCCTCGTTCTGGGTCCACCACTGCGCCTTCCAGGTGTGGCCCTTGTGGGAGACGGCCGTCCCGCCGGTGTACACCTGTCCGGCGACGTACGCCGGGGCGGTGCAGGTTCCTCCTGTGGGAGGCGTCGTGGGCGGGGTCGTCGGGGGCGTGGTCGGCGGCGGCGTGGTGG
The DNA here is from genome assembly GCF_053610645.1 of Streptomyces sp. NPDC054883. Taxonomy (NCBI): domain Bacteria; kingdom Bacillati; phylum Actinomycetota; class Actinomycetes; order Kitasatosporales; family Streptomycetaceae; genus Streptomyces; species Streptomyces sp. NPDC054883. Next base: position 30,451 of record NZ_JBSGYT010000055.1, on the reverse strand, counting down.
GCGGCGTGGTCGGCGGCGGGGTGCTCGCCCCGCCCGGCTCGACCACCGTCGCGCCGCGCGCCAGATCACCGGCGATGCCGTACGTCCTGCCGCCGAAGGTCACCGTCCAGTTGGAGGGGGTGGAGGTCGGCAGGTAGTAGACGAAGTCCAGTTCCGCCGAGGCGCCGGGGGCCAGCGACTGCCAGGCCGGCAGCTTGAGCGAGACCCGGTTGTAGTCGCCCTTCAGCCCGCCCGCGTTGCTGCCGGTGTGGTCGCTGCGGATGACGGTGGTGCCCCAGCCGGACTGGTCCTTGGCGTTGTCCGGCGCCGAGGAGGAGTAGTCGAACTGGAACTCCGTGCCGCCCGGCAGGGTCGCCGCCGTATTGTTGGTGATCTTGAGCTTGGGGCTGATCGGGTAGTTGGAGTCACCCAGCGGGAACTGGGTGAAGTCCACGTCCACCTTGACCGCTTCGGCCGGCATGGGGATCGTCGCGCGCTTCGCGCCGTAGGGCGCCGCCGACCTGAACTTCTCGTACATCGTCGTGGTGAGGGTGTCACCCGTCTCGTACTGGCCCTTGGCGGCGTTGTAGCCGTAGTCGCCCGCCAGTTCCCAGACCATCGTGCCGCCGATGCCCTTGTTCACCACGTAGTCGGCCTTGGCGGCGACGGACTGCTCGTCCTCCGTCGACAGGAACACCTTCTTCTGGTCGTTCCACAGCCACGGCGCCACCAGGGTGGAGTCGTACTTGCGGACGTAGGTGCCGGTCAGCGTGGTGTTCGCCGGGAAGCCGTACTTCGCGACGTAGTCGCCGACGACACCCTTCTCCAGGTTCTTGGCGTGCCACATCGGGTTGGACCCGGCCGGGGACTCCTTCCCCGCCGTGTCCAGGTCGTGCCACAGGTTGTCGATGCCGACCGCGCCGTCACCGCACTTGGTCAGCCCCGCACCGGCCGGACAGCTGGTGGCCGGGGCCTTGCCCCACAGGCCGTCGGTGCCGCCCTGGACGTTCTTGAAGCCGCGGGTGTAGTACGGCAGGCCCATGTTGATGCGGCCCGCGGGCATCGAGCCGCGGAAGTAGTGGTAGGCCCAGTCGGAGTTGAGGTAGCCGATCCCGCCGTACTGGGAGGTGGAGTAGACGCCCGCGGCGGCCAGTTCGCCGTCCTTGCCGTCGTCGAAGAGCGAGGCGTTGGGGCCGACGTACTCGTTCCAGGCGCCGTGCAGGTCGTAGGACATGATGTTGACGTAGTCCAGGTACTTCTGCATCTGGAACGTCTCCATGCCCCGCAGCAGGTAGCCGGAGGACGGCGCGGCGACCGAGAGCAGGTAGTGCTTGCCGTCGGCGGCGCCCGCGCGGTCGAGCCGCTCGCGCAGCGACTTCATCAGCGCGGCGTAGCCCTTGACCAGCCCGGCCCGGCGGGCGTTGGAGAGCTGCCAGTCCAGCGGGTTGCCCGCGTCCTTCATCGTCGTGGGGTACTCGTAGTCGATGTCGACGCCGTTGAAGCCGTACTTGCGGATGAAGGCGACGGAGGAGTCGGCGAAGGTGTCGATGCCCGCCTGGTTGACGGAGCCGTCGGCGTTGGTCGCCATCGAGTAGAAGCCGCCGGAGGCGACCCGGTTGCCGTCGTCGCCGAAGTAGCCGCCGGTCTCCGCCCAGCCGCCCACCGAGATCAGCGTTTTGACGTCGGGGTACTGCTTCTTGAATTTGTTCAGCAGGTTGAAGTGGCCCTTGTAGGGCAGGGCCGGGTCCATCTCGGCGCCCGCGACGCCGGGCCAGGTCATCCCGGTGGCGGCGTTGGCCGCGTTGTCCGCGCCGACCGAGATCTTGTTGTCGGAGCCGACGTGGGCGAAGGCGTAGTTCAGGTGGGTGACCTTGGACCACGGGACGTTGTTGGCGAGGTAGGCGGGGGTGCCGTCCTTGCCGGTGCGCCAGCCCGTGAAGTAGCCGATGACGCGCCGCTGGTGGTCGGCGCCCATCTTCTCGCGGCCTGCGGAGTCGTAGACCGAGCAGTACGGGACGTCGACACCCGGCGTCGTGTACAGCCCGTCGGGTCGGCAGCCGGGGTTGTCGGCGGCCTGGGAGACGCCCGGGGAGAGCCCTGCGACCAGCAGTCCGGCGATGGCCGCGCCGGATGCCAGGAGCATCGCTCTCGTACGTGTGGGGGACGGCATGGTGCCTCCTGGGGAGGGGAGGGTGGCAGGACTCGGCATGGGGCAACGTGCGGACGAACGGCGCTGGTTGGCCCGCGGCGTGCGCACGCCGACGGACCGCCTCCCGGGGAAGATGAAGGGAACGTTAAGAGGACTAGACCACCCCGTCAATAGGTCTGGACCAAAGCGCGTACGCCGTCCGGCCCGCGCTGCGGGTGGCGCGATAGTCCCGCTCGAGAACGGCCGGTTTGTGATCCAGGCCACAGCGCCTCGCCCACATGGCCGCAGATCGGCCGTGGCACACTGGCCTAGTACCAGTAGCAGCGCACTCCGGGGTCGGTGTAATTCCGAACCGGCGGTTATAGTCCGCGACCCGTCCGCAGCCAGCGGCCGGTTGACCAGGTGAAATTCCTGGACCGACGGTTAAAGTCCGGATGGGAGGCAGTGCGCGGCGGGCCAGTGACCGGTACGCCGCCGTCGGCGGTCCACAGGGCGTATCCCACGGGATACCACCGAAGGGACCCGCTTTTTCCGGCCTCGGTGTCCCCGCGTCCGCGTCCCGCTTCATCTGTCGTATCCCGACAGCCCCGGAGTCCGTGCCCGATGAGGCAGGAGGACCCGGTGGCGACAGACGCCGCGCAGACCGCACCCGAGACGGGTGCCGCCGCCATGCGCCGGGCGATCGCGCTCGCGGCCCGCGGACTCGGCTCCACCAGCCCCAACCCCGTCGTCGGCTGTGTCATCACGGACGCCGCCGGAACGGTCGTCGGCGAAGGCTGGCACCAGCGGGCCGGCGGCCCGCACGCCGAGGTCCACGCCCTGCGCGCCGCGGGCCCCGCCGCCCGCGGCGGGGTCGCCTACGTCACCCTCGAACCCTGCAACCACACCGGGCGCACCGGCCCCTGCGCGCAGGCCCTCCTCGACGCGGGCATCACCCGCGTCGTCTACGCCGTCCCCGACCCGAACCCGCAGGCCAGCGGCGGCGCCGCCACCCTGCGCGCGGCCGGGGTCGAGACCGAGGGCGGGTTCCTGCGGGCCGAGGCCGAGGCGGGCAACGCCGCCTGGCTGACCTCCGTACGCCTGGGCCGCCCCCACGTCACCTGGAAGTACGCCGCCACCCTCGACGGCCGCAGCGCCGCCGCGGACGGCAGCAGCCGCTGGATCACCGGCCCGGAGTCCCGCGCCGACGTCCACCGGCTGCGCGCCGAGGCCGACGCCGTCCTCGTCGGCGGCGGCACCCTGCGCGCCGACGACCCGCACCTCGCCGTACGCGGCATCGACGGGGCCACCCAGCCCCTGCGCGTCGCCCTCGACACGCACGCCACCCTGCTGCCCGGCGCCCGCATCCTCGACGACGCGGCCCCGACGCTGCTCGTCGTCGGGCAGGACGCCGACACCCGGCACCTGCCCGGCGTCGACCTGCTCCGGCTGCCCCTGCACGACGGCCGCATCCCCGTTGCCGCACTGCTCAGCGCCCTGTACGCCCGCGGCGTGCGCTCCGTGTTCCTCGAAGGCGGTCCCACCCTGGCGGGCGCCTTCCTCGAAGCGGCGGCCGTCGACCGCGTCGTCGGCTACCTCGCCCCGGCCCTGCTCGGCGCCGGCCCCGCGGCCCTGGCCGACGCCGGCATCACCACCATCGCCCGCGCGGTGCGCCTCGACATCACCGAGGCCGTCCGCGTCGGCACCGACCTGCGCATCACCGCCGTCCCCACCACCGCCCCCAAGGAGCACTGAGTGTTCACCGGAATCGTCGAAGAACTGGGCGAGGTCACCGCCGTCGAGCAGCTCGCCGAAGCCTCGCGCTTCCGCCTGCGCGGCCCCCTCGTCACCGAGGGCGCCAAGCACGGCGACTCCATCGCCGTCAACGGCGTCTGCCTGACCGTCGTGGAGACCGGGGACGGCGAGTTCACCGCCGACGTCATGCAGGAGACCCTGAACCGCTCCAGCCTCGGCGCACTGGCCGAGGGCTCACGGGTCAACCTGGAGCGCCCGATGGCGCTCGGCGGCCGCCTCGGCGGCCACTTGGTCCAGGGACACGTCGACGGCACCGGCCGGATCCTCTCCCGCACCCCCTCCGAGCACTGGGAGCTCGTCAAGGTCGCCCTCCCCGCGAACCTGTCCCGCTACGTCGTGGAGAAGGGCTCCATCACCGTCGACGGCGTCAGCCTCACCGTGGTGGACGCCGCCGCCGACTGGTTCACCGTCAGCCTCATCCCGACCACCCTCGCCCTGACCACGCTCGGCCTCAAACTGCCCGGTGACCCGGTCAACCTGGAGGTCGACGTCCTCGCCAAGTACGTGGAGCGGCTGCTGGCCGCCGGAGTGGACCCGCTGCGCACCGAAGGAGACGCCCAGTGAGCGCCCTGACCTGGCTCAACGCCGAGGCCTTCGAGGTCGTCGGTCAGAAGGTCATCTGGTCCGACATGATCGGCAACCTGATGGGCCTCGCCGCCCTCGCGCTCGGCTGGCGCCGCTCCATCTGGACCTGGCCCGCCCAGCTCCTGTCCGGCCTCATCCTGATCGCCGCCTACGCCTCCGCCCACCTCTCCGGCGGCGTCGGCAAGCAGCTCCTGGTCATCGGCGTCGCCGTATGGGGCTGGCGCGCCTGGCAGCGCGGCAGGCAGCAGGCCCAGGACGGTTCCATCGCCGTCCGCACCGCGAGCCGGCGCGAGCGCAGCCTGCTCCTGGCCGGGGCGGCCCTCGGCACCCTCGCCGTGGGGGGCCTCTTCAGCCTCTTCCCGAACCTGTCGTGGAGCCCGTGGGCCGACGCGTACATCTTCGTCGGCACCATCGTGGCGATGGTCGCCCAGGCCCGCGGTCTGGTCGAGTTCTGGTTCGCCTGGCTCCTCGTCGACCTCGTCGGCGTACCGCTCGCCTTCACCAACGGCCTGGCCTTCTCCGGCCTCGTCTACGTCGTCTACTTCGCGCTCGTCCTGTGGGGCGCGTACGACTGGTACCAGCGCTCGCGCACCACCACCGCCCCGGCCCTCGAAGGAGCAACGGCATGACCCCCCTCAAGCCCGTGCCGGACATGCCCGAAGACGCCGCCGCGGACACCTTCCGCCTCGACCCCGTCGAGCAGGCCGTCCGGGACATCGCGGCAGGCCGCCCGGTCGTCGTCGTCGACGACGAGGACCGCGAGAACGAGGGAGACCTCGTCATCGCCGCCGAGAAGGCCACCCCCGAGATCATCGCGTTCATGATGAGCGAGTGCCGCGGCCTGATCTGCGCCCCCATGGAGGGGGCCGAGCTGGACCGGCTCGAACTGCCCCAGATGGTCCAGCACAACACCGAGTCGATGAAGACGGCCTTCACCGTTTCCGTCGACGCGAGCGCCGCGCACGGGGTCAGCACCGGCATCTCCGCCGCCGACCGTGCCACCACCCTGCGGCTGCTGGCCACCGGAACCTGCGAGCCCGCGGACTTCGTCCGACCCGGCCACATCTTCCCGCTGCGCGCCAAGCCCGGCGGCGTCCTGGTCCGCAACGGCCACACCGAGGCCGCCGTCGACCTCGCCCGCCTCGCGGGCCTGCGCCCGGCCGGCGCCATCGTGGAGATCGCCGGCGAGGACGGCGTCATGCTGCGGCTGCCCGAGCTGATCCCCTTCGCCCGCAAGCACGGCCTGACGATCATCTCCATAGAGGATCTGATCGCCTACCGCCGCTCCGCCGAGCCGACCGTGCGCCGCGAGGCCGAGGTCAACCTGCCGACCGCCTTCGGCGCGTTCACCGCGTACGGCTACCGCTCCACCGTCGACGGAGTCGAGCACGTCGCCCTCGTCCACGGCGAGGTCGGCGACGGCAACGACATCCTGGTCCGGATGCACTCCGAGTGCCTGACCGGTGACATCTTCCAGTCCCAGCGCTGCGACTGCGGCCCGCAGCTGCACGCCTCCATGGCCCGCATCCAGGCCGAGGGCCGCGGCGTGGTGGTCTACCTGCGCGGCCACGAGGGCCGCGGCATCGGACTGCTGTCCAAGCTGCGCGCGTACGAACTCCAGGAGCGCGGCCGCGACACCCTCGACGCCAACCTGGAGCTCGGTCTGCCCGCCGACGCCCGCGACTACGGGGCCGGCGCGCAGATCCTCGCCGACCTCGGCGTGCACAGCGTGCGGCTGCTCACCAACAACCCCGACAAGGCGGACGCCCTCGTCGGCCACGGCATCGCCGTCGCCGGCCGGGAGGCGATGCCGATCGAGGCGGGCGAGCACAACCTGCGCTACCTGCGCACCAAGCGCGACCGGATGGGCCACGACCTGCCCTGGCTGGAGGGGCCCGTGACCACCTCCGCCTGCGGCAACCAGTAATCCCCGCACCACCCCCACCCACCACCGAACGTCTACACGAACCACGAGGAGCAGAGCTGTGAGCGGCAAGGGCGCACCCGAACTGAGCGTGAAGAACTGCGGCGACCTGCGGGTCGCCGTGATCGCGGCCCAGTGGCACGAGAAGGTCATGGACGGGCTGGTCGACGGCGCCCTGCGGGCCCTGCACGAGCTGGGCATCGACGAGCCCACCCTGCTGCGCGTCCCCGGCAGCTTCGAGCTGCCGGTCGTGGCGAAGGTACTGGCCGGTCGCGGCTACGATGCCATCGTCGCCCTCGGCGTGGTCATCCGCGGCGGCACCCCGCACTTCGACTACGTCTGCCAGGGCGTCACCCAAGGCCTGGTGCAGGTGTCGATCGACACCGGAGTCCCCGTCGGCTTCGGCGTCCTGACCTGCGACAACGACGAGCAGGCGCTGGACCGCGCCGGGCTCGAGGGGTCCAACGAGGACAAGGGGCACGAAGCGGTCACCGCCGCCGTCTCCACCGCCATGACCCTGCGGACCGTCAGCGAACCCTGGCGCTGAGTGGCAGCGGGGGACCCCTTATTCTGAGGACCATCATGGCGAACAAACCCACCAAGAGCTTCGAAGAACTCTTCACCGAGCTCCAGCTCAAGGCCGCCAACGGCGACCCCAGCTCCTCCCGCACCGCCGAGCTCGTCGGCAAGGGCGTCCATGCCATCGGCAAGAAGGTCGTCGAGGAGGCCGCCGAGGTCTGGATGGCCGCCGAGTACGAGGGCAAGGAAGCCGCCGCCGAAGAGATCTCCCAGCTGCTCTACCACGTCCAGGTGATGATGGTCGCGCGCGGGATCTCCCTCGAGGACGTCTACGCGCACCTTTAGGGGGAGCTCTTCCCGCGGGTCCCCCGCCCGCACACTCTTTCGCACCTACGCACCCAAGGAAGCCCCATGCTGCGCATCGCCGTCCCCAACAAGGGTTCACTCTCCGGACCGGCGTCGGCGATGCTCCATGAGGCCGGCTACCGGATGCGCAAGGAGTCCAAGGAGCTGGTGGTCGTCGACCCCGAGAACGAGGTCGAGTTCTTCTACCTCCGCCCCAAGGACATCGCGATCTACGTGTCCTCCGGCAAGCTCGACATCGGCATCACCGGCCGGGACCTGCTGCTCGACTCCGGCGCCAGCGCCGAGGAGATCCTGCCGCTGAACTTCGGCCGGTCCACCTTCCGCTACGCCACCCTGCCCGGCACCGCGAAGGGCCCCGAGGACTTCACCGGGATGACGATCGCCACCTCGTACGAGGGAATCGTCGCCAAGCACCTCGCCGAGAAGGGCATCGACGCCTCCGTCGTCCACCTCGACGGCGCGGTCGAGACCGCCATCCAGCTCGGCGTCGCCCAGATCATCGCGGACGTCGTGGAGACCGGCACCAGCCTGCGCAACGCCGGCCTGGAGGTCATCGGCGAGCCGATCCTCACCTCCGAGGCCGTGGTCATCCGCGGCAACGGCACCGACCCGGACAACCCGCAGGCCCAGCAGTTCCTGCGCCGCCTCCAGGGCGTCCTGGTGGCCCGCAGCTACGTGATGATGGACTACGACTGCCGCGCCGAGCACCTGGAGCGCGCGGTCGCCCTCACCCCCGGCCTGGAGTCGCCGACCGTCTCCCCGCTGCACAACGAGGGCTGGGTCGCGGTCCGCGCCATGGTGCCCGCCAAGGAAGCCCAGCGGATCATGGACGACCTGTACGAGCTCGGCGCGCGCGCGATCCTCACCACCTCGATCCACGCCTGCCGTCTCTGACCCCCGCCACGTCCAGCACCTCGCAGAACCGAGCGCACACCATGGCCGACGCCGCCGCCCAGCCCGAACCGCCCGCCCTGCCGGTCACCTTCCGGCCGACCCGCACCCGGGCCGTCCTGCTGGGCGCCGGCCTCGCCATCTTCGTCACCATCACGTCGATCGCCCTGCTCCTGGACCTGCACCCCGGCGAGCGGATCAGCTTCGTCTGCACCGCGGTCCTGCTCAGCTCCGTCCTCGTCCTGCTCAGCCGCCCCAAGGTGGTCGCGGACGAGGCGGGGGTGACCGTCGTCAACCTCACCCGGACCCGCCGCCTGGAGTGGGCGCAGATCCTCCGGGTGAACCTCCGTCCGGGCGACCCCTGGGTCTTCCTCGACCTCAACGACGGCACCAGCCTGCCCGTCCTCGGCATCCAGCCCGGCATCGCCAAGGCCCGGGCCATCGGCGACGCGCGCAGCCTGCGCGCCCTCGCCGAAACCCGCGGGACCGGGACGAAGGACCACTGACCCCGGGCTTCCCCGCTGCGTCCCATTGCGGCGGCGATCCCAATGACTACCCTGGTGGCGGGGCGCAGCCGTGCGCCCCGCCACCGGCCCCGGGACCCCGTGGCCCGTGGGCAACTGCGACTTGAGGAGTGACTCCCTCCAGCAATGGACGGATCGTCCGGTAGTACCCGCGCCGCCCTCCCCGCGGAGGCGGCGGCATGACCATCCCGCTACTCCTTCTCCTGGCGGCATTCGCCCTGATCCTCGCCAACGGCTTCTTCGTGGCGGCCGAGTTCGGCCTCGTCACCGTGGAGCGGCCCGAGGCTGAACGCGCCGCGGCCGACGGTGACCGCCGTGCCCGCACGGTGGTCAGCGCCCTGCGCGAGCTGTCGTTCCAGCTCTCCGGCACCCAGCTCGGCATCACCATCACCTCCCTGGTCGTCGGCATGCTCGCCGAACCGGCCCTCGCGGCCCTGCTGTCGGGTCCGCTCGGCGCCACCGGACTGCCCCGGGGAGCCGTCTCCGGCGTCGCCGTCGTCATCGGCATGCTGCTCGCCTCCGCCGTCCAGATGGTCGTCGGCGAGCTCGTCCCGAAGAACTGGGCGGTCTCCCGGCCGCTCCAGGTGGCCCGGTTCGTGGCCGGACCGCAGCAGTCCTTCTCCCGTGCCTTCCGGCCGGTCATCGCGGCCCTCAACGCCGTGGCGAACCGACTCGTACGGGCCCTGGGCGTGGAACCGGCCGAGGAGATGGCGTCCGCCCGCACCCCCGGCGAGCTCGTCTCCCTGGTCCGCCATTCGGCCCAGGCCGGCGCGCTGGAGCAGGACACGGCCGACCTCTTCGTACGGACCCTGTCCCTGGGCGGGCTCACGGCCCAGCACGTGATGACGCCCCGGGTGAAGGTCAGTGCCCTCCAGCACACGGCCACCGCGTCCGACGTGCTCAACCTGACCCGGGCCACCGGCCTGTCCCGCTTCCCCGTCTACCGCGAGCGCATCGACGAGGTCACCGGCGTCGTCCACCTCAAGGACGCCCTCGCCGTACCCGAAGCGGAGCGCGGCCGCACCACCGTGGCGCGGATCTGCGTCGCCCCGCTGCTGGTGCCCGGCTCACTGCCGGTGCAGCCGCTGCTGGAGCGGCTGCGCAGCGAACAGCCGATGGCCGTCGTCGTCGACGAGTACGGCGGTACCGCCGGAGTCGTCACCCTGGAGGACATCGTGGAAGAACTCGTCGGCGAGGTACGCGACGAACACGACCTCGCGGAGGACGACGGCCCCGAGCTGGCCGCCGTGGCCGCCGAGGACGGCCGGCCGTCCTGGGAGGCCGACGGCAGCTGCCGGGTGCACACCCTGCGCCGGATAGGCCTGGAGGTGCCCGAAGGCCCGTACGAGACCGTCGCCGGTCTCGTCGCCGACCTGCTCGGCCGGATCCCCGCCCCCGGGGACCGCGCCGAGCTCCCCGGCTGGCGGCTGTCGGTCCGCCAGGTGCGCCGCTACCGGGCCGAACGCGTCCGGCTCGTGCGCACCGCCCCGCTCACGGCTCCCGCCGAACTCGAGGCGGTCGGCCGGTGAACGCGCTCCAACTGCTCTTCGCCCTGCTCCTGGTCCTGGCCAACGGTTTCTTCGTCGGGGCCGAGTTCGCACTCGTCTCCGTACGCCGCAGCCAGATCGAGCCCCTCGCGGCCGGCTCCAAGCGGGCCCGCCAGGTGCTGCACGGCCTGGAGAACCTGCCCCGCATGATGGCCGCCGCGCAGTTCGGCATCACCCTGTGCTCGCTGACCCTCGGCGCGGTCGCCGAACCCACCGTGGCCCGGCTGCTGGAGCCCGTGTTCCACGCCGTCCACGTCCCCGAGGGACTGGTCCACCCGCTCGGCTACGCGGTGGCGCTCGCCGCCGTGGTCTTCCTCCACCTGGTCATCGGCGAGATGGTCCCCAAGAACCTCGCCATGGCCGCCCCCGAGAAGACCGCCCTGTGGTTCAGCCCGGGCCTGGTCGCCTTCGCCCGCTTGTGCGGGCCGGTCACCACCGGGCTCGGCGCCTGCGCCACGGCCGTCCTGCGGCTCTTCAAGGTCGAGCCCAAGGACGAGGTCGAGGCCGTGTACACCAGCGCCCAGCTCGGCCGGCTCCTCAAGGACTCCCGGCAGGCCGGGCTCCTGGAACCGGTCGAACACGAGCGGCTGGAGGACGCCCTGGAACTGGGCACCCGCCCCGTCACCGACGTCCTCCTCGCCCGGGACCGGCTCGTCACCGTCGGCCCCGACGTCACACCGCGCCAGATCGAACAGCTGACCGTGCGGACGGGCTACTCCCGCTTCCCCGTCCGCTCCGGCAACGGTGCCTTCATGGGCTACCTGCACGTGAAGGACGTACTGGACCTGGAGGACCGGGAGCGGGCCGTACCCCAGCGGGTCTGGCGCCGGATGACGACCCTGTCCGCCACCCTCCCGCTGGACGACGCCCTGACGGTCATGCGGCGCGACGCCACCCACCTGGCCCAGGTCGCCGACCCGGGCGGCCGGGTGCTGGGCCTGGTCGCCATGGAGGACGTCCTGGAGATGCTGGTCGGAGAGGTACGCGACCCCGCGCACCGCACACCCCCGCCGGCCCGCCGGGCCCCCGTGCCGGAAGACGCCATGGCGGGCTGACCGGGGCCGGCGCACGGCACGGCACCGGCCACCAGGACTCTTCGGGGTCGTGGCGGCCGGTGCCGTTCAGCCGTAGCGGTCGAAGAGGGCCTGTACGTACGCCTCCAGCCTGCCGGCCATCAGGCCGGGGGTCAGGTCGGTACGGCCCAGTTCACGCCAGGGGACGGCGACCTTCTCCGCGTCGGGGGCGAAGCCCAGTGCGTCCAGCAGCCGCCAGTAGAGGTGGTCGGCGCGGTCTTCGGCCAGGGTCCCTCCCGCCGCGACGTAGCGGTCGGCGAACCGCATGCCGGCGGGAACGCCGTGCAGCAGGGTGAGGGCCGTGGAGCAGTGGGCCACGTCGAGGTCGGCCGGGCCCCAGGAGGTCTCCACCCAGTCGACGACACCGCTGATCCGCAGCCCGGCGCCGGTGCCGGTGAACAGGACGTTGCCGGGATGGAAGTCCCGGTGCAGGAAGCAGCCCCGGTGGGGCGGGGGCTCGCGGCGGATGCCGTCGACGGCCCGTCGCCACAGCTCGGGCCGCCCGGTGTCCGCGGGCGGGCTCACCCGCTCGGGCGAGGCCCAGGCCTGATAGGCGCGGGGCCGCTGCTCCGCGGTCACCGGCAGCCGGTGGATCCGCACCAGCTGCCGCGCGAGCAGTCCGGCGCGGTCGTCGGCGCCCCCGTCGCCCAGGCACACGGTCCCCGGCAGCAGGGACATCAGCAAGGAGGGGTGGTCGCAGTGCCGGGCCGTCGCGTCCACCGCCACGAGTGCGGCCGCGGGCACGTCCGTACCGGCGAGGAGGCGCAGCACGGCCGCCTCACGCGTCAGCAGGCCCTCCGCGTGCCGCAGGTAGAAGGGCTCGACGAAGGACCGCAGGACCAGTGAGCGCCGGCCGCCCGGACCGCACAGGTCCAGCCGGCGCATCCGCGACGTCCAGCCGCCGCGCAGCCGCACGACCTGCTCGACGCGCTCCCCCTCGGAGAGCCCCTTCTCCACCCAGGACCGGGTGGAAGCCCAGTCCCCGCCGTCGGCATGCGCGCCGAGGTCCTCGGCCCCCTCACCCGTCACCATGCGGGCAGGGTATCCGCCATCCGGCGGACGCAGCCGTCCGTTACAACGGCGGCGGTTCCGGGCGTTCTTGGGGTCCGCGGCCCGAGAGGACCTCGCCGTACGCCTGCATCAGGTCCGCCAGCCGCAGCGTCGACAGGTCGTCCCGGGAGGGGTCGCCGGCGAAGCCGGCCAGCCGCAGGTCCCGGTAGGCGCAGCTCTTCTCGTAGAGGGTGCGCAGGAACCGGCCGTTGCCGAGTTCGTCGATCCAGCCCTGTTCGACCACGTGCCCGCTGATGCTGCGCAGTTCCTCCAGCGCCTCCTCGTCCCAGCGGTCGCCGTTCCCGTCCGCCAGTACCTCCCCGATCGCGGTCAGCTCCAAGGGCCGGTAGCTCGGGAAGTCCACCCGGGTGGTGAACCGGGAGGACAGCCCCGGGTTGGTGCTCAGCAGCCGGTCCATCCCGGCCGGGTAGCCCGCGAGGATGACCACGAGGTGGTCGCGGTTGTCCTCCGCGCGCTTGAGCAGCACCTGTAACGCCTCGTCGCCGTACGCGTCGCCCTTGCTGTAGCCGGAGTTGGACAGGCTGTACGCCTCGTCCACGAACAGCACCCCGCCGATCGCAGAATCGATCAGCTCGTTCGCCTTGACGGCCGTCTGTCCGAGGAACTCGCCCACGAGGTCGGCCCGCTGGGCCTCCACCAGGTGGTCGCCGCCCAGCAGGCCGAGCGCGTAGAAGACCCGGCCGAGGATCCGGGCCACGGTGGTCTTGCCCGTCCCGGAGGGCCCGGAGAAGACGAAGTGCCGCTTGGGCGGCTGCACCGGGAGCCCCTGGCCGGCCCGCAGCCCGGCCATGTGCAGCTGCGCCGAGAGGGCCTTCACCTGGCGCTTGACGGGCTCCAGCCCCACCATCCGCTCCAGCTCCGCGAGCGCCTGCGCCAGCGCCTGCGGATCGGCGGGTCCGGCCGGCAGCCCCGGCCCCCGGGGCGCGCCCTGGGCCGGTAACGCCGCCTTGTGGCGCGTCCCGTCCGCCCGGCCCGCGTCCGGCGGACCGAAGCGGAGCTCCGGCGGCTCACAGAGCAGCGGGTCCGCCTCCGGCTGGGAGTCCGCCGCGATGTCCTGCGCGGGACCGCCGCCCCCGCCGCCGAGGGCCACCGCCGCCAGGTCGCCGCCCGCCGGGGCCGGGCCGTGCCCGGCGAAACCCTCGCCGGAGTGCCCGTAGCCCGCGTAGCCGGCCATGTCGTCGGGGTCGCTGCTGTCGGCGATCGCCGTCAGGCGCGCCGCGGTGTCCATGAAGGCCGGGTCCACCCGGTGCACCGCCCGGTACAGCGGCAGCGCGGCGGCGCTGCGGCCGGTCCCCTCGTGCGCCCGCGCCAGCCAGTACCGCAGCTCCTTGCGCTGCGGCTGCTCGCTGCGACAGCGCATCAGCGCCGCCGCCAGCATCGGCTCCGCCTGCCCGTACATCTCCAGCCGGACCCGGGCCATCCCGCCGAACAGGCGTGCCTCGATGCCCAGTTGCGGATCGTCCACCAGCGGCTCGGTGTGCCGCACCAGCTGCTCCCAGTCCTTGACCAGGTAGGCCCGGCAGGCGTGCAGGAAGCGGACCTGCGGATCGGTGTCGACCGGGGGCAGGGCGGCCAGCGCCTGGTCCAGCTCGGGCACGTGGCGGCCGTCCAGCCAGTGCGAGGCGTGGGCCAGCAGCAGGTCCCGGCGGCTCTCCAGCACCGGCTGGACCCACCAGCCCAGCCAGTACCAGGAGTTCAGCGTCCGCCGGTGGCGGGCCCGCTGCTCGCCGAAGCGGTCCCGGTGCGCGTACATGCGCAACAGTGCGTCGGTGGTGTCCACGCGGAGCGCGTGCAGGCCCAGCCAGGCGTCGGCCATCGCGGGATCGAGCCGCACCGCCGTGCGGAACTCCTCCTCGGCCTGCGGGTAGGCGCCCATGGTGCAGGCGTCGACGCCGCGCAGCCAGGCGAGTTCGGCCGGGGCGTGGGTGCTGCCCGGCATGCCGAAGTCCATCACATCCCCCACAAGCCTGCCCCCGTGGTGCGCGGCAACCCGCGGAGCGGTCCCGCGAGTCGTCCACCATGCCGATGAAATCAGGGCTGCATCGTACCCGCGGTCACGCTCCTTACCCAGGGTGCGGAGGCCGCGGGTCGGGGACCCTTCCCGGGCCGCCGTGGTGACTCTGGGTGAAGGAAGGAGCAAGAAGTGCGGCCCCGACCGGCCGTCCGCGACCCGCACCGGGCAGAACGAAGCCCCCGATCACGGGGGAACAATCGGGGGCTCCGCGTCCGCTGCGGTCCTCGCGGACCGCGCATTCAGAACGTACGACCGTGGCGGGGGCGAGGTCAAGCGGCTCGGGGCGGCCCTGCGGCGGGCCGCCGGGGGCGGCGCTCAGGCCCGGGGGAGCCCGTGACGTTCCGTGATCGAAGCCGGGGTTCTCGCGGTACCAGGGGCCCCGGAAGTCCACTCGTATCCCGTACCGCTCTGGCGTACCAGCGTGTCGGCGAAGGGGCGCGAAGGGTCGTCCGAGAAGTGCGCGAGCTCCGCGCGCTCCCATTCGTCCCAGAAACCGGAAAGTTCACGCCCGTCCCGGTTTCGTCCGCGCCCCCAGGACTGGTCGCGCGGCGTCTCCATCCACAGCAGCCGCGCCAGCCACGGGCGCAGCGCCCGCCGTCCCGCCCCGACCCCCTCCACGACCAGCACCGGAGCCGGCTCCAGCACCCGCTCGGCACCGAACCGGCGCAGCACCCAGTCGTACGGGGCCCAGTGCGCGGCCCGCCCGGCCGCCAGCGGCTCCAAAACCTGGGTGCGCAGCCGCCCGAACCAGTCGAACAGCTCCTCGTGCGTGGCCACGTCGTCCAGGTGCAGCACCGGAGCGCCGTCCAGCGCCTCGGCGAGCCGCTCGGCGAAAGTGCTCTTGCCGGACCCGGCGTGCCCGTCGACGCCGATCAGCCGCACCGGTCCGAGGGAGGGCGGCAGGGCGGCGAGCTCCCGCGCCAGCGGGCCCAGGGGCCAGCCGGGGGAGAGGGGGGAGTGGGGGGACTGCTCGGGCTGCTCCACCCGGCCAGCCTATGACCCACGGGCCCGGCGGCCCGTCCGGTGTACCCAGGACCGTCCGACACGGCCCCCGGCTTCCGGCACCCGCCGCGCGGGAACTGGAAGGGTGGAACAGCCGATCCACCGCGCCGACCCCAGGGGGGACCACCACCATGACCGCACCCACCCCGCGCAGGGCCCTGCTCGCCGCGGCCCTCGCGGCCGCCGCCGTGGCCACGGTGCCCGGCGGGAAGGCCGCGGCCGCCGCCCGGCCCCGCCGGGACGCCGGCGCCACCGCCCCGACGATCGACAACCTGTTCTGGTACTCGTACGCCCACTGGCAGGCCGGCACCCACCACGGCACCAAGGCCGTCGCCGGGGCCCGCCCCGGCCTGGAGATCGGGGCCCCGGCCGGCCGGACCGAGTACACCGACTCGCACACCGGCAGGACGGCCGCCTGGGACTACGCCACCTGGACGTCCCCCGTACACCGCTCCGCCGTCGCCGCCACCGAGGCCGTCGCCTCCTGGAACGCCCGTACCCCGGCCGGCAGCTGGATCCAGACGGAGCTGCGCGGCAGCTACGGCGACGGCACCACCACCCCCTGGTACGTGATGGGCCGCTGGGCCTCGGGCGAGAGCGACATCCGGCGCACCTCGGTCGACGGCCAGACCGACGGCCGCAGCACCGTGTGGACCGACACCCTGGCCATCGACACCCCGGCGAAGGCGAGCGGGGTGCGCCTGCGGGGCTGGCAGCTGCGCCTGACCCTGCACCGCAAGCCCGGCACCACCGGCGGCCCCACGGTGTGGCTGGCCGGAGCGATGGCCTCGGGCGTCCCGGACCGGTTCACCGTGCCCCCGTCGGCGCCCTCCGGCACGGCCCGCGAGCTCCAGGTCCCGCGCTACTCGCAGGAGATCCACGTCGGCCGGTACCCCGAGTACGACAACGGCGGCGAGGCCTGGTGCAGCCCCACGTCCTCCCAGATGACCGTCGAGTTCTGGGGCCGCAAGCCCACCGCCCGGGACCTGGCGTGGGTGAACCCCTCCTACTCCGACCCGCAGGTCTGCCACGCCGCCCGCTCCACCTACGACGCGGCCTACAAGGGCTGCGGGAACTGGCCCTTCAACGCCGCCTACGCCGCCACCTACCGGGACCTGGCCGCGGTGGTGACCCGGCTGGCCTCCCTCGCGGACCTGGAAACCCTGATCCGCGCCGGCATCCCGGTCATCACCTCGCAGTCCTTCCTGCCCGAGGAGCTCACCGGCGCCGGGTACGGCACCTCCGGCCACCTCATGACCGTCATCGGCTTCACCGGGGCAGGAGACGTGATCGCCAACGACCCCAACTCGGCGGACGACGAAGCCGTGCGCCGGGTCTACCGCCGTACCGAGTTCGAGAACGTCTGGCTGCGCACCAGGCGCCACAACGCCGCGGGCAAGGAGGTCCAGGCCACCGGGGGCATCTGCTACCTCTACGTCCCGTCCCGTCCCGGCGCCGCGCAGCTGGCGGCCCTGCGCTCGGTCGGCGTGCTCTGAGGCGTGGGGGCCGGACGTCGGCGGGAGGTCCGGTACGCCCGGCCGCCCCACTGGATGCCCCGTCGAATTGCCCGCCACCGAATGGGTTGTAAGTGGGGCATAAAGGGCAGAGGGGGTGTAGGAGCAGCTTCAACAGGAGGCAGTCCGACATGACCACGCACTCAAGCATCGAACACCACCCCGACCTCGCCGAGATGCGCACCCGGTTCGAGCAGGTCACCAGCACACCCCGGGCGCAGGCGGTGGAGGCACTGGCCCTCATCACGGGGCTCTACATCGCGGCATCGCCGTGGATCGCCGGATTCAGCGTGCTGAGCGCGCTGGCGGTCAACAACCTCATCGCAGGCCTCGCGTACTGCCTGTGCATGGGCGGACTGGGGACCGCCTACGAGCGCACCCACGCCATGGCGTGGACCGCCCTCGGCATCGCCCTCTGGACGATCATCGCCCCGTGGGTCATCGCGGGCAACGTCGACACGACCCGCTCCGTGGTCAGCAACGTCATCGCGGGCGCCGTCGGCACCCTGTTGGCACTGGCGATGGCCGCCATGGCGAATCCGGGACGCCGCGGCGCCGGCCGGATGCGCCGCACCTGACGCATCCCCCCGTCGTCCGTCGGACCGTTCGCGCCCGCCGCTTCCCGCGGCGGGCGCGACGCGTGCGGCGACGGCCGCGCGGCCGGAAGGGTGGCGGCGCGGGGCCGGCGTGAGGTGCGCCACCCGTGATGCTCGTCTCTACCGCGAAAGCCGCGAAGGCTGCCACATTGGACGGCATGACCGCACGCACCTCGGCCCTCACCGGCCCCGCCCCCCTCACCCGCGCCCGTCGTCTCGTCGGCACCGGCGGCCCCAAGGAAGACGGCGCCTGGCTGGAACACGTCCTCGGCTGGACCCTGGTGGTCGTCGTCGCCATGTTCGTCACCCAGGTCGGCTGGCTCTGACCGGCCCGCCACGCGTCACCCCCACCGGGTTCACGACGCCTCCAGCCGCAGCCCGTCCGTGACGATCACGTCCGAGGTGACCAGCGCCTGTTCGGCGCTGACCCGCGTCATGAAGGCGAACGGCGGGATGACCGGCGGAGCGGGCAGCCCCTCGGGGCTGAACGTGACGCACAGCAGCCCCTCGATGCAGCCGCTGAACCTGGTCAGGTACAAGGTCACGTCGCCGCGCAGCTCCAGCGACGAGGCGGCCAGCCCGTACTCGTCCCGGCCGTCCCTGGTGTGCAGCCGGTAGTCGCTGAGCGAGGCGGCAGCCATCTTCAGCACCAGCACCTTGCGCGGTCCCCCGGCCGTCGCCACCTCGGCGACTCCCGCCAGGGCGAAGCCCCGGGGCGCGAAGAGCGAGGTGGTCACCGTCGGGGGAGTCCGGGCGGCGGTCAGCGGCTCCTCCAGCGCCGCGGCCCGCGCCTGCGGAGCGCCCGTCGCCCCCGTCGTCAGCGACGCCAACAGCGCCACCGGCAGTACGGCGGCCAGGACGCGCGGGGCGCCGCCGGCCGTCTCCGGCGCGCCACCGTGCTCCCCGGCCGGGCGCGGCGTCCAGCCGAACGCCAGCGCGCCGCCCGCGACGCCGAGCAGCATCCCCACCAGGAAGCCGCCGAGGTTGGTCGCCACGAAGGACAGCACCGACAGCAGCAGCGCGTGCACGGAGACGTACGCCTTCGCCTGGGGCAGGAACCACAGGAAGAGCGCCGCCACGATCAGCGCGGCCCCGATCCCGATGGCCGCGATCCCGCCGAGACCGAGACTGACCAGCACCGTCAGCGGGGAGAGCGGCACCAGCAGCAGCTCGGCCCCGCCCAGCAGCACCAGCAGGCCGCCCCAGAACGGCCGGGTCCGGCGCCATGCGCGCAGCCGTTCCCGGGGGCCCGGAAGCGGGAGCCGGGGCCGGGTGCGCCGACGCGAAAGCTCCCCGCCCTGCGCCGCCCTTCCTAGAAGCACTGCTCGCCGTCCAGGCCGACGCTCAGCCGCATGCCCTTGAGCCGGAAGTCGCCGCCCGTGGCGGACCAGGCGTGGGACTTCACGTTGAGCACCTCGATGTTCCCCGCCTGGAGCCCGAACTTGCCCGCCTCGCCCCTGACCCCGTCGACCTGGTCGAGGGTGGAGGCGTCGCGGCCGATCTGGGCGGTGCCGAAGGTGGCGTCACCGTCGAGGTCCTCGCCGTCGATGACGAGATTGCCGGCCGTCACCTGCCCGGCCGCTCCGCCGGCGGTCAGCTTGAAGACCACCGTGCCCAGCGGGGTGTCCACCCGGGCGGCCTGGCAGATGTCGGAGAGGGTCGCCTCGCCGATCCCGAGCAGGGCCACCGGGTGCCCCTTCCCGTCCGCCGACCGGTCCGTCTGGACGTAGGAGGCGAGCCCCTTGCTGCTCAGTTTGGAGGAGGAGACCTGGAAACTGGTCCCCGATACGGCGAAGGACGCGGCCAGCGCGCCCTGGGCCATGACCGTGGTCATCACCCCGACGGCGACGACCGCGGGCAGCGCCACGGCCGCCGTCTTGCGCCAGTCGACCCGGCCCTCGGGCCTGTTGTGCGAGCTCATGGAAGTGCCTCCCGTACGTCGTCCGTGCGCAGGGAAGTGCGTGTGACAGGTCTGCCATACTGCGGGCGTCCTGTGGGAGTTCGAGGCTAGGGCCGTATTTGAATAATAGTCAACAGCGCGGTCGGCGCCGCGCCCGACAGCCCGGCGCGACGGGCCGTTCGCAAGTCCGCAGAGCCGAACTCATGGCCGTCGGGCGCAAGTTGTTCGCCGACACCTCGTACGACGCGCTCTCCATGGACGACATCGCCAAACAGGCCGGCGTCGCCAAGGGGTTGGTCTACTACTACTTCAAGAGCAAGCGCGGCTACTACCTCGCCATCGTGCAGGAGTCGGTGGCCGAGCTCGTCGCCCGCGCCCGCGCGGACACCGAACTGACCGGCGCCGAACGCGCCCGCCGCACCATCGACGGCTACCTCTACTACGCCGAGCACCACCAGGCCGCCTACCGCACCATCGTCACGGGCGGCGTCGGCTCCGATGCCGAAGTCCTCGCCATCCGCGACGCGGTCCGCGAGGAACTGGTGGCCACCATCGCCGAGGGCGCGTACGGTCGCCGCGCCGTCCCGCCGGTCGCCCGGCTGGCCCTCGTCGGCTGGCTCTCCGGGGTCGAGGGAACCACCCTGGAATGGATCGGCGGGCTCGGGTCGGAAGCCGCCGAAGGGCTGCCCGGCCGGGCCGAACTGGGGGCGTTGCTGGTGCGCCAGCTACGGGCCACTTTGGCGGTGATCGAGGAGTTTGTACCCGAGTGCCCGGCTCCACCCGTACTCGACGGGGCCTCCGGCGCGGTCGGGGACCTTGACGATCAACTACCGGTGACGGGAAGCCCCTGATCGGGCATACTCAAGCCGCCGCAGCCGCTGAACAGGCCCTTCCGTGATCCGGGAGGGCAGTATCGGCTGTGAGAGCACCGAGACCCGGCGGCGCGTCCCACACCTCACGCGCCGTCGCCGTGCCCGATGAGGGAGGAGAGCGCCGCCATGAACGACCGCGCCCCGCAGCCGGTGGAACGTCAGCTGCCCACCGAAGAGTCCCGCGATCTGCTCGCGCTCGTACGAGAGATCGCGCAGCGGGAGATCCGCCCCCGGGCCGCCGAAGAGGAGGATGCCGGCCGCTTCCCCCGCGAGGTCTTCGCCCTGCTCTCCGACTCCGGGCTGCTCGGCCTGCCGTACGACGGTGAGTCCGGCGGCGGCGAGCAGCCGTACGAGGTCTACCTCCAGGTGCTGGAGGAGCTGGCGGCGGCCCGGCTGACCGTCGGCCTCGGCGTCAGCGTGCACTCCCTGGCCTGCCACGGCCTGGCCGGGTACGGCAGCAAGGAGCAGCAGACGGCCCACCTGCCCGCGATGCTGGGCGGCGGCCTGCTCGGTGCGTACTGCCTCTCCGAGCCCGCCGCCGGTTCGGACGCGGCGTCCCTCAGCACCAAGGCGGTGCGCGACGGCGACGGCTGGGTGATCACCGGCACCAAGGCGTGGATCACTCACGGCGGGGTCGCGGACTTCTACACCGTGCTCGCCCGCACCGGTGGCGAGGGCCCCAAGGGCATCACCGCCTTCCTCGTCCCCGGCGACGCCCCCGGGCTGACGGCGGCCGTGCCGGAGAAGAAGATGGGCCTCAAGGGCTCGCCCACCGCCCAGCTGCACTTCGACGGGGTCCGGGTGCCCGACTCGCGGCGCATCGGCGAGGAAGGTCAGGGCTTCACGATCGCCCTCGCCGCCCTGGACGCGGGCCGGCTCGGCATCGCCGCCTGCGCGATCGGCGTGGCCCAGGCGGCGCTGGACGAGGCCCTCGGCTACGCCCTGGACCGCAAGCAGTTCGGGCACCCGATCGCGGACTTCCAGGGCCTGCGCTTCATGCTCGCCGACATGGCGACGAAGATCGAGGCGGGCCGGGCGCTGTACCTGGCGGCTGCACGGCTGCGGGACGCGGGCAAGCCGTTCTCCCGGCAGGCGGCGATGGCCAAGCTGTTCTGCACCGACGCGGCGATGGCCGTGACCACCGACGCGGTGCAGGTGCTCGGCGGCTACGGGTACACCGCGGACTTCCCGGTGGAGCGGCTGATGCGCGAGGCGAAGGTGCTCCAGATCGTCGAGGGCACCAACCAGATCCAGCGCATGGTCATCGCCCGCCACCTGGCCGGCCCGGAAACCCGCTGACCCCACCTCGGCGGGAGCCGGCCCTCCCCTCGGCCGCCCGTGCGGCGGCGTGGGGCGACCGCCGAATGCGGCCCCGACTGACCGTACGGGGCCCCGGCCCCGTACGGACGCGCACCGGAACCGCGGCGGTGACGCAGCCGTTCGGCCCGGTAATGCCCCTCCCGCCCGTGCCCGGCCCTCGGCTGGTGCGGGGCGTGGGGGAGGGCGGGGCACGGCGGTGGTGGCGGTCGGCGCGTGCGGCATTCGGGGCCCCCGGGCCACCTTCGGGGGCGCGCTGGACCGCCGGGTGCGACGCCGCCGTTCGCCCCGGCCACCTGCACCGCCCGTCGGGCGTGCCTGTGCGCCCGGCTGCCCGCAGCCTTCTGCCGGCGTGGGAGGCGGGCAGAGCGCGGTAACGGAGCGGGTCGGCGCCCTGGGGGTCGCGGCAGCCATGGGAGCAGCGCTCTGGTGACCGCCGAAGGCGGCCCTGAGCGGCTGCCGGGGGTGCCGGCCTCTCTCGGGTGCGCACCGAGCCGGTTCGCCCGACGGTCTGACACCCGCCCTCCCCCTCGGGCGGGCCCGTGCCGCGGCCTCGGCCGGGTGAGAGGCGTAGGGGCGCGGGGACGGACGGCAGTGGTCGGGTGCGCCCCGTGCGGCCCCGATCGTCGGTGCGGCGGCGAGGCCGGTCGCACCGCCGTCGACGGCGCCGGCGGTCGATGAGGCGGGGGTCCGGCCGCGCGGCCTCCGCTTCCAGGGCGTTCCCGGGTCGCAGGCTGGGGGCACCCCCGTCCACTGCCGAGGCGCCCCCGATAACGACCGCACCCGGCCGGCGCGCCACCCTGGCAGGGGTGGAGGCGGGCCGCCGGACCGTGACCGGCGGTGACCCGTGCCCGGCTCGCCGCCCGGGCCGCCGGCTACCGGCCGCCGGCCCGCTCACGCAGGCGCGTCGTCGCGACGTGGATCCTGAACCCGCAGGGGACGAGCCCCTCCGGCGTCGTCATGTCCCGCACCTCGCAGAAAAAGACCTCACGCAGCCGCTCCACATTCGCCCCGTCGAGCGGACCGAGGTCGTAGAGAGTGGAGACGGCAGCCCACACGTCCCGTACCGGACCGCTCAGATCGATGGGAACGGTCTCCCACTCCACCGGGGCGAAGCCCAGCGGTCCGAGGACTTCATCGAGCCCCTCGCGACTGCGCGTCCTTCTGTCCCCCAACGCCGGGATGCGCCGTGCGGCGGGCATCTCCTCGATCGTGCGCCGCAACAGCCCCAGGAACCGGTCATAGGCCTCACCACCGACGGCCCCACCTCCCACCACGCATGCCAATACCCCTCCGGGGGCCAGCACTCGGGCGACCTCGGCCGCGACCTGCTCGACCTCGCCCATCAACATCAGCGCCATGTGGGAGACGCAGGCGTCGAAGCCGTCGTCGGCGAAGGGAAGCTCCTGGGCCCGGGCTTCTTCCAGCCGCGCCCCGCGAAGTGCCGGCCGACGTCGTGCCAGCGCCACGGAATGCGCCGACAGGTCCACCCCCGCGAGCTGTCTGCCCTCCCCTCGGGCCAACAGTTCGAGCAGGAGGCCATCACCGCAGCCGAGATCCAGCACTCGCCTGCTCCCGGCCACTCGATCGCACAGGATCTGGTAGCTGGACCGGCCGTCCGGAGAGAGGCCGCGGCCGAACGCCTCCGCGGTCACCGCCGGGTGCTCGGCGTGGAATGCCTGCAGAAACGCCTCTTGCGCTTCGGTAGTCGTCACCCGACCAAACTACGGCGCCGGCCGTCCTCGCGCGGCGGACCCCGCCGAGCCCCCGGCCACGTGGGGAGCGTGGCACGCGGAGGGGCCGCGCGCCGGCCAGGTGTGCCGGGGTGGCGTGGTGTGCGCAACCCTGGTACCAGCAGCCATTTCTGACGTACCGTCATATTCGCCCGAGCGGAGCCCACCCCTGCGCAGGAGGTTCACCATGCCCGCCGACCGGCCCGTACCCCTGGACGAGTACCCCATCCACCAGGCACCGCTGTCGATGAAGCACCTCGTCAGCGGTGACCGCAACGCCTACGACCGCTGCATCTTCCACGTCTTCGACCACGCCGGCCGGGCCGTGCTCATCCTCGGCCTCGGCGTCTACCCCAACGCCGGCGTCATCGACGCCTACGCCACCCTGCGACTCGGCGACGAACTCCTCGCCGTCCGCGCCTCCGACGCCCTCACCGACGACCGCATGAACCTTTCCGTCGGCCCCCTGCGGATCACCGTCGACGAACCGCTCCGCGTCATCCGCCTCCACTGCGCCGCCGACCCCGCCGACCCCCAGGGGCTCTCCTGCGACATCACCTGGACCGCCGAGTTCCCCGCCGTGTGGGAACCGCACCACATCCAGCGGCGCGGCGACCGCCTCGTACTGGAGGGCCGCCGCTTCGTCCAGGCGGGCCACGTCACCGGTACCATCCGGGCCAAGGGCGAGGAGCTCGCCCTCACCGCCGGCGCCTGGACCGGGACCCGCGACCGCAGTTGGGGCGTACGGCCCATCCCCGGCGAAGACGGCGGCCGCGCCGCCGACGAGTACCGCCCCGAAGGCTTCCACTGGCTCTGGATCCCCGTCCGCTTCGAGGACCGCTTCCTCATGGTCATCGCCCAGGAGGACGCCGACGGCCACCGCACGCTCAGCGAAGCCGTCCAGGTCTTCCCCGAGGGCAGCGGCCGCGGCGACGTCCAGCTCGGCTGGCCGCACACCGACATCCGCTACCGGACCGGCAGCCGCCACCCCGAAGGCGCCGTCGTCCACCTCACCGATCCGGCCCGCAAGCCCCTCGAACTGGGCGTGGAGATCCTGAACTCCTCCCCGCTCGCCGTCGGCGCCGGCTACCCGCCCGCCGCCGACTGGCAGCACGGCACCTGGCAGGGCCGCGGCTGGACCGACCGGCGCGTCCACGACCTCTCCGATCCCGCCGCCCACCCCATGGCCGCCTTCGGCGTCACCGACCACTCGGCCCGCTTCACCCTCGACGGCCGGGTCGGCCACGGCATCTTCGAGCACGGCAGCTTCGGCCGCCACGACCCCAGCGGCTTCGCCGACTACGCCTCGGTCGCCCCGTAGCCGGTACCCGAACGCCGAACGCACCCGAACCGGAAAGAGCAGGAGGGGCAGTCCATGGCAACGGCACCACGTCCCCGCACCTCCACCCGCGAGCCCGAGGAACTCGGCCGGCGCTTGACGGCCTGGCTCGGCACCCGCCTCCCCGGCGCGGAAGTCACCAACACCTCCGTACCCGGCTCCAACGGCATGTCCAGCGAGACCCTCCTCTTCGACGTCGAGCACCCCGACGTGCCCGTCCCCGACCGCGCCTGCGCCCTCCGCCTCGCCGCCGACCCGGCCGCCTACACCGTCTTCCCCGCCTACGACATGGGCCGCCAGTACCGCGTGATGCGGCTGGTCGCCGAACACACCGACCTGCCCGTACCGCGGGTGCGCTGGCTGGAGGAGGATCCCGGACCGCTCGGCGCGCCCTTCTTCGTCATGGCCCGTGCCGAAGGCCGCGTCCCGCCCGACGTCATGCCCTACACGTACGAGGGCAACTGGCTGCACTCCGCCACCGACGCCGAACGCGCCGTGCTCCAGGAGGCGAGCATCTCCCTCCTGGCCCGCCTGCACGACCAGTTCCCCGCCGAACAGGCGGAGTTCCTCCTCCCGCCCGGCCCCGGGAGCCCGCTGCGCCGCCACGTCGAGGCCCAACGCACCTATTACTCCTGGGTGGTGGACGGCCTGGCCCCCTCACCGCTGCTGGAGCGGGCCTTCGACCGGCTGGAGGAACTCTGGCCCGCCGACGAGGGCGAGCCCGTCCTCAACTGGGGCGACGCCCGGATCGGCAACGTGATCTACCAGGCCGACGGCTTCCAACCGGTGGCCGTGCTCGACTGGGAGATGGCGGCGTACGCCCCGCGCGAGGTGGACCTCGGCTGGACCGTCTACCTCCACCGCTTCTTCCAGGACCTGACCGTCGGCTTCGGCCAGCCGGGCCTGCCGGACTTCCTGCGCCGCGACGACCTCGAACGCCGCTACGCCGAACTCACCGGGCACACCCCGCGCGACATGGAGTTCCACACCCTGTACGCCGCCCTGCGGCACGGCATCGTGATGCTGCGCATCGCCTACCGGCAGGCGCACTTCGGGGAGGTCGAGGTTCCGGCCGAACCCGACGGACTCATCCTGCACCGCGCCACGCTGGCCGCCATGGTGCGGGGGACGTACTGGTAGGGCCCCCGGCCCGGCCGGTCAGGCGGCCTGCGCGTGCTGACGCAGCTGCGGCGGCAGCACCGTCGCAGGCATCCGCACCGGACGCGAGCCCGGACCGCCGACGTGCGAGAAGGGCTGCGTCCGCCAGTCGAGCCCCTGGGGCAGCGTCAGCATCACCACAGGGTCCAGCTCCTGCGCGTCCGGCTGGAACGCGCCCACGGTCGGCAGCGCCTCCGAGGCCGGGCGGCCCGTGCCCGCGCACACCGTGAGCCCGAACGGGTTCCACGGGGTCAGGCAGAGCGCGTGCTCCGGCAGGTACTCCTCGTCGGCGACGAGGGCGATCGACTGCCCGCAGTCGGGGCAGACCGCGTGGTGGATGTCGAAACCGTCGGCGTCTTCGAGGTAGTCCGCGTCGTCCGCGTACTCGGATTCGCTCATGCGGCCGGCGCGATCGGTGTTCAGCATGGTTGTACTCCCCCTTGGGTGGGCCGGGCGGGCAGATTCTTCAGCCGCGGCCACAGCAAGCACTTCCCGTCGCGCGGCACGAGTAACCACGAGAGCCGGGCGTATGCATCCATAGCCCTGTGGCCTTGGTCACATGCCCGCCGCAGGTGCCGTTTCCCCGTGGACACCGCTGTGCCTGGAGCGGCTCTGGGCAATAGGTTGAGCGGCTATGAGCGCAATGGAGGAGCTGGACCGCCAGATCGTGGATCTGCTCGTACGGGACGGGCGGATGAGCTACACGGATCTGGGCAAGGCCACCGGACTGTCCACGTCGGCAGTCCATCAGCGAGTACGCCGCCTGGAACAGCGCGGAGTCATCCGCGGCTACGCGGCCGTCGTCGACCCCGAGGCCGTCGGGCTGCCGCTGACGGCATTCATCTCGGTCAAACCGTTCGACCCCAGCGCCCCGGACGACATCGCCGAGCGGCTGGCGGGCGTCCCCGAGATCGAGGCGTGCCACAGCGTCGCGGGCGACGAGAACTACATCCTCAAGGTGCGGGTGGCCACGCCCCTGGAGCTCGAAGACCTCCTCGGCCGCCTCCGCGCCCTGGCCCACGTCGCCACCCGCACGACGGTCGTCCTCTCCACCCCCTACGAAGCCCGCCCGCCCCGCGTCTGACCTCTCCACGCGGCGCTCGCACCGCTGCGCCGGCCCCCGTCCGGCGCGGCCCCCGTCCGCGGACCGCCCCTGCTCGGCCGTACGGCCACCGTGCGGGCCGCCCGCAGGGGGGCGTGTCCGGGTGGGGGCGGGCGACCAGCGAAACTGGGGGCATGACTGACCGCACCGCCTCCGCCACCGCCGCCGGAACCCACCGCACCGTCCTGCTCCGCGGCGGCGAGGTGCACAGCCCCGCCGACCCCTTCGCCACCGCGATGGTGGTCGAGCGCGGCCGCATCGCCTGGGTCGGCTCCGAAGGCGCCGCCGACGCCTTCGCGCAGGGCGTGGACGAGGTCGTCCACCTCGACGGCGCGCTCGTCACCCCCGCGTTCACCGACGCCCACGTCCACACCACCTCCACCGGCCTCGCCCTGACCGGCCTCGACCTGTCCGGGGCCCGCTCCCTCCCCGAGGCCCTCGCCCTCGTCCGGGCCTACGCCGCCCGCCGCCCCGCCGACCGGGTGCTCCTCGGCCACGGCTGGGACCCCGCCCGCTGGCCCGAGCGCCGCGCCCCCCACCGCGCGGAGCTCGACGAGGCCGCCGGCGGCCGCCCGCTCTACCTCAGCCGGGTCGACGTGCACTCCGCCGTCGTCACCACCGCCCTGCTGGACCTCGTCCCCGGCGTCCGCCCGGCCGGCGACGAGCCGCTGACCGCCGACGCCCACCACGCCGTCCGCCGGGCCGCGCTCGACGCCGTCACCCCGGCCCAGCGCGCCGAGGCGCAGCGCGCCGCCCTGGACCGCGCCGCCTCCCTCGGCATCGGCTCCGTCCACGAGTGCGGCGGCCCCGAGATCTCCTCGCCCGAGGACTTCACCTCCCTGCTCGATCTCGCCGCCGACCACCCCGGCCCGCGCGTCTTCGGGTACTGGGCCGACCGCGACGTCGACCTCGCCGTGCGGCTCGGCGCCGTCGGCGCCGCCGGAGACCTGTTCGTGGACGGCGCCCTCGGTTCGCACACCGCCTGCCTGCACGCCCCGTACGCCGACGCGGCCCACACCGGCTCCGGCTACCTCGACGCCCACGACATCGCCGCGCACGTCGCCGCCTGCACCGGGGCGGGCCTCCAGGCCGGCTTCCACGCCATCGGTGACGCCGCCGTCGGCGCCGTCGTCGAAGGCGTCCGCGCCGCCGCCGAGAAGGTCGGCCTCGCCCGCGTCCGCGCCGCCCGCCACCGCGTCGAGCACGCCGAGATGATGACCCCGGCCACCATCGCCGCCTTCGCGGAGCTGGGCCTGACCGCGTCCGTGCAGCCCGCCTTCGACGCCGCCTGGGGCGGGGCGGACGGCATGTACGCCGACCGGCTCGGCGCCGACCGGGCCGGGACCCTCAACCCGTTCGCGGCCCTGCTGAAGGCCGGGGTGCCGCTCGCCTTCGGCTCGGACGCCCCCGTCACCCCCCTCGACCCGTGGGGCACCGTCCGCGCGGCCGCCTTCCACCGCACCCCCGAGCACCGGATCTCCGTACGCGCCGCCTTCGCCGCGCACACCCGCGGCGGGTGGCGGGCACTGGGCCGGGACGACGCGGGCACCCTCGTGCCCGGCGCCCCCGCCGACTACGCCGTCTGGCGGACGGAGGAACTCGTGGTGCAGGCCCCCGACGACCGGGTGGCCCGCTGGTCGACGGATCCGCGTTCCGGCACCCCGGGTCTGCCCGATCTGACGCCCGGCGCGGATCTCCCGGTGTGCCTGGCGACGGTCGTGGGCGGCCGGGAGGTATTCGTACGGCCACAGGGGTGATCCGGCGGGCCTCGGTTCGGTACCGGCGGCCGGACCCGGATAGGTTCGGCCGGGTCCACCACAGGACGTCCCTTCCGGACGGATCCGTCCGCTCAGCGCGCCCGCGCCTCGGGGGCGAGGGAAGGTTTCGCCGGTGCGGGCGCCCCCAGCGGCAGTTGGGGGAGGGTGGCCCCGGGTCGGGGCCCGGCGGTCCAGTAGACAACGGCCACGGTCACCCGCAGCCAGCGGGAGCCGGGCCGGCCCGAAGGACCGCGGGCCCCGATCGCTGTTCTAAAATCGTCCCGCTGAGACGGGACGGACGAGGCGGGGCTGGACGAGAAGCATGCAAGGGGACCCAGTGAGCGACGGCGGACAGCGGACCTACGGGCCCCTCGGTACCACCTTGGTGATCATCCCGACGTACAACGAGGCGGAGAACATCGCGCTGATCGTCGGCCGCGTCCGGGCTGCGGTGCCCGAGGCGTACGTCCTCGTCGCCGACGACAACAGCCCGGACGGCACCGGCAAGCTCGCCGACGAACTGGCCGCCTCCGACGACCACGTCCACGTCCTGCACCGCAAGGGCAAGGAAGGGCTCGGCGCCGCCTACCTCGCGGGCTTCGCCTGGGGCCTGGAGCACGGCTACGGCGTCATCGTGGAGATGGACGCCGACGGCTCGCACCGGCCGGAGGAACTGCCCCGGCTGCTGACCGCGCTCGGCGGCGCCGACCTGGTCCTGGGCTCGCGCTGGGTGCCCGGCGGCCGGGTCGTCAACTGGCCCAAGAGCCGCGAGATCCTCTCCCGCGGTGGGTCGACCTACTCCCGGCTGATGCTGGGCGTCCCGATCCGCGACGTGACCGGCGGATACCGCGCCTTCCGCCGCGAGACCCTGGAGGGGCTCGGCCTGGACCAGGTCGCCTCCGCGGGCTACTGCTTCCAGGTCGACCTCGCCCGCCGGGCCGTCCGCAAGGGCTTCAAGGTCGTCGAGGTCCCCATCACCTTCGTGGAGCGCGAGCTCGGCGACAGCAAGATGAGCAAGGACATCGTGGTCGAGGCCCTGTGGCGGGTCACCCAGTGGGGCATCAAGGCCCGCACGGCCAGACTCACCGGCAAGCCCGAGGTCTAGGAAGTGTCCGGACACCCCTTAGGGGATGTCCGGTACCTCCGACTGAGGTCGCTTTTACGCCACCCCGGGCACACTGGGGTCATGACGACCGGCACCTCGACTGCTCCCCGGCGGCGCTCGGCCGCCCGTACGTACCTCCCGCTGGCGGCCGCCGCCTGGTTCATCCTGGAGATCTGGCTGCTCAGCCTGGTCGCGGGGGCGGCGGGCGGCCTGACCGTGGCCCTGCTCGTCCTGGGCGGAATGCTGCTCGGCGGCGTGGTCATCAAGCGGGCCGGCCGCCGGGCCTTCCGGAACTTGACGGCGGGCTTCCAGCAGGCACAGCAGGGCCGGGCGCCCGCCCCGCAGCAGCCGGGCCGGGGCAACGCCCTGATCATGCTGGCCGGCCTGCTCCTGATCCTGCCGGGCCTGCTGTCCGACGCCGCCGGCCTGCTCCTGCTGCTCCCGCCCGTCCGGGCGCTGGTGGGTCGCCGGTTCGCCCGTTCCCTGGAACGTACGATGACCTCCGCGTCCCCCGGCGGCTTCGGCGCCGCGTTCCAGCAGGCCCGCATCCACCAGCCGGACGGCAAGATCGTGCAGGGCGAGGTCATCCGCCCGGAGGGGCCGGGGTCCGGACCGGGCCC
>NZ_JBSGYT010000054.1:0-54968 GCF_053610645.1 Streptomyces sp. NPDC054883 | reverse complement strand
GAGCAGCATCAGCAGCGCGAAGAGTGCCAGGCCGTAGTCCGACCAGGCGGCCGCCAGGGCGTTCAGCCAGCCCGGCGCCCGGTGGGCCGCGTCGACGACGTCGACGTAGGCCGGGCCGTCGATGCGCGAACCGTCGTACGTGGAGGTCATCAAACGGTTCCGTTCTGCTGCTTGCGGGCCCGCCGGGAGCGGAGCACTTCGATCGCCAGGGGAAGCAGGGACACGGCGACGACCAGGGCGACGATCGGCAGCAGGTACCGGTCGACGTTCGGGACGGAGGAGCCGAGCGCGTACCCGGCCAGTACCAGGCCGGCCGTCCAGAGGAGACCGCCGAGGACCTGCCACAGGGTGAAGACGCGGGCCGGCACGTTCAGCGCCCCGGCCAGCGGGTTGAGGACCGTACGCACCACGGGGACGAAGCGGGCCAGCACGATCGCCTTGGCGTGCCCGTACTTGGCCAGGAACTCCTCGGCGCGCTCCGCACCTTCGCGCAGCCGCTTGGACCTGCTGCGCTCCAGGAGGGCGCCGCCCGCCCGGCGTCCGATCAGGTAGCCGGTCTGCGCGCCGAGCAGCGCTCCGGCCGCCGAGGCGGCCAGTACCAGGGGCAGCGAGAGTTTCGCGTCGCCCTCCGAGGTGCCGGCGCACAGCAGGCCGGCCGTGAACAGCAGCGAGTCGCCGGGCAGGAAGAACCCGACCAGCAGCCCGGTCTCCGCGAACATCACCACCGCGATGCCGACGACGCCGAAGGTGGCCAGGAGCGAGTGCGCGTCGAGCAGGTTGACCGCGAGGTCGTTCGCGGCGGGGACGGCCAAGGAGGCGGGGACGGCCATGGCAGGGGGCCTCTCACTGGGTTCGTGACGGATCCGCGCAGCCGGAAGCCGGCCGCAGGGTGGAACATCCGGTCGACTACAATCCCGTAGACGGTCTACTGCACTGTAGACGATCGCGAGGCGGGGAGAGAACGATGACCGGGGCGACAGCCGACCGCAGGCCGGCGGGGGAGCTGGAGGCGAGCGTGCTCGCCGCACTGTGGGCCGCGGAAGAGCCGCAGACGACCGCCCAGGTGCAGAAGACCCTTACGGCGGACCTCGCGCGCACGACGGTGACCACCATCCTGTCCCGGCTCCACGAGAAGGGCACCGTAGCCCGCGAGCGTTCCGGCCGCGGCTACGCCTACTTCCCCGTACGCGACGCCCACGGCCTCACGGCCCGGCGCATGCACCGCGAACTCGACAAGGACAGCGACCGCGAAACCGTCCTCGCGCGCTTCGTCTCCGAGCTCAGCCCCGACGACGAGCGCGTCCTGCGGGACCTGCTGGAGGGCGGCGGGCAGTGATCACCGGCCTGCTCGCCTCCCTGGTACTGCCCTTCGCCGCGCAGCCCCTGGCCCGCTGGGCCGCCCCCCGGCTGCGCCCGCCGGTCGCCCTGTGGGCGCTGACCGGCACCGCGTGCGCCCTCGCGGCCGGCTGGCTCGCCGCGCTGGGCGGCCTCCTGCTCACCGGGGCGCTCGGCGTGTCCGCCCTGGCCCGGCTCGGCCACCTGATCCACCCGCTCGACGTCGCGCCGCCCGACGTGACCGGGCCCGCCGCCGCGTTCGCGGTCGGCGCCCTGTCGCTGTGCGCGTACGGGATCACCCGATCGGTCCTGCGCCAGCTCCGCCACTACCGCCGCGCCCGCGAACAGGTGCGCGGGGCGGCCCGGGCCGGCGACCTCAGCATCCTGGACCGACCGGACCCGGACGCCTACGCCCTGCCGGGGAACCCGGGGCGGGTCGTGGTGACCTCCGGCATGCTCCGCGTCCTGGACGGGCCCGAGCGCGAGGCACTGCTCGCCCACGAACGGGCCCACCTGACGGGCCGCCACCACTGGTTCCTCGCCGCCGCCGATCTCGCCGCGCGCTGTCACCCGGCGCTGCGGGCCGTGCGCGAGGCCGTCGCGCTGGCCGTCGAGCGGGTCGCCGACGAGGCCGCCGCGGCCGCCACCGGCGACCGCCGCCTCACCGCCCGCGCCATCGGCCGCGCCGCGCTGGCCGGGCACGGCGGCGCGGGCCCCGTGCGCCCGGACTTCGCCGCCCGCGCCGCGGGCGGCCCCGTCCCCCACCGCGTACGGGCGCTGCTCCACCCGCCGGTGGTGCGCCGGGGCGCGGCAGCGGCGGCGGCCTGCCTGCTGGTGGCCCTGGCGGCGGGAACCACCGTCACCGCCGGCCTCGGCCTCAGCGGCCTGCACCGCGGCGTGGAGGTCGCCCAGGGAGAGGCGCCGGCCGGCCGCTAGCCGCTGCCCCCCCCGGGACGGTCTAGAGGTACTGGGCGAACCCGTCCAGCACGCGCAGCACTTCCGGCTCCGCCGACGGCGGCAGCTGCAGGACGACCTCCTCGATGCCGAGGTCCGCGTAGTGGGCCAGCTTGCCCGCGCTGGGGCGGACCGCGTACGGGACCACCTGGAGGGCCTTCGGGTCCCGGCCCGCGTCCTCCCACGCGCGGCGCAGCACCGGGAGGGATTCGGTGAGACCGCCGCCGCCGATGGGGAGCCAGCCGTCCGCGTGGTCGGCGACGGCCGCGAAGAGCTTCGGGCCGGCGGCGCCCCCGATGAGGGTGCGCGGGCCGTGCAGCGGGGCGCCGGGGCGCAGCTCACGGGCCGGGCGGGCCGGCTTGGGGTGGGCCTCGCTGGCCCGGACGGAGCCGAAGGCGCCCTCGTAACCGGTGGGGTCGGGGGCCCACAGGGCACGCATCAGGGCCAGCCGGTCTCCGACCAGTTCGCGCCGGGTGCGCCACTCGACGCCGTGGTCGGCGGCCTCCTCGACGTTCCAGCCGTAGCCGACGCCGAGGGTGAGCCGGCCGCCGGAGAGGTGGTCCAGCGTGGCGGCCTGCTTGGCGAGGACGATCGGGTCGTGCTGGGCGACCAGGGTGATGCCGGTGCCCACGTGGAGCCGCTCGGTGACGGCGGCGGCCTGGCCGAGCGCGACGAAGGGGTCGAGGGTGCGCCCGTACTCCTCGGGGAGTTCGCCGCCCATCGGCGCGACGGTGTCGCGGATGACGGGGATGTGGGTGTGTTCGGGGAGGTAGAGGCCGGAGAAGCCGCGCTCCTCCAGGATGCGGGCGAGGCGGGTGGGGGTGATGGTGCGGTCGGTGAGGAAGATGGTCGTGGCGATCCGCATGGGTGATGGCACCTCCGAGACGTCGGACGGCCAACGTAGGGGCCCGCGGCCCCGGGCGACAGGGCGCCGGGCCCGTACGGCGGGCGCGCCGCCCGGCTTCGGCACCCGGCCTCAGCCGATCGGCTGACGGGCCTCCGCGCGGACCTTGAGGGTGGTTTCGGCCACCCGGTTCAGGTCGATGGAGGCGGGGTTCTGCCTGGAGGTCCCGGCGGTGACGACGGCGACCGTGGCACCCGTGTTCTCGTCCGCCCACGCGCACATGGGCAGCGGGACCTTCGTGCCGTTCTGCATCGAGGTCACCACCTGGCAGGTCAGGGTGACGTCCGAGCCGCCCGGCGTGATGTCCTTCGGCGGGACCGCCTGCTGCGCACCGTCGCCCTCCTGGGCGCCCGCGATCATCTTCCGGCGGGCGCCGGCCGGGTCCTTGAACTGGCCGTACATCCCGGAGATGACGAGGACGCCGGGGTCCGTGGCGGATTCGGAGGTGTACTGGGCGACCACCGGCTTGGGGTTGCGGATCTTGGGGTCGTAGGCGCCGTCGACGATCTCCTTGCCCTTGGTCTGGGACAGGTCCTGGGACAGCTGGTACGTGCCGCTCAGCATCGTCTGCGGCACCGTGAGCCGGTACTTGGCGGCGGGGAAACCGGCCCCGCTCACCGCGGCCCCCGCCTGGGTGATCCGGTTCACCACGAAGCCCGCGACGAGCAGCCCGCCCAGGGCGATCGCGACCACGGCAATCACCAGCCCGGCCCGGTTCTTGCGCGGCGGCGGCCCCATCGGCGGCCCCATCGGCGGCTGTCCCCAGGGCCCCTGACCCGGGTACGGCTGCGGCGCGTAAGGCTGACCGGGGTACCCCTGGGCACCCGGCAGGCCCTGCTGCTGCGGGAACGGCTGCTGCTGTCCGCCGTACGGATTCGGCTGCTGCGGGGTCCCGTACGGGCCGGGGGACTGGGGCGGGGGCATGCTCATGGCGAGAACGCTACTTCACGCCCCCGACACCGCCTCCCGCCGAGCCGGCAAGGGCCCGGTGGCGGGGCATCAGGCGCGCGGGTAGCGCGACAGCCAGCCCGGGGCCGAGGCGGAGGGGCCGTGGAGGGCCGGCCCCTGGGTCATTTCCAGCGCGAAGTCGTCGGCCAGCTCCAGGATCGTGGCGCGGCCCTCCAAGTCGGCCAGCCAGGCCGCCGGCAGGGCCGTCTCGCCGTGCAGGGCGCCGAGCAGGGCCCCGCACATGGCGCCGGTGACGGTGGAGTCGCCGCCGTGGTTGACGGCGAGCCGCAGCCCGTGCGGG
Organism: Streptomyces sp. NPDC054883; assembly: GCF_053610645.1. Lineage (NCBI taxonomy): Bacteria > Bacillati > Actinomycetota > Actinomycetes > Kitasatosporales > Streptomycetaceae > Streptomyces > Streptomyces sp. NPDC054883. The sequence continues at coordinate 50,526 of NZ_JBSGYT010000054.1, read as the reverse complement.
ACGTCCTCGGCGACCAGGGCGCAGTACACGGCGACGGCCAGCGCGTCTTCGGCGTCGCGGCCGTCCCCCGGTGACAGGGACTCCACCATCTTGGGGCTCGGCTCCCCCTGCGTGGCGGCCGACACCGCCCGCTGGAGGGCGTCCGTGACCGGCTGGTGGGAGGCGCGGGAGCCGAGCAGGCCGAGGGCGCGCTGGACGGCGGCGTCCAGGGATCCGCCCCGGGTCAGCCCGTGGACGATCACGGCGAAGGCCCCCGCGGACAGGTACGCGGTGGGGTGCCCGTGGCTCTGCGTGGCGCACTCGACGGCGAGTTGGAGGACGAGGGCCGGTTCCCAGCCCACCAGCAGGCCGAAGGGGGCCGAGCGGGCGGTCGCGGCGGCGTCCCGGGCGGTGGGGTTCTTCGGCTGGTCCGGGGTGCCGAGGATGTCGTCGGCGAAGCCGGTCATGCACGCGCGGTCGGGGCCGCGGCGGGCGTAGAGCCACTCCTGCTGCGCGAGCCAGCCGTTGTCCTTGCGGCGCTCGTCGGGGCCCCAGTCGTGCTGGGTCGCGGCCCAGCGCAGGTAGGCCCGGTGGACGTCGGTCGGCGGGTGCCAGCCGCCGGTGTCCCGGCGCACGTGGGCCCGGATCAGCCCGTCGACAGTGAAGAGGGCGAGCTGGGTGGAGGCGGTGACGGTGCCCCGGCGGCCGTGCGCGGGGGCCGGTTCGGTCAGGCCGGCCAGGCCGTGGGTCCCGCGGATGCCGTCGAGGGAGAGGCCGGCGACGGGGGCGCCGAGGGCGTCGCCGATCGCGGAGCCGAGAAGGGTGCCGCGGACCCGGCTGCGGAAGTCCTGCTGTTCGGCGCGGCCCCAGAGCGCGGTGGAGGTGGCGCTGGAGGTGAGGGCGGAGGCCGCCGCGGAGGTGCCGGTGCCCGCGGGATCCGCCGTGTCCGGGGTCCCGGCCGTCGCTGTTCTCGTGTCCATGCTGTTTCCCCCCAGGCTTTGGCGCGCACTTTAGTGGACAGGTTCGGTCGAACCCGGACGGTATGAGTCACGTCGCGCAGAAGTGGCCGGAGAACGGCCGGAATCCGAACACTTCCGGCCCGCGTCTCGCCACTGCTCGCCGCGACCGTCGTCGCCTCCGTACTCACCGTCCCCCTGGTCGCGGCCCCCGCCGCCACCGCCGCCGGCTGGGACCTGCCCTGGTCGGGCCACCACCGGAGCCAGGCGGTTGCCTTCACCGAGGCCACCGTCACCGCCGGCGCCGACGGCTCGTACACCGTCGCCGACGTCTTCGCGGGCCCGCCGTCCTTCCGGACCATGCCGAAGTCCCCCGGCCGGGCCGACTACCTGGCCGGCAACGACTACCGCAAGGCCGCCAACGACGCGGTGCTGTCCCGCCTCCCGGCGCAGCGGGCCGCCGTCTGCAAGCCGATGCCGGACGTGCGCCCCGAATACCTCAACGCCGGCTACGACGAGGTCAAGGCCGCGTACGGCACCTTCTACCGCTACCCCGGCCAGGGCCCCGGCATCGACGTCCGCGAGCTGAAGGAGCTGAGGAAGGACCTCCTCCTCGGCCGACGCGCAGGCCGCGGCGCCACGACGCCGAGACGCCACGACGCCCCCGACCGGTCGGTGACCGTTCGGCGGCGTACGCGTACCGGGCCGAATCGGCCGCGGTGTCAGCAGGCGAAGTCGACGCGGCGGAAAGAGGCGTAGTGGTCCGCCGTGTAGTAGTCCTCGGCGGTCTGCGCGCCGGTGATGACGCGCCGGGCGCCGCGGGTCGGGGAGCCCGGGGTGATGACGGTGTACTCGTGGTAGTACCCGGTGGTGCGGCCGGGCAGGAGCCCCTCGCGGTTCTGGAAGACGACGCCGTCCTGGGAGTACGGGAACGGGCCGCCTTGGTCGATGAGGTCGAGGGTGTCGTGCGCCTGGGCGGGCAGCGCGGAGTAACAGATCCGGCCGACCGAGGTGATGGCGGTGACGGAGGTGGGGGCGGCGGGGGCGGCGGAGGCGGCCGGGCCCGCGAGGAGGGTGGCGGCGACGGCGGCGGCCGCGCCGAGGGCTGCGAAGCGTGGGGAGATCCTCATGCCGGTCATGATGACGCGCGTAGAGAGCCGGCTGGAATCCCAACCGCCGGGTGTTTCCCACCTGTTCACCGGCACCGTGACCTGCGGAACCGGGGCGCCGCCCGGCCTTAAGCCGTCCGCAACCCGGCGCGGGTGCCCGACGTGGGACACGCCTTCGGCGGGGGCGGCGTTTGTAGGGTGGTGGCGTGCCGCGCCGGGCCGCCAGGGCGTGCCCGGGGCCGAGCCGTCCTGCCCCGTCTTCCCGGAAGGCGCCCTTGCCGTGAGCACCCAGCACGATCACGACGATGACCGGGACCCCGGGCACGGGCACGGGCACGGGTCCCGCCACGAGCACGAGCACGAGCACCGCCACGGCCGCCGGGCGCGGCTCCGCCACCGGGTCGCCCACCTCCTCACCCCGCACGGCCACGACACCCGCGACAAGGTCGACTCCGCGATGGAGGCCTCGCGCGACGGCATGCGCACCCTGTGGCTCTCGCTGGCCGTCCTGGCGGTGACCGCCGTGGTCCAGGCCGTCGTCGTCACCCTCTCCGGCTCGGTGGCGCTGCTCGGCGATGCCCTCCACAACGCGGCCGACGCGCTCACCGCCGTGCCCCTCGGCATCGCCTTCGTCGTGGGCCGCCGGGCGGCCAACCGCCGCTACACCTACGGGTACGGCCGCGCCGAGGACGTGGCCGGCATCGTCATCGTGCTGACCATCGCCGCCTCCTCCGCACTCGCCGCCCACGCCGCCGTGGACCGGCTGCTGCACCCGCGGGGCGTCAGCCACCTCGGGGCGGTGGCCGCCGCGGCGCTGGCCGGGTTCGCCGGCAACGAGTGGGTGGCCCGCTACCGCATCCGCACCGGCCGCCGGATCGGCTCGGCCGCGCTCGTCGCGGACGGGCTGCACGCCCGCACCGACGGTTTCACCTCGCTCGCCGTCCTCCTCGGCGCGGGCGGCGCCGCGCTCGGCTGGCGGGCCGCCGACCCGCTCGTGGGCCTGCTCATCACCGCCGCCATCCTGGTGGTGCTGCGCGACGCGGCCCGCGAGATCTACCGCAGGCTGATGGACTCCGTCGACCCCGCCCTCGTCGACACCGCCGAACGGGCGCTGCGCGGCGTGGCCGGGGTCCGCGGCCTCGGGCAGGTCCGGCTGCGGTGGATCGGCCACACGCTGCGGGCCGAGGCCGACATCGTCGTCGACCCGCACCTGACCGTCGTACAGGCCCACGCCCTGGCCGTCGCGGCCGAACACGCCCTCATCCACGCCGTGCCCCGGCTGACGGCCGCCACCGTCCACACCGACCACACCGCCGGCCACGGCCACGACGACCCGCACGCGGCCCTCGCCCACCACACCGCGCGCGGTTGAGCGCGCGCGCCGGCTCCGGCTCAGTCCACCAGCGGCAGCAGCTCCGGCAGGTGCCCGTCCGAGGCCGCCGCTGCCCGGACGCGCTCCGGCGGCACCTCCCCGTACAGGGTCGTACGGGGCTTCGCGGGCCGCCCGGCGGCCTCCGCGACCGCGATCAGGTCCCGGACGGACTTGTACGAGCCGTAACTCGAACCCGCCATCCGGGAGATGGTCTCCTCCATCAGCGTTCCGCCCAGGTCGTTGGCCCCGGAGCGGAGCATCTCCGCCGCGCCCTCGGCGCCCAGCTTCACCCAGCTCGTCTGGATGTTGGTGATGTGCGGGTGGAGCAGGATCCGGGCCATCGCCGTCACCGCCCGGTTGTCGCGCACCGTCGGCCCGGGCCGCGCGATGCCCGCCAGGTACACGGGCGCGTTGGTGTGGATGAACGGCAGCGTCACGAACTCGGTGAAACCCCCCGTCCGCTGCTGGATCCGGGCCAGCGTGCGCAGGTGCCCGAGCCAGTGCCGGGGCTGGTCCACGTGCCCGTACATCATGGTGGACGACGAGCGGATGCCCAGTTCGTGCGCCGTCGTGACGACATCGGTCCAGTCCGCCGCCGGCAGCTTCCCCTTGGTCAGCACCCAGCGGACCTCGTCGTCCAGGATCTCCGCCGCCGTGCCCGGTATCGAGTCCAGCCCGGCCTCCTTGGCGGCCGTCAGCCAGTCCCGTACGGACATCCCCGTCCGGGTCGCCCCGTTGACCACTTCCATCGGCGAGAACGCGTGGACGTGCATGCCGGGCACCCGCTCCTTCACCGCCCGCGCGATGTCGAAGTACGCCGTCCCGGGCAGGTCCGGGTGGATGCCGCCCTGCATGCACACCTCGACCGCGCCGACGTCCCACGCCTGCGCCGCCCGGTCCGCGACCTGTTCCAGGGAGAGCGTGTACGCGTCCGCGTCCGTACGGCGCTGCGCGAACGCGCAGAACCGGCAGCCGGTGTAGCAGACGTTGGTGAAGTTGATGTTCCGCGTGACGATGTACGTGACGTCCTCGCCCACCACCGACCTGCGCAGGTCGTCCGCGACCCGGCACAGCGCGTCCAGCGCGGGCCCGTCGGCGTGCAGCAGCGCCAGCGCCTGGGCGTCCGTCAGCTTCTCCGGGTCGTCGGCGGCCTGCGCGAGCGCGGTCCGTACGTCCGTGTCGATGCGCTCGGGCACCATGCCGGGTGCGGCGGCCTCGCGCAGCGCGTCCCAGTCGCCGTAGACGAGGTCGAAGTCCTCGCGGCGGTCGCCCGTACGCCCCTCGGTGTCGATGGTGGCGTGCAGGTCGGTGCGCCCGTACGCGGTGAAGCCCTCGTCCGGCTCCTGCCACGGGTGGCCCGTCACCTCGGCGGCCTCGTCCGCCAGCCCGGTCCCCGGATCGGCGAGCGCCCGTACGTGCGGCAGCAGCCGCGGGTCCAGCCACGGCTCGCCGCGCCGCACGAACTCGGGGTACACGCACAGCCGCTCGCGGAGCTCGAAGCCGGCCACTGCCGACTGCTCGGCCAGCAGGTCGATCTGGGGCCAGGGCCGCTCGGGGTTGACGTGGTCGGGCGTCAGCGGGGAGACGCCGCCCCAGTCGTCGATGCCGGCGCCGATCAGCCGCGCGTACTCGCCGTCGACCAGGTTGGGCGGCGCCTGCAGGCAGGCCGCGGGGCCCATGATGTGCCGCGCGACGGCGATCGTCGCCACCAGGTCGTCGAGTTCGGCGTCCGGCATGCCGCGCATCGCCGTGTCCGGCTTGGCGCGGAAGTTCTGGATGATCAGCTCCTGGATGCCGTGGTAGGCGCGCGAGACCCGGCGCAGCGCGAACAGCGACTCCGCGCGCTCCTCGTACGTCTCGCCGATGCCGATCAGCAGGCCGGAGGTGAACGGTACGGAGGACCGCCCGGCGTCCTCCAGCACGCGCAGCCGGACCGCCGGTTCCTTGTCGGGGGAACCGTGGTGCGGGCCGCCCGGCTCGGACCACAGGCGGGTGGCGGTGGTCTCCAGCATCATCCCCATGGACGGGGCGACCGGCTTGAGCCGCTGGAAGTCGGCCCAGGACATGACGCCCGGGTTGAGGTGGGGGAGCAGGCCGGTCTCCTCCAGGATGCGGATCGAGATGGCCCGCACGTAGGAGATCGTGTCGTCGTAGCCGTGCGCCTCCAGCCACTCGCGCGCCTCGGGCCAGCGGTCCTCGGGCTTGTCCCCGAGGGTGATGAGCGCTTCCTTGCAGCCGAGCGCCGCGCCGCGGCGGGCGATGTCGAGCACCTCGTCGGGCGACATGAACATCCCGTGGCCGGCCCGGCGGAGCTTCCCGGGGACGGTCGCGAAGGTGCAGTAGTGGCACTTGTCGCGGCACAGCCGGGTGAGGGGGACGAACACGCTCTTCGAGTACGTGATCACGCCCGGCCGCCCGGCCGCGGCAAGGCCGGCGTCGCGGACCCGGGCGGCGGAGGCGGTGAGGTCCGCCAGCGCCTCGCCGCGCGCCTGGAGGAGCACGGCCGCCTCGGTCGCGTCGAGCGCGACGCCGTCACGGGCACGCCGGAGCGCGCGGCGCATCGCGTTGTCGGTCGGGGCGTCACTCGGGGCGTCACTCGGAGTGGTCATGGGCCGAGCATACGATCCGGGGGACCGGGCAGGGAGCGGTCATCGCATCAGCTCACCGGCGTTGACCAGCAGGGACTGGCCGGTTATGGCCCGTGCCCGGTCGGACGCGAAGAAGACGGCGGCGTCTGCGACATCGCCGTCGGTGGCGAGGTCCGGCAGGGCCATCCGCTCCGAGAGCCGGGCGCGCACCTCGGCTTCGGGCACGCCTTCGGAGTGGGCGGTGAAGGTCACGAACGCCTGCACTGGCGGCCCCCACATCCACCCCGGCAGCACGGTGTTGACGCGGATCTGGTGGGGGCCGAGTTCCCGTGCCATGGAGTACATGGCGGAGGTCAGCGCCCCCTTGGACGCGGCGTACGCGGCCTGCTGCACCTGGGAGGGGGAGGCCACGGCGGACTGGGTGCCGATGATGACGACGGACCCGCCCGCCCGCTTGAGGGCGGGCAGACAGGCCCGGGTCATGCGCAGGGTGCCGAGGAGGTTGACGTCGATGATCTGCTGCCAGGTCCCGAAGTCGGCGTCTTCGACGCCGCCGAAGTAGGAGTCCCAGGCGGCGACGTGCACGACGGCGTCGATGCCGCCGAAGCGCTCGACGGCGAGCGCGGCGAGGGCCTCGCACTGCGCCTCGTCGGTGATGTCGGTCGGGCGGTGGGCGGTGTGCGCGCCGTCGGGGTCGATCTCGGTGGCCGACTTGACCAGGTTCGCCTCGGTCCGCGCCCCGAGCACGGCGTGCCCCCCGTCCCGCACAACGGCGGCGGCCACCTGATGCCCGAGCCCGGCACCGACCCCGGAGACGACGACGGTCTTCCCGCGAAGCAGCATGACCCCTCCTGGCTGTAGGACTGACGGTCCGTCAGGGTAGGGGGCGGGGCGGTGGATGGGAAGGCGGGGGTGCGGCGGGGCGGGGGATTGGTGGGGTGCGGGGGGTCTGGGGGCGGGGTCCGCTTGGGCGGGGTCGGTGGGGTGCTGGGGGTTTCCCGTCAGTCCACTGTCCTTTCGTGTCGTGCCGGCCCGTCAAGGGTGCTCCTCCTCGTTCCTCGTCGTCGCGTCGCTTCGCGATGGCCTTCGGCCACCCTTGACCGACCGCCCCGCCCCGAAAAGCCAAAGACTGCCGAGAAACCCCCCCAAGAACGGCCGGGCCGTTCGGGTCCCACGTGCAGGCTCCTCAGCGACCGCAGCCCGAAGCCCGTGAACAGCCGTCCGATCCAGCCCCGAGCGCAGCGAGGGGGCCCACCCACCACGCCGCAGATCGCTACGCGCTCCCCCGACACGGCGTCCGCGGCCCGCCATGGGCTGGACATAAGCCGCCACCGATCGCTACACAGCTGACCTCATCTGGCGTCGATCAGCCCGTCATCACATGGCAATAAGACGCCCAAACCGCCATCAATGCCTTCCCGGGGGGCGCCCGCAGTGGGCCCACGACATCTCACTGGCCCTGGCGTCGAAGTGACCGTCATCGGGGGCGAAGACGGCCGTTCCGCGCCTCAGGTCCCCCGAGATGTTCTGTTGCTACCGGGCCACGGGCGGTACGGGGGTCGCCTGGTGGTAGTACATGCGCCACATGTCGTCATGCCTGCGCCACAACGAACTCCGCCGCGCCCACTGCCCGTCGATCACGGTCGTATAGGTGAGATGCACCAGCCCGGGAGCCAGCACGGCACCGGTCATCTCCGACGGCTCGTAGCGCGGCCCGTCTTCTGCCGCACCATCCATCTCCGGTAGGGCCGCCAACATCTCGTCGTACGTCCAGCGCCTACCCGAGGCGCCGACCTCAACGAACTCCGGGTCCATGAGCCGTCGTGCGAGTGCCCGCGACGTGCGCACGCTGGGGTCCATCAACCGCAACTCACCCACGATTGCTGCCCCTACATCGTCTGCATCGCTCATTGCGCCATTCTCGTAGAACCTTCGGGACCGCCGGTCTGATCGACATCAGAGCACGCCAGTTGCCTTGGCCGGTGGGGTTCGCCCCCTTTCAGCCTGCACCCGCCTACAGAGAGGTGTTGGTGACGGTCTGGGCGGTCTATGTCCAGCCGATGACGGGCTGGTCGACGCCAGATGAGGTCAGCTGTGTAGCGATCGGTGGCGGCTTATGTCCAGCCCGTGGCGGGCCGCAGTCGCTGTCTCGGGGGAGCGCGTAGCGATCTGCGGCACCGTGGGTGGGCCCCTCGCTGCGCTCGGGGCTTCCTGGGGCTCCGCCCCAGAGTCCCCGCTTCCATCGCCGGCGGGGCTGGATTGTGAGCCCGAACGGCCCGGCCGTTCTTCGGGGGCTTCCCGGCAGTCTTTGGCTTTTCGGGGCGGGACGGACAGTCAAGGGTGGCCGGAGGCCATCGCGAAGCGACGCGACGAAGGAGCGCCCTTGACGGGCCGGACCGACACGAAAGGACAGTGGACTGACGGGAAACCCCCAGCACCTCCCCGATACCGCCCAAGGGGACACCGCCCCCGAAGCCCCCCCGCCCCCCGCCCCCCGCACCCCCGCCCCGCCCAACACCCGGCGAAGGTGAGACGAATGGTGTGTCATAACTGCCGGGCCGACGGCGAGTCGTCGGTGAATACCTGATAGACAGAATATTCACGGTTCGACCAGCCACACGTCCTGTCGGCCGCCTTGGGGGGATCGCCGCACTGTGAAGCCGCTTCACCGCCACGTAGTCAACACCTCGCGCAAGGTCCTGTGCACAGCCGCGCTCGCGGCCAGCCTGACCACCGCCGCGGTCGTGACCAACACACCGACCGCCGGAGCCGGGGAGTCCGAGCCCACGCCCGACAGTCCGCAGGCCACCGACCGCGGTGACGCCCGGCTGGATCTGCCGGACCTGGTCGCAGACCCGCCCCCGCCGCCCGGGGCCGTCGCCCCCGAAGGGGCCAGCGGGATACCCGGGACCGCCCTCGACGCGTACAAGCGCGCCGCCGTGTCGGTGGCCGCCGCGCTGCCCCACTGCAACCTGCCCTGGCAGTTGGTGGCGGGCATCGGCAGGGTCGAGTCCGTGCACGCCTCCGGCTATGGGCTCAAGTCCGACGGGTACACCGAGAAGCCGATCCGCGGGCCCCGCCTCGACGGCAACGGCTTCGCCCAGATCAAGGACAGCGACAAGGGCGAGTGGGACGGGGACACCGAGTACGACCGGGCCGTCGGGCCGCTCCAGTTCATCCCTGAGACCTGGAAGGCCTGGGGCGCCGACGGCAACGCCGACGGCAAGCGCGACCCGAACAACATCTACGACGCCGCCCTGGGCGCCGGCCTCTACCTCTGCGCGGGCGACCGGGACCTCTCCGATCCGGCCAAGCTCGACCAGGCGATCCTCAGCTACAACAACTCCCGCGACTACGTGAACTCCGTGCTCGGGTACATGCGCCAGTACCAGGACGGCGGCGTCGCCGAGGTGCCCAACCCGCCCGCGGGCAACTACCCGACGTCCCCGGTCACGGCCCCCCCGCCCACCCCCCGGCCCCCGGCGCCCCAGCCGCCCGCCACCAAGCCCCCGGCGACCAAGCCGCCGGCCGAGCCCGAGAAGCCGAAGCCGCCGGCCCCCCGGCTGGCCAAGCTGGAGCTGGTCGGCGATCCGGAGCTCAAGGCCGAGGCCGGGGCCGCGTTCACCGCCGACGCCGAGTTCAAGGCGGTGCTCACCGACGGCAAGCCGGCCGTCGGACAGAAGGTCGTGTTCGTCGTCGAGGCGGACACCACCGGCGGCACGCTCTTCCAAGACACCAAGAAGGCCGACGTCGTCGTCCTCACCGACGGCCAGGGCATCGCGCGCGTGCCCCGGCTCACCGCGGGCCCGAAGGCCGGCACCTTCTCCTTCCGGGCCTCGGCCTACGACGCGAACCAGTTCACGGTGACGCTCAAGGGCACCGTCACCGCCAAGCCGGTCCTCGCGGACCTGCTGGTGCGGGCCGACGGCGGTACGAAGCCGCTGGAGGCCGTCGCCGGCACCAGCGTCAAGGGGTTCGGGCTCCTCGCGACCTCCGAGGGCCAGCCGGTCGCCGGTACGAAGGCCACCGCGGGCCTGGGTGTGAAGGACAAGGACGGAGTGTGGGTCCCGGTGGACCCGGCGAAGGCGGCGGGTCCGTACTTCAAGGGCGGGGACGGCAAGAAGCTGTTCACCCTGGACCTCGCGCCCAGCGACGCCGACGGGAACATCACCCTGCCGGAGCTGTTCACCACGGACGTGGCACCGGGGACGTACTTCCTCCGGGTCGTCACGCCGGAGAAGGTGGAGCTGATCCTGGAGCTCAAGATCACCGCCCCGGCGACCCCCACGCCCACCCCGCCCCCCACACCCACCCCGACCTCCACGGCCGCCAAGCCGTAAGGCCGAACTCCGAGCGCCCCCGGCCCCGTACGCACGGTGCCGGGGGCGCTCGCACGTGCGGACCCGGACAGGAGACACGGGCGGGGACGAAAAGGCAGGAGCCCCGCCACCTCCGCTCGCACGGAGGAGGCAGGGCTCCTTGGGTACTGCTAATCCAACCGCGATCCGGTCGGCCAGGCGACTAGGCCGGGGTGACGTTCTCCGCCTGCGGGCCCTTCGGACCCTGCGTGACGTCGAAGTTGACCTGCTGGTTCTCCTCGAGGGAGCGGAAGCCAGAGGCGTTGATCGCGGAGTAGTGGACGAAGACATCCGGGCCGCCGCCGTCCTGGGCGATGAAGCCGAAGCCCTTTTCAGCGTTGAACCACTTCACGGTTCCGGTAGCCATGAGCCCTCCTATGGGCCAAAGGGTCGCCCTGCTCCAGAACCTGCTAAGAAGTCTGAAAACTACAAAAGCCTGCGGGTCACATTCTCCGCAGGCCTCGTACTGCAAGGGAAACCAAACTGCAACTTGCGTCGAGCCTAGCACGCACCCTGCGGCCGAGACCAGAGGGAAAGATCACGTCACTCGGACGTTTGAGACCCGCCCGAAGGCTGACGGGACCCCGGGGGCTAGTCTCGCGATGTGGACGTCTATCGCAGCCGGCCCCGGGTCGGCCACATCCAGTTCCTGAACTGCCTCCCGCTCTACTGGGGGCTGGCCAGAACCGGCACGCTGCTGGACCTGGAGCTGACGAAGGACACCCCCGAGAAGCTGAGCGAACGGCTCGTCCAGGGGGACCTGGACATCGCGCCGATCACCCTCGTGGAGTTCCTGCGCAACTCCGACCAGCTCGTCGCCTTCCCCGATCTCGCCGTGGGCTGCGACGGCCCCGTGATGTCCTGCGTGATCGTCTCGCAGGTCCCCCTGGACCGGCTCGACGGCGCCCGGGTGGCCCTCGGATCGACCTCCCGGACCTCCGTCCGGCTCGCCCAGCTGCTGCTCGCCGAGCAGTACGGGGTACGCCCCGACTACTACACCTGCCCCCCTGACCTGGGGCTGATGATGCAGGAGGCCGAGGCGGCGGTCCTGATCGGGGACGCCGCGCTGCGCGCTTCGCTGCACGACGCGCCCCGGCTCGGCCTGGCCGTGCACGACTTGGGGCAGATGTGGAAGGAGTGGACCGGGCTGCCGTTCGTCTTCGCCGTCTGGGCCGCCCGCAAGGACTACCTCGCCCGCGAGCCCGTCGTCGTGCGCAAGGTCCACGAGGCCTTCCTCGCCTCCCGGGACGTCTCCCTGGAGGAGGTCACCAAGGTCGCCGAGCAGGCGGCGCGCTGGGAGGCCTTCGACGCCGAGCTGCTGGAGCGGTACTTCACCACCCTCGACTTCCGCTTCGGCCCGGACCAGCTGGCGGGCGTGCGGGAATTCGCCCGCCGTACCGGTTCCGCCTCCGGGTACTCGGGGGACGTGGCGGTGGAACTGCTGTCAGCGGCGGCCGTGCCCGGCCATTAGTGCGGCTTATGTCGGCTGAACGAGAAGGGGAACGCCTGCGCGAATCCTTTCCGTACCGCGGAACGGGGTATATCCGTTTCCCGGGAATTCGTTCGCCTTTCACTTCCGGGTGCCCGCCGGAAACCGGCAATCGGGGCCGCTCCCGTCCGTCCCCGCCCTAAGGTGCTCCTTGGCCACGCCACAGGGGAACACAGGGGAACACAGGGGACGGGGGAGGGACGCGATGCAGCCGCTCGAAGCCGGTGACCCGCGGACCATCGGCGCGTACCGGCTGCTCGGCCGGCTGGGCGCGGGCGGCATGGGCCGGGTGTACCTCGGGCGGAGCGCGGGGGGCCGGACCGTCGCCGTCAAGGTCGTGCACCCGCAGTTCGCCGCGGACCCGGAGTTCCGTGCCCGGTTCCGCCGCGAGGTGGCGGCCGCGAGGCGGGTCGGCGGGGAGTGGACGGCGCCCGTGCTGGACGCCGACCCGGACGCGGAGGTGCCCTGGGTGGCGGCCGGTTACGTGGCGGGCCCCTCCCTGGACCGGGCGGTGGCGGCGCACGGCGCGCTGCCCGAGCCGTCGGTACGGGCCCTCGGCGAGGGGCTCGCCCGCGCCCTGGTGGCGGTGCACGCGCTGGGCCTCGTACACCGGGACGTGAAGCCGTCGAACGTGATGCTGACGCTGGAGGGGCCCGGACCGCGGCTGATCGACTTCGGGATCGCCCGGGCCACCGCCGGCACCGCCTCCCTCACCTCCACCGGGGTCTCCGTCGGCTCGCCGGGCTACATGGCGCCGGAGCAGATCATCGGCAAAGGGGTCACCGGGGCGGCGGACGTGTTCTCCCTCGGCGCGGTACTGGCCTTCGCGGCGAGCGGGCGACCGCCGTTCACCGGGGACCACTCGGCGGCGCTGCTCTACAAGGTCGTGCACGAGCCGCCGGAGCTCGACGGGGTCCCGCCCGGGCAGCTGCGCGAGCTCATCGAGGCCTGCCTGGCCAAGGCGCCCGCAGACCGCCCGGCCCCGGCGGCCGTCGCGGCGGCGCTGAACGGCGCCCTGCGCACGCCGGGCTGGCTGCCCGCGCCCCTGGTGGAGGAGGCGAGCCGGGCGGCGGTGGCGCTGCTGAACCTGGACTCCGAGGTGGCCGGCGGCGCGGTCTCGTACGGGCCCTACGGGCCGCCCGGCGACGGCGGTTCACTCGACCACGCCGACACCCGGACGGGCGACGGCGCCGCGCGCCGCGGCGCGGAACCCGTAGGTGACGGCGAAGACGGTCACGGGCAAGGCCGCGGCGGGCGCCGCCGGGTCAGCTGCACGCTGGTCGTCTCGGTGGCGGCCGTACTGGCGGCGCTGTCCGGCGGCCTGTACGGGCTGGGGCTGCTGCCCGGCGGGGGCGGGGAAGCGCACCGGCCGCCCATCGGGAGCAAGCCGTCCGCCTCGGCGAGCCCTTCCGCCGGCGCCTCCGCCAGTCCCTCGGGCAGTCCTTCCGCCGGCACCCGGGACACGGTGCCGAAGGCGCTGATCGGCACGTGGAAGGGGGCGACCACCACCAACCTCGGGGCCCCCGGGCAGTTCGAGATCACCATCAAGGGCGGCCGGACCGGCGAGGTGGTGGCCCGGGACAAGTCCGTCATCCCGCTCTTCGACACCGACTGCAGCGGCGACTGGAAGCTGGCCTCCGCCACCGACCGCTCCCTCATCCTCGATACGGCCGGCGGCCCCAACCCGGCCCCCGGCATCTGCTCCAACGGCTCGGCCGACGAGCGCTTCACCCTCAACCCGAACGGAACCCTCCACTACAGGTCCGGCGACCGGGCGGCCGGAAACCCGGAGGGCGACCTCACCCGCAGCCCGTGAGCCGCCCCGGGCGCCCCGGCCCTGAAGGCCGCCCGCGGACGGCCCTGGCGTAGGCTGGCTCGGTCCGGACCTTGACACACCGCCGAAAGGTGAAGCACCGGTGACCGACCAGGCCGCTCTCCAGTCTGTCCTCGACCGTGCCGCCGCAGGGGGCCGGATCACCAAGGAAGAGGCGCTCGACCTCTACCGGCACGCCCCGCTGCACGCGCTCGGCCAGGCCGCCGACGCCGCGCGCCGGCTGCGCTACGCGGGTACCGAGCACATCGCGACGTACATCATCGAGCGCAACATCAACTACACCAACGTGTGTGTCACCGCCTGCAAGTTCTGCGCCTTCTACGCGGCCCCCAAGGACACGAAGAAGGGCTGGTCCCGCGACCTCGACGACATCCTGCGCCGCTGCGCGGAGACCGTGGAGCTCGGCGGCACGCAGATCATGTTCCAGGGCGGCCACCACCCGGACTACGGCGTCGAGTACTACGAGCACCACTTCTCCGCCATCAAGAAGGCGTTCCCCCAGTTGGTCATCCACTCCCTCGGCGCGTCCGAGGTCGACCACATGGCCCGGATCTCGGGGGTGAGCGCCGAAGAGGCCATCCGCCGCATCCACGCCGCCGGTCTCGACTCCTTCGCGGGGGCCGGCGCCGAACTGCTGCCGGAGCGGCCGCGCAAGGCGATCGCCCCGCTCAAGGAGTCCGGCGAGCGCTGGCTGGAGATCATGGAGATCGCCCACGAGCTGGGCGTCGAGTCCACCTCCACCATGCTGATGGGCACGGGCGAGACCAACGCCGAGCGCATCGAGCACATCGCCATGATCCGTGACACGCAGGACCGCACGGGCGGCTTCCGCGCGTTCATCCCGTACACGTACCAGCCCGAGAACAACCACCTCAAGGGCCGGACGCAGGCCACGGTCTTCGAGTACCTGCGGATGATCGCGATCGCGCGGCTCTTCCTCGACAACATCGCCCACATCCAGGGCTCCTGGCTGACCGTCGGCAAGGAGGCGGGCCAGCTGTCCCTGCACTACGGCGCCGACGACCTCGGCTCGATCATGCTGGAGGAGAACGTGGTCTCCTCGGCCGGTGCCAAGCACCGCTCGAACCGCCAGGAGATCATCGACCTGATCCGCAAGGCGGGCCGGGTCCCGGCGCAGCGCGCGACGACGTACGAGCACCTCCTCGTGCACGACGACCCGGCGAACGACCCGGTCGATGACCGCGTGGTGTCGCACATCTCCTCCACCGCCATCGCGGGCGGTACGGCGCACCCCGAGCTGAAGCTCATCTCCTCGAACTGACCGCCCGCCGCCCCGCCGACCGACCGCCCGCCGACTGACGAACTGACCGCCCGTGCTGACGATCCACACCGCCGAACTCCTCGTCCCCGGGCCGGGCCGCGCCGCGCTGCCCGGCGGGGCGGTCCTCGTCGAGGGCGACCGGATCGCCCGCGTCGGACCGTACGAGGAGCTCGGCGCGGCCTTCGCGCACGCGCGGGTCCGCCGCTGGCCCGGGGTGCTGACCCCGGGGCTGCTGGTGCGCGGGGCGGACGAGCTGCTGGAGCGGACGTACTACCCGGACGACCCGTACGAGACCAGCGAGCTCGGGGCCGGCCCCATCAGCGGGGCCGAGGCCGTCGCCGGCCTGAGGATGACCGAGTCCCGCTGGGGCAACAGCGCCCGGCGGGCCACGCAGAGGCTGCTGGCGCGCGGAGTGGTGGCGGTGGCCGGGCGGCTGACGGTGCCGGCGGTGCGGACCGCGGTGGTGCGGTCGGGGCTGACGGTCCTGGCGCCGCTGCCGTACGGGGCTCCGCCGTCCCTGGACCCGCTGGCCGGACTCACCGCCGCCGAGGAGGCGTTCCACGGGGTGCTGGGGGCGGGCGTCCCCGCCCGGTTCGCGGTGTTCGCGGCGGCCGACGCGCGGGACCTGCTGGAGCAGGGCGCGACCAGCTGTGTGGCCACCGTCATCGGCGGCCGGCTGCTGCACCGCCGACGCTGAGCCGGGCGCGGCGGCGCCGGGGCCGCCTGCGAGAATGGCCCGGTATCGACCGACCCGAGCCACACCGCACCGAGGGGCCTACGCCAGTGACCCGCGCTTCCCTGGACAAGCAGCCGCACGAAGTCGCCTCCATGTTCGACGGTGTCGCGGCGAACTACGACCTCACCAACGACGTGCTCTCCCTCGGCCAGGCCCGGCTGTGGCGCAAGGAGGCCGCCAAGGCGGTCGGCGCGCGCCCCGGGCACAAGGTCCTGGACCTGGCCGCCGGTACGGCGACGTCCTCGCTGCCCTTCGCCGCGACCGGTGCGTACGTCGTCCCCTGTGACTTCTCCCTCGGGATGCTGCGCGAGGGCAAGAAGCGGCACGCCTGGCTGCCGCTGACCGCCGGCGACGCGACGAAGCTGCCGTTCCGGGACGACGTCTTCGACACGGTGACGATCTCCTTCGGGCTGCGCAACGTCCAGGACACCGACGCGGCGCTGCGCGAGCTGTACCGGGTGACGAAGCCGGGCGGCCAGGTGGTCATCTGCGAGTTCTCCCAGCCGACGTGGGCGCCGTTCCGCACGGTCTACACGGAGTACCTGATGCGCGCCCTGCCGCCGGTGGCCCGTGCGGTGTCCTCCAACCCCGACGCGTACGTGTACCTGGCCGAGTCGATCCGCGAGTGGCCGGACCAGCCCGCGCTCGCCGCGCTGCTGCAGAAGGCCGGCTGGTCGAAGGTGGCCTGGCGGAACCTGAGCGGCGGCATCGTGGCGCTGCACCGCGGTACCAAGGCGTAGCGGCGTACGGAGGAACGAACCCGGTGGACCCCGCACCGCACGACACTGCGCCCTTCGACACCGTGCCTTTCGACTACCAGGCGGTGCTCGACCAGATCGCGCGGGACGTCGCGCCGCTGGTCGGCAGCGGCACCCCGGCCGAGTACATCCCGGCCCTCGCGGCGATGGACCCGGCGCAGTTCGGGATGGCGCTGGTCACGATGGGCGGCAAGGTCTTCGGGGTCGGGGACTGGCAGCAGCCCTTCTCCACCCAGTCGATCACCAAGGTGTTCACGCTAGCCCTGGCGCTGGCGGCCGAGGGCGGCGACAGCCTGTGGGAGCGGGTGGGGCGGGAGCCGTCCGGCAACCCGTTCAACTCGCTCGTTCAGCTGGAGTACGAGAACGGCATCCCGCGCAACCCGTTCATCAACGCGGGCGCCCTCGTCGTCACCGACCGGCTCCAGACGCTGACGGGCGACGCGAGCAGCGAACTGCTGAAGTTCCTGCGCGAGGAGAGCGGCAACCCGGACGTCGCCTTCGACGCCGAAGTGGCGGCCTCCGAGCACGAGCACGGCGACCGCAACGCGGCGCTGGCCCACTTCATGGCTTCGTACGGGAACATCGACAACCCCGTACCGACCCTGCTGGACCATTACTTCTGGCAGTGCTCCATCGAGATGAGCTGCGCCGACCTGGCCCGCGCCGGCCGGGTCCTGGCCCGGCACGGGCTGCGCGCGGACGGCTCGCGGCTGCTGACGCGCAGCGGGGCCAAGCAGATCAACGCGGTGATGCTGACCTGCGGGACGTACGACGCGGCGGGCGAGTTCGCCTACCGTGTCGGCCTGCCCGGCAAGAGCGGTGTCGGCGGGGGCATCGTCGCGGTCGTGCCCGGCCGGTGTGCCCTGGCGGTGTGGAGCCCGGGACTGGACGCGCACGGCAACTCGGTCGCGGGGGTGGCGGCCCTCGACCGGTTCACCACCCTGACCGGCATGTCCGTCTTTTAACGCGCCCCTCGCACCGCTCGGCGCCGGGGGGCGCCTCGCGGGCTTCGGGCCGCTGCGCCGGACTCCGTCCGGCAGGTCAGGCGGTCCGGCGGCCCAGCGGCACGGGGTCGCGGCAGGACGCCGGGGCCCGCCCCAGCCGCCCCCTCACTCCGCCCGGAGCGTCAGCTCATAGCGGCGCCTGCGGCGGCCGCCGCCCGGGAGGTCGAAGGCCCCGGCCAGGGTCATGCCAAGGCGCTCCGCCACCGCCACGGACCGTGCGTTGGCGTCGTCGATCACCGCCACCACCCGCGGTACGCCCGCCTCCCGGAGCCGGTCCAAGGTGGCCAGGGCGGCGGCGTACGCGTACCCCTTGCCCCAGTGGGCGCGGCCGAGCCGCCAGCCGATCTCTGTCTCGCCGACCGGCCCCCACGCCTTCGTCTCGGGCCACGGCTGCGCCCCGGTGAAGCCGATCACCGCACCGTCCGGGTCCAGCAGGGTCCACAGGCAGTAGCCGAGCCGGGCGTCGTGCATGCGCTGGCGCGCCGTGAACTCCTCGTACAGCGACAGCTCGGCGGGCCCGCCCAGGTACTCCATGACGTCCGGGTCGTCGAAGACGCCGTGCCAGCCGCGCGCGTCCTCGTCGGTCGGCACGCGCAGCCGTACGACGGGAAGTGGCCGGGTGGGCGAGGTGGTCGAGCCAGTCAACGGAGTAGCCCTTCTGATCGCGGTCTTTCCTGCTGCATAGACTGCACGTGTCCTGTGCCGTTGGGCACCCTTTATCGAGCCTTCGGGAGACCCCGCAGTGACCGAGGCAGTGACCGAGCCCCTCTCCGAACACTCCGCTGATGTGATCGTCGTCGGGGCCGGGCCCGCCGGTTCCACCACCGCCTACTACCTCGCCAAGGCGGGACTGGACGTCCTGCTGCTGGAGAAGACGGCCTTCCCGCGCGAGAAGGTGTGCGGCGACGGGCTGACCCCGCGCGCCACCAAGCAGCTGGTCTCCATGGGCATCGACATCTCCGAAGAGGCCGGCTGGCTGCGCAACAAGGGCCTGCGGATCATCGGCGGCGGGCAGCGGCTCCAGCTGGACTGGCCGGAACTCGCCTCCTTCCCGGACTACGGACTGGTCCGCAAGCGCGACGACTTCGACGAGACCCTGGCCCGTCAGGCACAGAAGGCGGGCGCGCGGCTGTACGAGCGCTGCAACGTCGGCGAGCCCGTCCGGGACCCGCGCACCGGCCACATCACCGGTGTGCAGGCGAAGCTGGGCGAGGAGAAGACGCCGGTCACCTTCAAGGCGCCGCTGGTCGTCGCCGCCGACGGCAACTCCTCGCGGCTGTCACTGGCGATGGGCCTGCACCGGCGCGAGGACCGCCCGATGGGCGTGGCGGTGCGCACGTACTTCACCTCGCCGCGGCACGACGACGACTACCTGGAGTCCTGGCTGGAGCTGTGGGACCGGCGCGGCACCCAGGACCGGCTGCTGCCCGGCTACGGCTGGATCTTCGGCATGGGCGACGGCACGTCCAACGTGGGCCTCGGCATCCTCAACTCCTCCTCCGCGTTCAAGGAGCTGGACTGGCGCGAGGTCCTCAAGGCCTGGTGCGCGTCCATGCCGGAGGACTGGGGGTACACCCCCGAGAACATGACGCAGCCGATCCGCGGCGCGGCCCTGCCGATGGCCTTCAACCGGCAGCCGCACTACACCAAGGGCCTGCTGCTGGTCGGTGACGCGGGCGGGCTCGTCAACCCGTTCAACGGCGAGGGCATCGCCTATGCGATGGAGTCGGGGCAGATCGCGGCGGAGGTCATCGTCCAGGCCCACGCCCGCGCCACCCCGGCGCAGCGCGAGCTGGCCCTGCACGGCTACCCGAAGGTGCTCAAGGAGACCTACGGCGGCTACTACACGCTGGGCCGCGCGTTCGTGAAGCTGATCGGCAACCCGAAGGTGATGAAGGTCGCCGCCCAGCGCGGCCTGAGCCACCCGGTGCTGATGAGGTTCACCCTCAAGATGCTGGCCAACCTGACCGACCCGACGGGCGGCGACGCGATGGACCGCATCATCAACGGCCTGTCGAAGGTGGCCCCGAAGGCCTAGTCCGCGGTGTCGGCGGGCCGGACCGGAGGGTATCCGGGGCGGCCCGCTCCGTCCTGGGCGAGGGCGGGGAGGTCTTCGTACGGGGTCGCGTGCACCGTGCGTACGCAGCGGGCCAGCAGGACCAGCCCCCACAGCAGCAGTACCCCGGAGGCCGTCCAGTCGAGGCCGAGGGTCACCGGGTGGCTCGGCTTCGCCCAGGGGCGGGTGGTGGTGAGCAGCCAGCCGCCGAGGGCGAGGAGGGCGAGCCCGCCTGCGGCGGGGAGGGCGGTGGGATCGCCGCCGGACCCGTGGCGTTCGTACGGCTCGGTGATCACGGACCACACCTCCTGGGGCGAATCGGGCACTGCGCCCCAGCTATCTTCGCAGGGCTTCGGCCGGTTCGACACGGGCCGCCCGCCAGGCGGGATGGAGCCCGGCCAGCAGTCCGGTGACCAGCCCGGCGACCGGCGCGGCGACGACCGTGGCCGGGTGGATCACCGGGGTCCAGTCGCGGGCCAGCGAGACGGCGACCACGGTCAGTTCGCCCAACGAGGTGCCCACCAGACCACCGAGTCCCCCGAGGGCGGCGGACTCGGTGAGGAACTGGGCCGAGACGTGCCGGCCCCGGGCGCCGAGCGCCCGGCGCAGCCCGATCTCCGCCGTCCGCTCCAGCACGGCGACGAGCGTGGTGTTGGCGATCCCGACCGCTCCGATGACCAGGCAGATCCCGGCGAGCAGGAGGAAGAGCGCGCTCAGGTCCGAGGTGACCCCCGAGCGCAACAGGCGCGGGTCCGGCGGCGGTACGGCCTTCAGGTACTCGGGGTGGTCGGGGCGCAGCGCGAGCGGGGCGAGGTCGGCGACCTGGCGGGCGGCGCCGAGGTCGGTGGCGATGAGCACCTGGGCGTCGGACGGGCCCGGCGGCCCCCACAGCTCCTCGGCGGTGGCCCGGGGGACCAGGACCGACAGCAGGTGCTCGGGGCGGCGTTCGACGTCGCCGACGATGCCGGCGACGGTGAACGGCTCCTCGCCCACGTAGACCACGGGCCGGGTGGCGAGGGTGGTGATGCCGAGGCGCTCGGCCACGCCGCCACCGATCAGCACGATCCTCAGGTGGTCGCGCTCGGCGTACTCGTCGTAGAGCCGGCCCTGCGCCAGCGTCGGCGCCAGGGCGGCGACGGCCCCGGGGGAGGCGGCGACCACGGAGGTTCCGCCCGTGGTGCCCGCCGCGCCCGGGCCGGCGGTCGGCGGGAGCGCCCCGACCGGGGTCTTCCGGTCGAGCCGCACGGTCCACAGCACCCCGGCGTGGGCGATACCGGCGACCTGGCGCAGCCGCTGTTCGGCATCGGCGGGGAAGGCCGGGCCGGCGAACGCGTCGTGCTGTGCGGCGACGTCCTCGACGGTCACCTCGGTGGCCGTGAGGACGTTGAAACGGCCGTCGATCTGCGAGGAGATGGTGGCGGTCAGGCCCAGCACGGCGACGAAGCTGCCGACGCCGAGGACGGTGCCGAGGGCGGTCAGCACGGCCCGGCCGGGACGGCGCAGCATCCCGGCGACCGCCTCGGAGACGGTGTCGCGCGCGGACAGCCGGGTGGGGCGGACGGCGCTCACCCGGAGAGCCGCCCGTCCCGGATGGTGACGGTCCGCCGGCCCCGGGCGGCGACCCCGGGGTCGTGGGTGATCAGGAGAACGGTCATGCCGGAGGCGTGCAGTTCGTCGAGCAGCGCGAGGACGGAGGCGGCGTTGGCGGAGTCGAGGTTGCCGGTCGGCTCGTCGCACAGCAGCAGCGACGGACGTCCGACGAGCGCGCGGGCGATGGCGACGCGCTGGCGTTCCCCGCCGGAGAGCCGCCCGGGGACGGCATGTGCCCGGTGCCCGAGCCCGACCTGCTCCAGGGCCGCTCGGGCCCGTACGAGGCGCTGCGCGCGCGGGACTTCGGTGTAGAGCATGGCGAGGGTGACGTTCTCCAGGGCGGACCGGTGCGACAGGAGGTGGAAGGACTGGAAGACGAAGCCGATGCGGCGCCCGCGCAAAGCCGTGCGCTGCCGGTCCGGCAGGGCGGCGGTGTCGATCCCGTCGAGGAGGTAGCGGCCGCACGTGGGGGAGTCCAGCAGCCCGGCGACGTTGAGGAAGGTGGACTTCCCGGAACCGGAGGGCCCGACGACCGTGATGAACTCCCCGCGTCCCACGGCCAGGTCGAAGGGGTGCAACGCCTCGACGGGAGGCGGCCCGGGATAGGTGAGCCCGACACCGCGGAACTCGATGACGGGCGCTGTTCCTTCCGCCGCCTCGTCGGCGGCCGGGCCGTGGCCGGGGGTTCCGGCGCGGGCGATGGCGGCGCCCGGGAAACGCAGTCTCATCGGGGCGCCCCCTTGGGCGCGGCTCCGACGACCACCCGGGTCCCGGCCGTGAGGGCGCCCGGCTGGACGGGGGCGACGGCCACATGGCCGTCTCCGCTGGTGCCGATGCGGACCTCGATACGGCGCTGCGCGCCGTCGGCGCCCTGGGCGGTGACCACCGTCCGCCCGTCCGCACCGGCGGAGACCGCGGTGACCGGGACCACGAGGGCTTCGCCGTCCGTGGCGGCGGACTCCACGGTCAGCCGTACGTCCTGCCCGGCGAACGACGCGGGCAGCGGCTGGTCGGGGCGGATGACCATGCGGTAGCCGGGATCACCGCCGCCGCTCCCGCCACCCGTGCCGCCCCCGCCGCCCGTGCCCTTGGCTTCCTGGCCCTGTCCCTGTGCCTGGTCCTGCTGCGTTCGTCCGGCCGCCGGGGCTCCCGACCGCTCGGCGGCGACCGCCGCGACCTTGCCCCGGGCGTCGCTGCCGGCGAGCTCGGAGGAGATCAGCACGGTCATTCCGGCGCGCAGCAGCTGCTTCTTGTCCTCTTTGAGGTAGGCCTCCACGACGAGTTCCCCCGCGGACAGCGTCAGCACCGGTCCGGATGCGGCCGCCCCGACCTGGCCGCCGACGTAGCCGACGCGGGCCGGGAAGTTCCCGAGGAACACGGTCTCGGCGGCGGGCAGCATCGGCCCGTCCGCGGCTTCCGCGGCGGCCAGAGCGGTCCGTGCCTCTGCGAGGGCCTCCCGGGCGCGGGCGAGCTCGCGCCCGGGGCCGGAGCCGGGGGCTTTGCCGGGGCGGGAGCCCGGGCCGGGCGTCGCGCCGGGGGCGGGCTGCCCGGTGCCTGCGCCGGCTCCGCCCGCTCCGCCGGCGTCCTCCACCGCCCACTGGGCCGACCGCACCGCCTCCCGGGCGGCCTTCAGCGCCGAGCCGCCGTCCGCGACGGCCGGCAGCGGGTCGTATCCGACCGCCTTGTACCGGGCGGCGAGGGCCGCCTTCGTACCGGGGCCGAAATGCCCGCGGGCGTCCTCGCCGGTGGCGTGCCCGAGCTCGCGCAGCGCCTGCTGGAGCTGCGCGACATCGTCACCGCTGGCACCCGGCTTGAGGTCCCGGTACATCGGCAGGCTGCCGTGCAGCGCGAACACCGGCCGTCCGGACACCTCGGCGAGCAGCTGTCCGGTCTTGACCGGATCCCCGGGTTTCAGCGGCAGCTTGGTCACCACCGCGGCCCCGGAGCCCTCGCCCGTCCGCAGCCCCTGGGGCGAGACGGTGACGCTCTGGCCGGCCACCACGGTCCCGCGCATCACCACCGTCTCGGCGAGGACCCGTCGCTCGACCTCCGCGGTCAGCGCGCCCTGCGCCGGCGGCCCGGCCTCCGCAGCCACCTGTGCCGGCGACTTCACCAGTGCCGTGGCCAGGAGGCCGCCGACCGCCATCAGCGTGGCGCCGCCGACGACCCCGAGGACGACCCGCCGCCCCCGGGCGAGCCCGCCGCGGTCGTCTTCGGCGGACGCCGGGGCCGGCACCGTTTCCGCGGTGTGGTCGAGTCCGCTCATCTCGCCGGCCGGCACTTCCGCAGGGCGTCGGCGTGGTCCCGCTTGAGGGCGGACCACTGCTCGGGGGTACCGCCCTTGGTCTGGTCGATCTCGGCCGTGACCGGGTCCGGATCCGGATACCAGGAGATGCCCTCGGCCCGCATGCAGTCGGCCTGCTCCCGCGCGGCGGCGAGCTGATCGGGGTCGGCCGGGCCGAGAGTGCGCGGCGCCGGATACAGCGAGGCACACGCGGTGTGCGCCTCTTCGTTCCAGGGCTTCGTCTTGTCCACGTAGGGCATTCCGTTGCCTCGGTAAACAATGCCGACCCCATGCTTTTTCAGACATTCGTGGTAGGCGATTTCCTGCTGCGTGGGGGGCGGACTATCGCTTGCCTTGGGCTCCTTCTCACCTCCGCATGCCGTCAGGGAAAGGCACAGGGCGAGCAGTGGAGCGAAATGGCGTGCGTGCACGACGGCGATTCCCTAGGGCCGTAGAAGTGGGCTGCGGCGCGTCCGCGGCAAAGGGCGCGGAGGCACGTCGATGGATAGTAAGGAGTGCAGATCGTCGGCCACAAGTTACCTTCCGGGAACATGAGGTGACTGTCCATCAGGTGAGAAGGGGCTTTGCCGGAAGGCCTTCCCGCCTGTTGACTCCCCGCCGGAAGTGAACCGTGATCACGGTTCTCCCGCTGGGTGACTTTTTTATCCCGAGGACGAGGAGCACACGATGGAGAAGGTATTCCGCAACCTGGCGACGGGCTGCGTCGCCGCCGTTTCGACGGCCGCGGTCCTGCTGGCCGCGGCGGGTCCGTCCGCCGCGTACGGGAAGGACGGCATTCTCGAAGTCAACGAGTTCGGTCTTTTCTACAACCAGTACCAGGCGGGTTGTGTCTTCGACCTATACGGCGAGGACCTGAACTTCAACGACAACTACTTCAAGAGCGGTTGCACCGGCGGCACGTCCCTGGTGAACGACAACACCGAGTCCTACAAGAACCGGGACGTCTACGCGTGGAAGGTGGCGACCGACGCCTACATGGACGGCAATGTCGGTGAGGTCCCCTCGAACTACCAGGGCAATGCCTCCACCACCTTCAAGAACACGATCAGCTCGTCCACCTACACCCTCCACGCCTGAGCGGGGTGAAGGAGCCGACCGAGATGCGCATCGCCGGTTTCCGCCGGCTTCCCGTTCCGGCGGTACTGCTGGCGGCCGTCCTCCTGGCGGGCTGTTCGGATTCCGGCGGGGGGAGCGGGGCCGGAGAGCCCGAGTCGGGCGCCGTCGCCGTGAACCCGCCCACGTCATCGCTGTCCCTGCCGATGGACGCGTATACGGACACCGAGGCGGACGCCCTGCGGATGGGCCGGGTGCAGGAGAGCCTCGTCGCCCGGTGCATGACCCGGTTCGGGTTCACGTACGACGGCGTGACCGCGGTCGAGCACGCCCCGGCCGGGGCGGCGCAGGACCGGCACGCCTATCTGTTCGGCCTGGCCGACCCGGCACGTGCGGCGGCCCACGGGTACGACAAGACCTCGGGGGAGGGGAGGCCGGCCAAGCCGGCCGCCCCGAGGCTGAGCGACAGCGCGTACACCGTCCTGCACGGTGAACCGCCGGGCGGCGGCGGGCAGGGCGCACAACCGCCCCCCGACGCGCTCAACGAGGAGGACGCCGCCCGGGTGGACAGCGGCATCGAAGTCGGCGGGCAGAAGGTGCCCGCCGGGGGATGCGGACGGGAGGGGTACCGCAAGCTGTACGCGCCGACCAAGGACAGTGTGGACCTCCTCTTCGCCTTCGGCTTGGCAGGCGAGGCGCACGACCGGTCCAAGGGGGACTCGCGGGTCGCCGACGTCCTGCGCAAGTGGTCCGCCTGCATGGACAAGTCCGGCTACACCGGGATCAAAACCCCGTACGAGGTGGTGGAGAAGCTCGGCCTGGAGAGCGACTTGGGAGGAGCCAAGGCCGTCGCCGCGGCCAAAGCGGACGTCGCCTGCAAGCGCCAGGTGAACCTCGTCGGGATCTGGGCCGCGGTCGAGAAGGCGTACCAGGAGCGACTCGTCGAGGAGCACGCCGAGACGCTCGCGCTGTACAAGCGGCAGCGCGACGCCCGTTTCAAGCTCGCGGCCTCGCTCGTCTGACGCACCCTCGGCGGGAGTCCGGACGAAAGCGGACAACGGTATGCGGAAGGGCCGGTACTCCACCCCCGAGCGGGGGAGTACCGGCCCTTTCCGTAGGGCGCGGGACGCCACGGAGGGCCCGCGGAGGCCCCTGAGAGCGGCTCAGGAGGCCTGCGGGATCCCTCGTGGGCCGGTCAGAGCACGCGGACGGCGCCGGTCGGCATGTCGTAGCTCAGGCTGCGCTCGACGATGCCCGTGCTGGGGTTCTGCGCGCCGATGAACTTGCCGCCGCCGACGTACAGGGCGACGTGGTACGCGTTGCCGCGGGAGCCCCAGTACAGGATGTCGCCCGGCTGGAGGTTGCTCAGCGACACCGAGGTGCCCTCGGCGGACTGGTCCTGGGACATGCGCGGCAGGGAGATGCCGGCCTGGCGGTAGGCGGCCTGCACGAGGCCGGAGCAGTCGTACGAGGACGGGCCGGTGCCGCCCATGACGTAGGCCTTGCCGACCTGCTTGCGGGCGAAGTTGAGGATGGCGGAGGCGGAGCCGGTGGCCGGTGCGGTGACCGTGCCCTCGCCGTCGTCGGCGGAGGTGCCGGCGGACGCGGAGGCGGTCTGCAGGGTCGAGCGGGAGGAGCTGCGGGTGGCGCGCTCGGCCTCGGCCTTGCGGTCCGCCTCCTCCTTCGCCTTCTTCTCGGCCTTCTGCTGGGCCTCTTCCTTGGCCTGCTTGGCCTCGGCGGCGGCGCCGCTGCGGGCGCTCTCCTCCTGGGCGTTCAGCTCGCCGGTGACGGCCGCCTCGACGGCTGCCACCCGGGTGTTCTCTGCTGCGGTGGTGACCGCGGAGGCGACGTCGGCGGTCAGGTCCAGGCTCAGGACCGGCATTTCGAGCGTCGTCTCGGCCACGGGCTCGGCGGACGGGGACGCGCTCGCGGTGCCGGCCATGGCGAGGGTGCTGAGGACGCCACCGGCAACTCCGGCGCGGACCGCGAGCTTCGAGGTGCTGCGGCGGGGCTTCCGGTGGCTGGGTATGTGAGCGGTGTGGGACATGGGACAACCGCTATCAGGGCGCAGCGGTTGGCTTCAAGAAACGTGGTGTGCGCCACAGTTGCGCGAGAAGCGGCTTAACCGGGCGCGTCGCGAGGCATATTGACGCCGTAACGGGCGAATCGGACACGCCCTCACAAGCCTGTGATCATGGGGTTTCTCTAATAAGTCCGAATTGAACCGCGCCTACCATCCCGCCCGACAGATGGCCAAGCCCCCTTTCGGCGGCTCCGATTCCGAGTGGCGCAGGTCACAGTCGCCTACCGCTGTGCGGGCGCTGTGGCCGGTCCGTGACCGGGCTGTGAGGTTCCCGTGCGGTTCGTGAACGGGTGCACAGCCGGCGGGCCCCGGTGATCTTTACCCGTTTCGCCGGGTATCCGCCCGTGCACGCCGCGTGTACGCCTCGCCGGAACCCCGAACGCCCCTCGCGTCCACTCCGGTCCGCGGCGTCTCCCCCGGGCGGGCGACGCGGATTCCTTTATCACCGCGGCCGCCCACTGGCCAAATTTGCCTGCAATGGCCATCATTTGATAGTGCAACCCTGCTCCGACCTGCGGTAACAGGGGTGGATGTCACCTTTGGTAACCATGTGGCTGCCTTGCGTATGAAGATCACCGCTCATCGGACTTCATGATCGTTCGTCGGGTGGTGGAGATCACAAACTCGTTGTTGCATCCCGTGTCGCAGATCACAGATCGACAGGCATAGGATGCGCAGCAGTCCGGCTTGTGAACTGCCTCACATGAACAAGATCTTCGCGAGGCGGGGCTCTTGGCGCCGGCACAGCGGTCCAACGGTCAAGGACGACTGGAAGGAGCGAGGAGCGTGAATGCGTACGCACCCATCCTCGTGCTCGGCGCCCTGGGCGCAGGGTTTGCGATCTTCTCCGTGGTCATGGCCACGCTGATCGGCCCAAAACGGTACAACCGGGCGAAGCTCGAAGCTTACGAGTGCGGCATCGAGCCCACTCCGATGCCGGCCGGCGGCGGCCGCTTCCCGATCAAGTACTACCTGACGGCGATGCTCTTCATCGTCTTCGACATCGAGATCGTCTTCCTCTACCCCTGGGCCGTCACCTTCGACTCCCTGGGGATCTTCGGGCTCGTCGAGATGCTGCTCTTCGTGCTCACCGTCTTCGTCGCCTACGCCTACGTCTGGCGCCGCGGCGGCCTGGAATGGGACTGAGGGGCTGAATTTTCCATGGGACTGGAAGAGAAGCTGCCGAGCGGCTTCCTGCTGACCACCGTCGAACAGGCCGCGGGCTGGGTGCGCAAGTCATCCGTCTTCCCGGCCACCTTCGGTCTGGCCTGCTGCGCCATCGAGATGATGACCACCGGAGCGGGCCGCTACGACCTCGCCCGCTTCGGCATGGAGGTCTTCCGCGGCTCCCCGCGCCAGGCCGACCTGATGATCGTGGCCGGCCGGGTCAGTCAGAAGATGGCGCCGGTGCTGCGGCAGGTGTACGACCAGATGCCCGCCCCGAAGTGGGTCATCTCCATGGGCGTCTGCGCCTCCTCGGGCGGCATGTTCAACAACTACGCGATCGTCCAGGGCGTCGACCACATCGTGCCCGTGGACATCTACCTGCCCGGCTGCCCGCCCCGCCCCGAGATGCTGATGGACGCGATCCTCAAGCTCCACCAGAAGATCCAGGGCTCGAAGCTCGGCGTGAACCGGGAAGAGGCGGCGCGCGAGGCGGAGGAGGCGGCCCTCAAGGCCCTCCCCACCATCGAGATGAAGGGGCTCCTGCGGTGAGCGACGACCCCGCCGTGGACAACGGCAACAACGTGCCCGCACCCCGGGGCTCGGCCGGCCCCGAGGTGATCGGCGTCCGCAAGGGCATGTTCGGCGCGAACAACGGCGGCGACACCACCGGCTACGGCGGCCTGGTGCGCACCGTCGCGCTGCCCGGGGCGACGAGCCGCCCCTACGGCTCGTACTTCGACGAGGTCGCAGACGAGCTCGAAGGCGCCCTGGAGGAACAGGAGCTGGTCCCCGAGAACGCCATCGAGAAGACGGTGGTCGACCGGGGCGAGCTGACCTTCCACATCGCCCGCGAGCACCTCGTCCGGGTGGCCTCCACCCTGCGCGACGACCCGGCGCTGCGCTTCGAGCTGTGCACCGGGGTCTCCGGCGTGCACTTCCCGCACGACAAGGGACGCGAGCTGCACGCGGTCTACCACCTGCGGTCGATCACCCACGGCCGGGTCCTGCGCCTGGAGGTCTCGGTCCCCGACAGCGACCCGCACGTCCCGTCGCTCGTCTCCGTCTACCCGACCAACGACTGGCACGAGCGCGAGACGTACGACTTCTTCGGCCTGGTCTTCGACGGGCACCCCGCCCTCACGCGGATCATGATGCCGGACGACTGGCAGGGGTTCCCGCAGCGCAAGGACTACCCGCTCGGCGGCATCCCCGTCGAGTACAAGGGCGCCCAGATCCCGGCTCCCGACCAGCGGAGGTCGTACAGCTGATGAACACGCCGAACACATCGCAGCCCGCGTCCGCCCGCGAGACCACCGAGGGCACCGTCTACACCGTCACCGGCGGCGACTGGGACGAGGTCGTCCAGTCGGCGGCCCGCGCGGACGACGAGCGGATCGTCGTCAACATGGGCCCGCAGCACCCGTCGACCCACGGCGTGCTCCGGCTCATCCTGGAGATCGACGGCGAGACGGTCACCGAGGCCCGCTGCGGCATCGGGTACCTGCACACCGGCATCGAGAAGAACCTCGAATTCCGGAACTGGACGCAGGGCACCACCTTCGTGACGCGCATGGACTACCTGACGCCGTTCTTCAACGAGACGGCGTACTGCCTCGGCGTCGAGAAGCTTCTCGGCATCACCGACCAGGTCCCGGACCGTGCCACCGTCATCCGCGTCCTGCTGATGGAGCTCAACCGGCTCTCCTCCCACCTGGTGTGCATCGCCACCGGCGGCATGGAGCTGGGCGCGACCACGATCATGATCTACGGCTTCCGCGACCGCGAGCTGATCCTCGACATCTTCGAGCTGATCACCGGCCTGCGCATGAACCACGCGTTCATCCGCCCCGGCGGCCTCGCCCAGGACCTGCCCCCGGGCGCCGTCGACCAGCTGCGCGACTTCGTGAAGACCATGAGGAAGAACCTGCCGGAGTACGACAAGCTCGCCACCGGCAACCCCATCTTCAAGGCCCGCATGCAGGACGTCGGCTACCTCGACCTGACCGGCTGCATGGCCCTGGGCGCCACCGGCCCGATCCTGCGGGCCGCCGGTCTGCCCCACGACCTGCGCAAGTCGGACCCGTACTGCGGCTACGAGGACTACGAGTTCGACGTGCCGACCGCCGAGAGCTGCGACTCCTACGGGCGGTTCCTGATCCGCCTGGAGGAGATGCGCCAGTCGCTGCGGATCGTCGAGCAGTGCCTGGAGCGGCTGGAGCCGGGCCCGGTGATGGTCGCCGACAAGAAGATCGCCTGGCCGGCGCAGCTCGCGATGGGCCCCGACGGCCTCGGCAACTCGCTCGACCACATCCGCACCATCATGGGCACCTCGATGGAGGCCCTCATCCACCACTTCAAGCTGGTGACCGAGGGCTTCCGCGTCCCCGCCGGGCAGGCGTACACGGCCGTCGAGTCGCCCAAGGGCGAACTCGGCGTGCACGTCGTCTCCGACGGCGGCACCCGTCCCTACCGGGTCCACTTCCGCGACCCGTCCTTCACCAACCTCCAGGCCATGGCGGCGATGTGCGAGGGCGGCCAGGTCGCCGACGTCATCGTCGCCGTCGCCTCCATCGACCCCGTGATGGGAGGCGTCGACCGATGACAGACGTGTCGTTGGGCATGCCCCAGCTCCCGGCCCCCGACTACCCCGCGGAGGTCCGCGAGAGGCTGGCGGCCGACGCCGCCCGGATCATCGCCCGCTACCCCGACAGCCGCTCCGCGCTGCTGCCGCTGCTGCACCTGGTGCAGGCGGAGGAGGGCCACGTCACGCGCACCGGCATGCGGTTCTGCGCCGAGACGCTGGGCCTGACCACCGCCGAGGTGACGGCCGTCGCCACCTTCTACACGATGTACCGGCGCAAGCCGTCCGGCGACTACCAGGTGGGCGTCTGTACGAACACCCTGTGCGCGGTGATGGGCGGCGACGCCATCTTCGACGAGCTCAAGGAGCACCTGGGCGTCGGGAACAACGAGACCACCCCGGACGGCAAGGTCACCCTCGAACACATCGAGTGCAACGCGGCCTGCGACTACGCGCCCGTGGTGATGGTCAACTGGGAGTTCTTCGACAACCAGACCCCCGAGTCCGCGAAGGCGCTGGTGGACGACCTGCTGGCCGGCCGGCAGGTCGTGCCGACGCGGGGCGCGCCGCTGTGCACGTACAAGGAGACCGCCCGGATCCTGGCCGGGTTCCCGGACGAGCGCGAGGGCGCGGTGGAGGCGGGCGGCGGCGCCGGACCCGCCTCGCTGATCGGCCTGCGCATCGCCCGCGGCGAGTCCCCGCACACCCCGATCGTGCACCCGCGCGGCGAAGCGACCACCGAGGGAGGGGAGTGATGTCCGTGTCATCCGAACTGAGCAACGGGGGCGGCTCCCGGCCTGAGCCCGGGGGAGGCACCAGCCCCGAGAAGCTCCTCGCGCCCGTCCTGTCGGCGTTCTGGGACGAGCCGGAGTCGTGGACGCTGGAGACCTACCGGCGCCACGAGGGGTACGAGGGCCTGCGCAAGGCGCTCGCGATGACGCCGGACGACCTCATCGCGTACGTGAAGGACTCCGGTCTGCGCGGACGCGGCGGCGCGGGCTTCCCCACCGGGATGAAGTGGCAGTTCATCCCGCAGGGCGACGGGAAGCCGCACTACCTCGTCGTGAACGCGGACGAGTCGGAACCGGGAACCTGCAAGGACATCCCCCTCCTCTTCGCCAATCCGCACTCCCTCATCGAGGGAATGGTCATCGCCTGCTACGCGATCCGGTCGGAGCACGCCTTCATCTACCTGCGCGGCGAGGTCGTGCCGGTCCTGCGGCGCCTGCACGAGGCGGTGCGCGAGGCGTACGAGGCCGGATACCTCGGGGAGAACATCCTCGGGAGCGGGCTGAACCTCGACATCACAGTGCACGCGGGAGCGGGCGCGTACATCTGCGGCGAGGAGACGGCGCTGCTCGACTCCCTCGAAGGCCGGCGCGGTCAGCCCCGGCTGCGTCCCCCCTTCCCCGCTGTGGAGGGCCTCTACGCGTGCCCCACTGTCGTCAATAACGTCGAGTCCATCGCCTCGGTTCCCGCGATCCTGAACAAGGGCAAGGACTGGTTCAAGGCGATGGGGACCGAGAAGTCCCCCGGCTTCACGCTGTACTCGCTCTCCGGGCACGTCGCCGGCCCCGGCCAGTACGAGGCCCCGCTCGGCATCACCCTGCGCCAGCTGCTCGACATGAGCGGCGGGATGCGCCCCGGGCACCGGCTGAAGTTCTGGACCCCGGGCGGCTCCTCCACCCCGATGTTCACCGACGAACACCTGGACGTCCCGCTGGACTACGAGGGCGTCGGCGCGGCCGGCTCGATGCTCGGCACCAAGGCGCTCCAGTGCTTCGACGAGACCACCTGCGTGGTCCGCGCGGTGACCCGGTGGACCGAGTTCTACGCCCACGAGTCCTGCGGCAAGTGCACGCCCTGCCGCGAGGGCACGTACTGGCTCGTGCAGCTGCTGCGCGACATCGAGGCCGGCAAGGGCGTGATGAGCGACCTCGACAAGCTGAACGACATCGCCGACAACATCAACGGCAAGTCGTTCTGCGCCCTCGGCGACGGCGCCGCCAGCCCGATCTTCTCCTCGCTCAAGTACTTCCGCGAGGAGTACGAGCAGCACATCACGGGCAAGGGCTGCCCCTTCGACCCCAAGAAGTCGACCCTCTGGGCTGACACGGAGGTGAACGCATGACCGTCACCACTAACGCCCCGGCGGGCGGCGGCGGGGCGGCGGTTCCGCCCGAGGACCTGATCTCGCTGACCATCGACGGCATCGAACTGTCCGTCCCCAAGGGGACGCTGGTCATCCGGGCCGCCGAACAGCTCGGCATCGAGATCCCCCGGTTCTGCGACCACCCGCTCCTCGACCCCGTCGGCGCCTGCCGCCAGTGCATCGTCGAGGTGGAGGGCCAGCGCAAGCCGATGGCCTCCTGCACCATCACCTGCACCGACGGCATGGTCGTCAAGACGCAGCTGACGTCGCAGGTCGCCGACAAGTCCCAGCGCGGGGTGATGGAGCTGCTGCTCATCAACCACCCGCTGGACTGCCCGGTCTGCGACAAGGGCGGCGAGTGCCCGCTGCAGAACCAGGCCCTCACGCACGGAAACGCCGAATCGCGTTTCGAGGGCAAGAAGCGGACGTACGAGAAGCCGGTCGCGATCTCCACCCAGGTACTGCTGGACCGCGAGCGCTGCGTGCTGTGCGCGCGCTGCACCCGCTTCTCCACGCAGGTCGCGGGCGACCCGATGATCGAGCTGCTGGAGCGCGGCGCCCTCCAGCAGGTCGGCACCGGCGAGGGCGACCCGTTCGAGTCGTACTTCTCCGGCAACACCATCCAGATCTGCCCGGTCGGCGCGCTGACCTCGGCCGAGTACCGCTTCCGCGCCCGCCCCTTCGACCTCGTCTCCTCCCCGAGCGTGTGCGAGCACTGCGCGGGCGGCTGCGCGACCCGGACCGACCACCGGCGCGGGAAGGTGCTGCGCCGCCTCGCCGCCGCCGACCCCGAGGTCAACGAGGAGTGGATCTGCGACAAGGGCCGCTTCGCGTTCCGCTACGCGCAGCGCCCGGACCGCCTCACCACCCCGCTGGTGCGCGGCTCCGACGGGGTGCTCGCCCCGGCGAGCTGGCCCGAGGCGCTGGAGGCCGCCGCGAACGGGCTGGCCGCCGCGCGCGGCCGGGCCGGGGTGCTGACGGGCGGCCGGCTCACCGCCGAGGACGCCTACGCGTACGCCAAGTTCGCCCGCGTGGTGCTGGACACCAACGACATCGACTTCCGGGCGCGGGTGCACAGCGCGGAAGAGGCCGAGTTCCTGGCCGCCACCGTGGCCGGTACCGGCAAGGACCTGTCGGGCGGCGGGGTCACGTACGCCTCCCTGGAGGCCGCGCCCGCCGTGCTGCTGGCCGGCATCGAGTCCGAGGAGGAGGCCCCCGGGGTCTTCCTGCGGCTGCGCAAGGCCCACCGCAAGCACAAGCAGCGGACCTTCGGCCTCGCCCCGTTCGCCACCCGCGGCCTGGAGAAGACGGGCGGCACCCTGCTGGCCGCCGCCCCGGGAACCGAACCCGACTGGCTGAACGCACTGGCCTCGCGGACCGGCCTGGAGCAGGGCGGTCACGAGGCCGCCGAAGCGCTGCGCGAGCCCGGCGCCGTCATCGTCGTCGGGGAGCGCCTGGCCGGGGTGCCGGGCGCGCTGACCGCCGCCGTACGGGCGGCCGCCGCGACCGGCGCGCAGCTGGTGTGGATCCCGCGCCGGGCCGGGGAGCGGGCCGCCGTGGAGGCGGGCGCGCTGCCGTCGCTGCTGCCCGGCGCCCGCCCGGCCACCGACCCGCGGGCCCGTGAGGAGGTCGCGGCCGCCTGGGGACTGGACGAACTCCCGCACCGCTACGGCCGCGACACCGGCCAGATCATCGAGGCGGCCGCCGGGCGCGAGCTGTCCGCGCTGCTCGTCGCGGGCGTCGAGATCAGCGACCTGCCCGACCCGGCCCGCGCCCGGCTCGCGCTCCAGGAGGCGTTCGTGGTCTCGCTGGAGCTGCGGCCCGGTGAGGTCACCGACCACGCCGACGTGGTGTTCCCCGTCGCCGCCGTGGCCGAGAAGGCCGGCGCGTTCATCAACTGGGAGGGGCGGGTGCGGCCGTTCGAGGCGGCGCTCAAGCCCGACCAGATGACCCGCCGGCTCGCCCCCGCCGACCACCGCGTGCTGCACATGCTGGCCGACGCGACGGACCGGCCGATCGCGCTGCCCGACGTGCACGCCGTACGGCGGGAACTCGGCCGGCTCGGCCCGTGGACCGGGGAGCGCGCCGCCGAGCAGAGCGCGGACACCGCGCCCGTGCCCCGGCCCGGCGTGGGCGAGGCGGTCCTCGCGGGCCACCGGCTGCTGCTGGACCAGGGCCGGCTGCAGGACGGCGACGCGGCCCTGGCCGGCACCCGGCACGAGGCGAGCGCCCGGCTGTCGGCGGCCACGGCCGCCGAGACGGGCGTCAAGGACGGGGACGTCCTCGCGGTCACGGGCCCGGCCGGGACCGCGGAACTGCCGCTGCGGATCACACGGATGCCCGACCGGGTGGTCTGGCTCCCGCTGAACTCCACCGGCTCCGGCGTCCTCGCCGACACCGGCGCCCGGCCGGGCGCCCTCGTACGCATCGGTCCGGCGCTCCCGGCCGGCGCCGGCGACAGCACAGCGGAGGTGGACGCGTGAACCCCGTACAGCTCGCCGCGGAGGACCTGTCCCTCTTCGGCAAGGACGTCTGGTGGCTCGTCGTCGTCAAGGCGGTGTTCTGCTTCGCGTTCCTGATGGTGACCGTGCTCTTCTCCATCGTCTGGGAGCGCAAGGTCGTCGCCTGGATGCAGCTGCGCATCGGGCCCAACCGGCACGGCCCCTGGGGCATGCTCCAGTCGCTCGCCGACGGCGTGAAGCTCATGCTCAAGGAAGACGTCATCGTCAAGCGGGCCGACAAGGTCGTGTACGTCCTGGCTCCGGTCATCGCGGCGATCCCCGCCTTCATGGCCATCGCGGTGATCCCCTTCGGCCCCTCCGGCGACGAGGTCTCGATCTTCGGCCAGCGCACCACGATGCAGCTGACGGACCTGCCCATCGCGATGCTGTACGTGCTCGCGGTGGCTTCGGTCGGGATCTACGGCATCGTCCTCGCCGGCTGGTCCTCGGGCTCCACGTACCCGCTGCTCGGCGGCTTGCGCTCCTGCGCGCAGATGATCTCGTACGAGATCGCGATGGGCGCGGCGTTCGCCTCGGTGTTCCTCTACTCCGGGTCGATGTCGACCTCGAAGATCGTGGAGGCGCAGGCGGACCGCTGGTACATCGTCCTGCTGCCGGTCTCCTTCATCATCTACGTGATCACGATGGTCGGGGAGACGAACCGCGCCCCCTTCGACATGCCGGAGTCCGAGGGAGACCTGGTCGGCGGCTTCAACACCGAGTACTCCTCCATCAAGTTCGCGCTGTTCATGCTGGCGGAGTACGTCAACATGGTCACCGTCTCGGCGGTCTCGGTCACCCTCTTCCTCGGCGGCTGGCGGGCCCCCGCGCCGATCTCGACGTACTGGGAGGGCGCGAACCACGGCTGGTGGCCGATGCTCTGGTTCGTCATCAAGGTCCAGCTGCTGCTGTTCTTCTTCATCTGGCTGCGCGGCACGCTGCCGCGCGTGCGCTACGACCAGCTGATGAAGCTCGGCTGGAAGGTCCTCATCCCCGTCTCCGTGGTCTGGCTGATGCTGGTCGCCACCGTCCGGGCGCTGCGCAACGAGAACTACGACTTCCAGCAGATCGTGCTCTACGTCGGCGGCGCGGTCATCGCCGTACTGCTGCTGTCCTTCGTCGCCGACGTGTTCCGGAACAAGCGGGAGGAACAGGCCCGGGACGCGGCCGGCGGGGGCGCGGCGGACCAGCCGTTCGACCCGATGGCGGGCGGATTCCCCGTACCCCCCAAGCCCGGCCAGCGGCCGGCACCCGTACCGCGCAGGCGGCCTCGCGGGCAGCGGGAGCTGATTGTCAGTGGCGGGGCGAATACTGACAGTGACCGAGAGGAGGGTGGTGAGAATGTCTGACGCCGAGAACGAGAAGTGGCAGAACCCGGTGGCCGGCTTCGGCGTGACCTTCAAGGCCATGTTCAAGAAGCGCCTCACCGAGCAGTACCCGGAGCAGCACAAGACCACCGCGCCCCGCTTCCACGGGCGGCACCAGCTCAACCGCCATCCCGACGGTCTGGAGAAGTGCATCGGGTGCGAGCTGTGTGCCTGGGCCTGTCCGGCCGACGCGATCTACGTGGAGGGCGCGGACAACGCCGAGGAGGAGCGCTACTCCCCGGGTGAGCGGTACGGCGCGGTCTACCAGATCAACTACGCCCGCTGCATCCTGTGCGGGCTGTGCGTCGAGGCGTGCCCCACCCGGGCGCTGACGATGACGAACGAGTTCGAACTGGCCGACTCCAGCCGTGAATCGCTGATCTACACCAAGGAACAGCTGCTGGTGGGCCTGACCGAGGGCATGGTCGAGGCGCCGCACGAGATGTACCCGGGCACTGACGACCAGGACTACTACCGCGGTCTGGTGACGGGCGCGGCTCCGGGGACGGCCCGGCAGGTCGCGCGCTCCAGGGGCGAGGCCCCCGAGGGCACCGGGCAGGACGCGGCCGCACCCGAGGGGGTGCAGGCATGAGCGCGCTCGCCGCGGCGGCCTCGGCCACCTCCACGGGTGAGGCCGTCCAGTTCTGGGTCCTCGGCACGGTCGCCGTCATCGGCGCGCTGTGCACGATCACGATGAAGAAGGCCGTGCACAGTGCGCTGTGCCTGGCCGGGACGATGATCATCCTGGCGGTCTTCTACCTCGCCAACGGGGCGTACTTCCTCGGCGTCGTCCAGGTGATCGTCTACACCGGCGCGATCATGATGCTGTTCCTCTTCGTGGTCATGCTCGTCGGCGTCACCGCGGCGGACTCGCTCACCGAAACCCTCAAGGGACAGCGCTGGCTGGCCGCCCTGTGCGGGCTCGGCTTCGGTGTCCTGCTGATCGCCGGCATCGCCAACGCCAAGCTCACCCACTTCAACGGCCTGGGCCGGGTCAATTCCGCCGGGCACGTCGAGGGACTCGCCGAGCTGATCTTCACCCGGTACATCTTCGCCTTCGAGATCACCGGCGCCCTGCTGATCACGGCGGCCGTCGGCGCGATGGTGCTGACCCACCGCGAGCGCACCGAGCGGGCCGCCACCCAGCGCGAACTCGCCGAGCGGCGCGTGCGCGAGGGCGTCCAGCTCCCGCCGCTGCCCGCCCCCGGCGTGTACGCCCGGCACAACGCGGTGGACATCGCCGGCCTGCTGCCGGACGGCACCCCGTCCGAGCTCACCGTCAACAAGACGCTGCGGGCCCGCGGCCAGATCCGTGACGTGTCGGACGAGGCGCTGAACGACCTGAAGGCGCTGGAGCATAAGTCGGCGGAGCGCCTCGGCCGAGAGGAGGCCTCGAAGTGAACCCGGTCAACTACCTGTACCTGTCCGCCCTGCTGTTCACCATCGGAGCGGCCGGCGTACTCATCCGCAAGAACGCGATCGTGCTGTTCATGTGCGTGGAGCTGATGCTCAACGCCTGCAACCTCGCCTTCGTCACCTTCTCCCGGATGCACGGCAACCTCGACGGTCAGATCATCGCGTTCTTCACGATGGTCGTCGCCGCCGCGGAGGTCGTGGTGGGCCTCGCGATCATCGTGTCGCTGTTCCGTACCCGCCACTCGGCCTCGGTCGACGACGCCAGCCTGATGAAGCTGTAAGGGGCCTTCACAGTGGAGAATCTGATTGCGCTGCTGGTGGCGGCGCCCCTGCTCGGAGCGGCGGTGCTGCTGTGCGGCGGCCGCCGCCTCGACAAGGCCGGCCACTGGCTCGGCACCCTCTTCGCCGCCGCCTCCTTCGGCATCGGCGTGGCCCTGTTCGCCGACATGCTGGGGCGCGGCGGCGACGACCGCGCCGTGTACCAGCGGCTGTACAGCTGGATCCCGGTGGAGGGCTTCCAGGCGGACGTCGCCTTCCAGCTCGACCAGCTGTCGATGACCTTCGTGCTGCTGATCACCGGCGTCGGCACCCTCATCCACATCTACTCGATCGGGTACATGGAGCACGACGAGCGGCGCCGCCGCTTCTTCGGCTACCTGAACCTGTTCCTTGCGGCGATGCTGCTCCTGGTCCTCGCCGACAACTACCTCCTGCTGTACGTCGGGTGGGAGGGCGTGGGCCTCGCCTCGTACCTGCTCATCGGCTTCTGGCAGCACAAGCCCAGCGCGGCCACCGCCGCGAAGAAGGCCTTCCTGGTCAACCGGGTCGGCGACATGGGCCTGTCGATCGCGATCATGCTGATGTTCACCACCTTCGGGACCTTCGCCTTCGGGCCGGTGTTCGGCGCGGTGGGCGGCGCGTCCGAGGGCAAGCTGACGGCGATCGCCCTGATGCTGCTGCTGGCCGCCTGCGGCAAGTCGGCCCAGGTGCCGCTCCAGTCCTGGCTCGGTGACGCCATGGAGGGCCCGACCCCCGTCTCGGCCCTGATCCACGCGGCCACCATGGTCACCGCCGGCGTGTACCTGATCACCCGCTCCGGCGCGGTCTTCAACGCCGCACCGGACGCGCAGACCGCGGTCGTCGTGGTCGGCGCGGTGACGCTGCTCTTCGGTGCGATCGTCGGTTGCGCGAAGGACGACATCAAGAAGGCCCTCGCCGGCTCCACGATGTCGCAGATCGGCTACATGATCCTGGCGGCCGGTCTCGGGCCCATCGGCTACGTCTTCGCGATCATGCACCTCGTGACGCACGGCTTCTTCAAGGCGGGTCTCTTCCTCGGCGCCGGTTCCGTGATGCACGGGATGAACGACGAGGTGGACATGCGCAAGTACGGCGGCCTGCGGAAGTACATGCCGATCACCTTCGTCACCTTCGGCCTCGGCTACCTGGCCATCATCGGCTTCCCCGGCCTGTCGGGCTTCTGGTCCAAGGACAAGATCATCGAAGCCGCCTTCGCCAAGGGCGGCACCGAGGGCTGGATCCTGGGCGGGGTGGCCCTGTTGGGCGCCGCCATCACCGCCTTCTACATGACCCGCGTGATGCTGCTGACCTTCTTCGGCGAGAAGCGCTGGCAGCCGGCGCCCGACGCGGACGCCGTGCCGAGCGCCGAGCCCGCGGCCGAACACCGCGCCGGGCAGCTGCCGCAGCCGCACGAATCCCCGAAGGTCATGACCCTGCCGATGATCGTGCTGGCCTTCGGCTCCGTCTTCCTCGGCGGCCTGTTCAGCATCAACGAGGCGTTCGTGAAGTGGCTGGAGCCCGTGACCTCCTTCGAGCACGGGAACCCGCCGCTGGGCGCCGGGGCGATCACGGCCTCCACGGTCGTGGTCCTGCTGATCGGCGTGGGCCTCGCGTACGTGCAGTACGGCCGCAAGCCCGTCCCGGTGGTCGCCCCGCGGGGGAGCTGGCTCACCCGGGCGGCCCGGCGCGACCTGCTCCAGGACGACTTCAACCACGTCGTGCTGGTGCGCGGCGGGGAGCACCTGACCCGCTCCCTCGTGTACGTCGACCACAGCCTGGTCGACGGGGTGGTCAACGGGACGGCCGCCTCGGTCGGCGGACTGTCGGGCCGGCTGCGCAAGCTGCAGAACGGCTACGCCCGCAGCTACGCGGTCTCGATGTTCGGGGGCACGGCGATCCTCATCGCCGCGACCCTGCTGATGAGGGCGGTGTGAGATGAGTTTCCCGCTTCTGACGGTGACGGCGGTCGTGCCCGCGGTCGGCGCGATCCTGACGGCGGCCGTCCCGGCCGCCCGTCGGGGCGCCGCCAAGTGGCTCGCGCTGCTCGTCTCCCTGGCGACGCTGGCGCTGGCCGTGCTCGTCGCGGTCCGCTTCGAGCCCGGTGGCGCCCGCTACCAGCTCACCGAGTCCCACGCCTGGATCTCCGACTTCGGGGTCCGCTACGAGCTGGGCGTCGACGGCATCGGGGTGGCGCTGATCGCGCTCACGGCCGTGCTGATGCCCTTCATCATCATGGCCGGGTGGCACGACGCAGACCCCCTGGAGACCACGAGCCGGCGCTGGCGGCCGACCCAGGGCTTCTTCGCCCTGATCCTGCTGGTCGAGGCGATGGTGATCATCTCCTTCGAGGCCACCGACGTCTTCCTCTTCTACATCTTCTTCGAAGCCATGCTCATCCCGATGTACTTCCTCATCGGCGGCTTCGGCGACCGGGCCACCTCCTCCCGGTCGGCCACCGCCGCGCCGGGCACGGCCGGGGCGGCCACGGCCGAGGAGAACGCGGCCGCGCAACGCTCCTACGCGGCGGTCAAGTTCCTCCTCTACAACCTCGCCGGCGGCCTGATCATGCTGGCTGCCGTCATCGGTCTCTACGTGGTCGCCGGTAACTTCTCCCTGCAGGAGATCACCGCCGCCCGCGCCGCGGGCACGCTCGACATGGCGACCAACACCGAACGGCTGCTGTTCCTCGGCTTCTTCTTCGCCTTCGCGGTGAAGGCCCCGCTGTGGCCGCTGCACACCTGGCTGCCGAACGCGATGGGCGAGGCCACCGCCCCGGTCGCCGTACTGATCACCGCGGTCGTCGACAAGGTCGGCACCTTCGCGATGCTCCGCTTCTGCCTCGGGCTGTTCCCCGAGGCCAGCAAGTGGGCCACGCCGGTGATCCTCGTCCTGGCCCTGGTCAGCATCGTCTACGGGGCGCTGCTCGCCGTCGGCCAGCGGGACATAAAGCGGCTGATCGCCTACGCCTCGATCTCGCACTTCGGCTTCATCATCATGGGCATCTTCGCGATGACCACCCAGGGCCAGTCGGGCGCGACGCTGTACATGGTCAACCACGGGATCTCCACGGCGGCGCTGATGCTGGTCGCCGGATTCCTGATCTCGCGGCGCGGCTCGCGGCTCATCGCCGACTACGGCGGCGTGCAGAAGGTGGCCCCGGTGCTCGCCGGGACCTTCCTCATCGGCAGTCTCGCGACGCTGTCCCTGCCGGGGCTCGCGCCGTTCGTCAGTGAGTTCCTGGTCCTGGTCGGCACGTTCACCCGGTACCCGGTCGTGGGCATCATCGCCACCTTCGGCATCGTGCTGGCCGCGCTGTACACGCTGGTGCTCTACCAGCGCACGATGACCGGCCCGGTGAAGGAAGAGGTCCGCGCGATGCCGGACCTGCGGCTGCGGGAGGTCCTGGTGGTCGCCCCGCTGATCGCGCTGCTGATCGGGCTGGGCGTGTACCCGAAGCCGCTGACCGAGATCGTCAACCCGGCGGTCAAGCACACCATGTCGGACGTGAAGCAGACGGACCCCAAGCCCGAGGTCGCCGTCCAAGCGAAGAACGGGGAGGCGGCGAAGTGAGCACGCTGACTGCTGCCCAGGGCCTGCTGACACTGGCGGCCGCGGACCCGGCCACCAAGATCCCGGCCCCGCACATCGAATACGCGCAGCTCGCGCCCACGCTGATCGTGGTGGGCGCGGCGGTCCTCGGCGTCCTCGTCGAGGCCTTCGTGGCGCGCAAGTACCGCTATCACGTGCAGGTGTTCCTCGCCGTCGCCGCGCTGGCCGCGGCCTTCGCGGCGGTCGTCGGCCTCGCGGCCGGCGGGTACGGGAACTCCAAGGCGCACATCGCGGCCATGGGCGCGATCGCCGTGGACGGCCCGGCGCTGTTCCTGCAGGGCACCATCCTGCTGGCGTCGATCGTGGCCGTGTTCACCTTCGCGGAGCGGCGCCTGGACCCGGCCTCCCACGGGAACAGGGTGGACTCCTTCGCCGCGCAGGCGGCGTCCGTTCCCGGCAGCGACAGCGAGAAGGCGGCCGTCAAGGCCGGTTTCACCACCACCGAGGTCTTCCCGCTGGCCCTGTTCGCGATCTCCGGAATGCTGATCTTCCCGGCGGCGGACGACCTGCTGACGCTGTTCATCGCGCTGGAGGTCTTCTCCCTGCCGCTGTACCTGCTCTGCGCCCTCGCCCGCCGGCAGCGGCTGATGTCGCAGGAAGCGGCGGTCAAGTACTTCCTGCTGGGGGCGTTCTCCTCGGCGTTCCTGCTGTTCGGCATCGCGCTGCTCTACGGCTACGCCGGCTCCGTCTCGTACGCGGTGATCGCGGACGTGGTGGACGGTACGGTCTCGAAGATCGACCCGGCATTGGCCTCCACCATGGGCAACGACGCGCTGTTGCTCATCGGCGGCGCGCTGGTCCTGATGGGCCTGCTGTTCAAGGTCGGCGCCGTCCCCTTCCACATGTGGACGCCGGACGTGTACCAGGGCGCCCCGACGCCGGTCACCGGCTTCATGGCGGCGGCGACCAAGGTCGCGGCGTTCGGCGCGCTGCTGCGCCTGCTGTACGTGGTGCTGCCGGGGCTGCGCTGGGACTGGCGGCCGGTGATGTGGGGAGTCGCGATCGTCACGATGCTGGCGGGCGCGGTGATCGCCGTGACCCAGACCGACGTCAAGCGGCTCCTGGCCTACTCCTCGATCGCGCACGCCGGTTTCATCCTGGCCGGTGTGATCGCCACCTCCGCCGCGGGCATCCAGTCGGTGCTGTTCTACCTGGGTGCGTACTCCTTCGTGACGATCGGCGCGTTCGCCGTGGTCACGCTGGTCCGGGACGCGGGCGGCGAGGCCACCCACCTGTCGAAGTGGGCGGGGCTGGGCCGTCGTTCGCCGCTCACCGCGGCGGTCTTCGCGGTGTTCCTGCTGGCCTTCGCGGGCATCCCGCTCACGTCCGGCTTCACCGGCAAGTTCGCCGTGTTCAAGGCGGCTGCGGAGGGCGGTGCCGGGGTGCTGGTCGTGGTCGGTGTGATCTCGTCCGCGATCGCCGCGTTCTTCTACATCCGGGTGATCGTGCTGATGTTCTTCAGCGAGCCGAAGGCCGACGGCCCGACGGTGGCGGTGCCCTCGCCGCTGACGATGACCACGATCGCGGTCGGCGTGGCGGTGACCCTGGTCCTGGGTGTGGCGCCGCAGTACTTCCTGGACCTGGCGGGTCAGGCGAGTACGTTCGTGCGGTAGCGCGTGCGCGGTGTAGCGCGGGCCCGGCTCCCCTGAGGGGGGCCGGGCCCGCGCGTTGACCGGGGTGGAGCGGTGGCCCACCGCGGCCGGGGTCAGCGGGAGGCGACGATGCGGCCGGTGACCTCGCCGAGGCCGACGCGGCTGCCCTGCGGGCCGGGCGCCCAGGCGGTGAGGGTGACGGTGTCGCCGTCCTCCAGGAAGGTGCGCTTGCCGTCGGCGAGCTCGATGGCGTCGCGGCCGTTCCAGGTCAGCTCCAGCAGGGAGCCGCGCTGGTCGGTCTCGGGGCCGCTGACGGTGCCGGAGCCGTAGACGTCACCGGTGCGCAGGGAGGCGCCGTTGACCGTCATGTGGGCCAGCTGCTGGGCGGCGGTCCAGTACATCGACGCGAACGGCGGCCGGGCCACCTCCTGCCCGTTGATGGAGACGGTGATGCGCAGGTCGAAGCCGCCGGGGCGGTCGGCGTCGGCGTCGTCCAGGTACGGCAGCAGCGGGAAGTCCCGGGCGGGCGGGGCCACCCGGGCGGCGTCCAGGGCCTCCAGCGGGGTGACCCAGGCGGAGACGGAGGTGGCGAACGACTTGCCGAGGAACGGGCCGAGCGGCACGTACTCCCAGGCCTGGACGTCCCGCGCGGACCAGTCGTTGAGGAGGAACAGGCCGAAGACGTGGTCCTCGAACTCGCCGAGCGCGACCGGGCGGCCCAGCTCGGAGGGGGTGCCGACGACGAAGCCGACCTCCGCCTCGATGTCGAGCTTGACGCTCGGGCCGAAGACGGGCGCCGGGTCGGTGGGGGCCTTGCGCTGCCCGCAGGGGCGTACGACGTCGGTGCCGGAGACCACGATGGTGCCGGAGCGGCCGTGGTAACCGATCGGCAGGTGCTTCCAGTTCGGGGTGAGGGCGTCACCGTCCGGGCGGAAGATCTTCCCGACGTTCGTCGCGTGGTGCTCGCTCGCGTAGAAGTCGACGTAGTCGGCGACCTCGTACGGCAGGTGCAGGGTGACGGCGTCGAGCGGCGTCAGGTGCGGTTCGACCGTCGCGCGGTGGCCGGGGTCGGTCACCCAGGCGGTCAGCGCGCGCCGTACGTCGCGCCAGGCGGTGCGGCCCGCGGCGAGCAGC
The DNA here is from genome assembly GCF_053610645.1 of Streptomyces sp. NPDC054883. Lineage (NCBI taxonomy): Bacteria > Bacillati > Actinomycetota > Actinomycetes > Kitasatosporales > Streptomycetaceae > Streptomyces > Streptomyces sp. NPDC054883. The sequence goes on along the minus strand of NZ_JBSGYT010000054.1, from coordinate 6,155 downwards.
GGGTTCAGGGAGGGCCGGCCGAGCAGCCCGGCGTAGGGGGAACCGAGTGCGAGCGCGGCCGCTCCGGCGTCCAGGACGTGGCCGCCGATCCGCACACCGACCCGGCGCCGGGGGTCCTCGGCGGTGGAGAACACGCCGTAGGGGAGGTTGTGCGGTCCGAACGGGTCGCCCTCGGGGACATCGAGGGGGCTCTGCTGGGGCATGGGTTGCTGCCTCGCTTTCGACGCGGTCCGGGGGTGTCCCGGGGGCTCGTTGACACGTTACGTGGCTGATGGGACGTGTGGGAGGCCGGATTCGGGCGCTATTTGTAGGACTTGTCCAAAGGGGTCCGTATCCTTGCGCCGTGACTTCCGCCCCGCCTTCGGCCCTCCCCTTCGCCTTGATCGCCACCGACCTGGACGGGACTCTGCTGCGCGCCGGGGACACCGTCTCGGCCCGTTCCCACACCGCCCTCGCGCGAGCCCGCGCCGCCGGGGCCGAACACATCATCGTGACCGGCCGCCCGGTCCCGCAGGTACGCCACGTCCTGGACGGCCTCGGGTACACGGGGCTCGCGGTGTGCGGGCAGGGCGCGCAGGTGTACGACGCGGCGCGCGGGCGCCTGCTGCACTCCGTGTGCATGGACCGCGGCCTGGCGGAGGTCGCCCTCGGCAAGATCGAGGCGGAGATCGGCGAGGTGTACGTGGCGGTCGACCAGGAGGGGGTGGACGCGGAGATGCTGATAGGGCCGGGCTACCGGATGCCGCACCCGCACCTGCCGACGGTCCGGGTGCGGCGCCGGACGGACCTGTGGTCGGCGCCGATCAACAAGGTGCTGCTCCAGCACCCGGAGCTGGACGACGACGAACTGACCCGGGTCGCACGGGGGGTGGTCGGGGACCTCGTCAACGTGACGATGGCGGGGGAGCACACGGTGGAGCTCCAGCCGCCCGGCATCGACAAGGCGAGCGGCCTCGCGCGGGCCGCGGACGTCCTCGGGCTCGCCGCCTCGGCCACGATCGCCTTCGGTGACATGCCCAACGACGTGCCGATGTTCGGCTGGGCGGCGTACGGGGTGGCGATGGCGGACGCGCACCGGGAACTCGTGGCGGTGGCCGACGAGGTGACGCTGTCCAACGAGGCCGACGGCATCGCGGTGGTCCTGGAACGCCTGTTCCGCTGACCGCCGGTGCCTGCCGGTGCCTGCCGGTGCCTGTCGCTGACCGCCGCTGACCGCCGGTGTCTGCCGGGTGCCTGCGCCGGTTCCGGCGGGCCGCCTCCCCCGGGGGCGGTCAGCCCGCCGTGCGCGGGAGGCGGCGTTCCCACGTCCGGTGGAAGACCACCTCGCCGCCCTCCCGGCACACCACCTCGTTCGACGTCAGGAACCCGCCCGCATCGCAGGAGACCTCCGAGCGGGTCTCCACCGTGGCCTCCCAGCCCGACTCCGGCCGGTGCAGCCGGATCCGCCGGTCCGAGCGGGCCCGCGCGGACAGGGCGTCCGCCGACCGGATTACGTACTCCTCCACCGCCTCCTCCCCGTACTCCAGGCCGTCCGGGTACACCCGCGTCCCGCCTCGGCAGGGGTCGGCCTCCAGCCGCCACGTGCCGCGCGCGACGTCCCGTACGACGACCCGCTCCGGCCGCGGCTCGTCCAGCGTCGCCGGGTACACGACCCCCAGCGGCTCCGCCTGCTCCGGCGCCTCGAAGGCGATGCCGCCGTCCAGCGGGCCCGCCGTCCGCAACGGCAGCTCCAGCGTGCTGCCCGCCGGGTCGAGGGTCCAGCCCGCCTCCGAGCCGGCCCGCGGCCAGACCCACGACTCCAGCGTGCTGCCCGCCGGGTCGAGGGTCCAGCCCGCCTCCGAGCCGGCCCGCGGCCAGACCCACGGCCAGTACGCCGAGGACAGCGCCAGCCGGATCCGGTGGCCCGGCGGGAACGCGTAGCCGATGCCGTTCAGCTCGAAGGCGACCTCCTCGTACGAGCCCACCGGCCAGGGCGCCGCCCGGTCCCGCCCGCCGCGCGCCGACAGGTTCAGCGCGCCGCGCGTGACCAGCGTCGAGGCCCCGTCCGGCGCGACGTCGCAGAGCCGGGCGATCACCTGCCCGTACGGGACGTCCATCCGCAGCCGCAGCGTCACCCGGGCCCGCCCCAGCAGCTCCACCGGCTCGCCCGGCGCGACCGGGAACTCGAAGCAAGCCGACTTCGCGTCCTCCTCCCGCTGGTCCGGCGGCAGGTCCGCGTCGTTGCCGACGGGCCGGAACCGCCCGGAGTCCAGTCCGGTGTGCTGCGGGGAGGCGACCGCCACCGGGGCGCCCTGGAGACCGTAGGAGACCGGCACGACCGAGGGCGAGGGCCAGGCGGCGTCGCCGGCCCAGCGGCCCTCCATCCGCTCGTACACGGTGGCCGGCGGGTGCGACTCGCTGATCCAGGAGCGCAGCAGCGGCTCGTCCATCACCCCGTTGTCCTCGCCCTTGAGCCAGTGGTCCCACCAGCGCAGGGTCTCCTGGAGGAAGCCGATCGCCGGGCCCGGCGGCCGCCCCTGGTCGGGGTACTGGTGCGACCAGGGCCCGATCAGCCCGCGGACCCGGCCCCGCGGCAGGTGCTCGACCAGGCGCAGCACGGTGTCCCGGGAGGGGTCGTGCCAGCCGCCGACCGCCAGTACGGCCGCCCGGATGCTCCCGTGCTCCTTGCGGACGCCGCCCTGCTTCCAGTAGGCGTCGCGGGTCTGGTGCGAGAGCCAGGCGTGCACCGGCGGTTCCACGGCCTCCAGGCGGGTGAGCCACTGCTCCCGCCAGCCGTCGCCGGCGTACCCGGGATCCGGGGGGAGTGCGGCCAGGGCCAGCGCCCGGGCCGCCCGCGCGTGCATCTCCTCGGCCAGGACGGAGCCGCCCAGGTAGTGCCCGCCGTTGTCGTAGGGGTCGTCGGTGCAGCAGACCGCGACGACGGCCTTGAGCGCCGGCGGGGCGAGCGCGGCGATCCGGAGGCCGGTGGAGCCGCCCCGGGAGATCCCGGACACGCCGACCGCCCCCGTGCACCACGGCCGCGCCGCGAGCCACTCGACCACCACGACGCCGTCGGCGGGTTCCCGCGCGTCGTACGCGTCGCCCGGCACGCCGCCGCTGCAGCCGTGGCCGCGCACGTCCACCCGTACGGAGGCGTAGCCGTGGCCCGCGTACCAGGGGTGGCGCTGCCGGTCGCGCGCGGCGGTCCGGTCGGTGAGGCGGTACGGCAGGTATTCGAGCAGGGCCGGGACCGGCTCGTCGGTGACCGGGCGCCAGATCCGGGCGTACAGCCCGACCCCGTCGGGCATGGGGATCCGGACATCCTCGCGGGTGGTCTCGTAGGGGAAGTCGGTGCGGATGATCATGCGGAACCGCCTTGGTGAGCGGGTCCGGCCGGGCCGTGGTGCCGCCTCCGGATCCGTCCGTTCGGCTATGTCAGTGACAGTTCTGGATGAACCACGATCTTCGAGTCGTTTCGGCTCCTGATGAACATACCGGTGTGTATCGGGCGGTGCGCGCGTGGCGACGGGGCAGGCGCTCTGGGTGATCGAAAACAGACCGGATACGCTGGCTTGAGTGATGGCAGCGACACATCGACAATCCATGTGATCGTCAAGGTGATCGTCAGCAGACAGGAGTACCCCTCGTGACCGTCGTCGGGCCGTTCGGACTGAGCGTGCGGGACCAGGCTCTTGAGACCGATGTCCAGGCCGGACTGGCCGCTGTCGAGGCGGGTCTGCTGGAGGCCACCAAGAGCGAAGTCCCCTTCATCACCGAGGCCGCGCAGCACTTGGTGCGGGCCGGAGGCAAGCGGTTCCGGCCCCTGCTGGTGCTGCTCGCGTCCCGTTTCGGAGACCCTTACGCACCCGGGATCGTGCCGTCCGCGGTGGTCGTGGAACTCACCCACCTGGCCACCCTGTACCACGACGACGTCATGGACGAGGCGGACGTACGCCGCGGGGTGGAGAGCGCCAACACCCGCTGGGGCAACTCGGTGGCCGTCCTGACGGGTGACTTCCTCTTCGCCCGCGCCTCGCACATCCTGGCCGACCTCGGCCCGGAGGCCGTACGCATCCAAGCCGAGGCCTTCGAGCGGCTGGTGACCGGCCAGATCCTGGAGACGGCCGGCCCGCGCGACGGCCGCGACCCCGTCGCCCACTACCTCGACGTCATGGCCGGCAAGACCGGCTCGCTGATCGCCGTCTCCGGCCGGTTCGGCGCGCTGATGGCCGGCGCCGACGAGTCCGTGGTCGACATCCTGACCCAGTACGGCGAGCGGCTCGGCATCGCCTTCCAGCTCGCCGACGACGTGCTCGACATCGCCTCCGACTCCCACGAGTCCGGCAAGACCCCCGGCACCGACCTGCGCGAGGGCATCCCCACCCTGCCCGTCCTGCGCCTGCGCGAGATGGCGGAGCGGGACCGCGACCCCGACGACCTCGACCTCGTACGGCTCCTGGACGGCGACCTGAGCGACGACGCGCGGCACGCCGAGGCCCTGGCCCGGCTGCGCGTGCACCCCGCCCTGGAGCAGGCCCGCCGCGACACCGTCCGCTACGCGCAGGACGCGCGGGCCACGCTCGCCCCGCTCCCGGAGTGCTTCGCCAAGTCGGCTCTGGAAGAGCTGTGCGACGCGGTGGTCCACCGCGCGGGCTAGGTCCCGGTGGCTCTTTCGACGGGCCCGGCATCCCCTACGGGCAGGGGGTGCCGGGCCCGTGTCGTGTCATCCCTGGGTTGTACGCCCAGTTGAGTCCGGGGAGTGACGCCTTAGGCCCCTCTCCTTTGGTCAGATAGAGGCACATCCCCACCAGATCGGGTGAGAGTGGCGGCAGGGGGTGGACGCGACGCATCTACGGAGGCAGGCAGACAAGATGGCAACGAACACGAAGACCCGCAAGGCCGCTCGGTACGCCGTACCGGTCGCGGTGTTCGGCGTGGCGGCCGCGACCATCGCGATGGTCCCGGCCTTCGCCAACGCCGGGAACCCGGACCTGCCCAAGGTGACCGCCCAGCAGCTCATCGAGAAGATCGCGGCCTCGGACGTCCAGCAGCTCTCCGGCAGCGCCAAGGTCAGCACGGACCTGGGGCTGCCGACCCTCGCGGGCGGCCTGCTCGCCGGCCGGGGCGGCGGTGTCACGGGCGGCTCCGCCGACCCGCAGGACAAGGTCGCGCAGCTGGCGAACGGTACGCACACGTTCCGCGTCGCGGCCGACGGGCCGGACCGGCAGAGGCTCACCTTCCTCGACGGCAAGGACGAGTACAGCCTGACCCACAACGGCAAGGACGTGTGGGGGTACGACAGCAAGTCCAACGAGGTCTTCCACGAGAAGGACGTCCAGTCCGGCCCGGGCGTCGAGCGCAAGGCGGGCGGGCGGATGCCGGCCTCGCCGCAGGAGATGGCGCAGGAGGCCCTCAAGGCCGCCGGTCCCACCACCGACGTCAGCGTGGGCGACACCGCCCAGGTGGCCGGGCGGGACGCCTACCAGCTGGTGCTCAAGCCCAAGCAGGCCGGCTCCACGGTCGGCTCGGTGCAGATCGCCGTGGACGCCAAGAACGGCGTGCCGCTGCGCGTGCAGTTGCTGTCCAGCCAGGGCGGCAAGCCGATCGTGGACGCGGGCTTCACCAAGGTGGACTTCGCCAAGCCGGCCGCCGACACCTTCGCCTTCACCGCGCCCAAGGGCGCGAAGGTGACCGAGGGCGCGGACGGGCACGGCAAGGACGGCAAGGGGGACGGCAAGGACGGCCAGGGCGGCGTCCACGGCAAGCAGTGGAAGGGCCTGGAGTCCTTCCCCGGCCTGGACGGCCTGACGGGCGGGGCCGCCGGAGCCGGCAAGGGCGATGTGAAGGTGCTGGGCGAGGGCTGGGCGTCGGTCGCGCAGATCTCGGTACCCGGGGGCAAGGGCCTCAAGGACGCCGAGGGCGCGGCCAACGGCAAGGACGCCCCGAAGGAGGCCAAGCAGTTCCTCGACTCCCTCGGGGACAAGGTCACCGGGTCGTTCGGCTCGGGCCGGATCTTCTCGACCCGCCTGGTCAACGCCCTGATCACGGATGACGGAAAGGTCTACGTCGGCGCGGTCACCAAGGACACGCTGGTGAAGACGGCCAACTCCGCCAAGTAACCGCGCGCCGAGTAACCGCACGACGCACGAGGGTGGCCCGGGACTGTGTCCCGGGCC